>NZ_QJSN01000008.1:0-100955 GCF_003217445.1 Staphylococcus sp. AtHG25 | reverse complement strand
AAACTCATTAAAAGGGGATCTTTTGGTTATAGAAATTATGATAATTTGCGTAATCGAATTATTATAACTTCGCGACTATTTGCCTCAACAACAAAAAAAGAGATTAAACAACCTAAGGTTGCTTAATCTCAATATTTGGACTCATCAGTCCGATTTGACGTAGAGCCTTTTTTATATGGAGCTAAACTTTCATTTTCTTATAAGTGATTTAAATGATAAAAATATTAAAATTTTAATAGTATTTTTTATTATGTTTAGTATAAAATATATGTATATTAAATATTAGGAGAATACTTATGGGGGATTTATATTTAGTATTTATTTGTCTTGTTATTAGTTTTATGTTACTTCTTTTTAAAAAGAAGGTTGCCATTGCAAGTTTGTCGATTTTAATAGCGTTTACCTCATTATTAGTAGTAATGCCACAGCACATTGTTAATGCGCAAAGTAATGTATTAACGAAAGAGAAAGTTAAATTTGTGAAGGGTATTGACGGAGATACTGTTCAACTACTTTACAAAGGGAAGAAATCGACTTTTAGATTGTTGCTTATCGATACACCTGAAACTAAAGATCCACGTAAACCTGTTCAAAAATATGGTCCAGAAGCTAGTCGTTTCACGACAAATATGTTAGCAAATGCTCGTACTATTCAAGTGCAGTTTGATAGAGGGCAACGCACAGATAAATATGGTCGTTATTTAGCGTATGTTTATGCTGATGGTAGAATGGTTAATGAAGCCGTTGTAAGACAAGGATTAGCACGAGTAACATACATTTATCCACCTAATAATACGTTCGAACAGATGTTGAAGGTGAGTCAATCGAAAGCTCTAGCTAAAAAGTTAAATATTTGGAGTAAGACAACATCGAACTCTAAAACCAAGGCAGGTCAGACATCTATTGCCAAGTCTACTCTAAAGCCAACAACACCAAAGACCTCGCCTTCAAAAACAACAAAAAAGCAATCTAAAGAATATTATAAAAATTGTACTTTGATGAGAAAGAAATATCCCAATGGAGTTAAAAAAGGACATCATGCTTATCAATCTAAGTTAGACCGTGATAAAGATGGATGGGCATGTGAAAGATAAGCATTAATCATATAGAGAATTAGGGTGCGGAACAATGAATTCGTAATGAATATTGTTTCGTACCTTTTTTATAGTGCAAAAGGCGTGACAATCAATTAATCAGCCTAATCATGATAAAATAAAGATTAATATTACAAATACTAGGTGAGAAGTTATGACTAAAGTCAATTTAATAGAAAGTCCGTATCCGCTTCAAAGTATCAAAGGACTAGGACCAAAAAGAATTGCTTTATTGCAAGAACTGAATATTAACACGGTTGAAGACTTAGTACTTTATCTACCGACTCGTTACGAAGATAATACAGTTGTAGATTTAAATATGGCTGAAGATCAATCTACAGTCACAATTGTCGGAGAAGTTTATTCGATGCCAACTGTCGCATTTTTCGGCAGAAATAAATCAAAGTTAACAGTACACTTGATGGTAGATAACATCGCGGTCAAGTGTATCTTCTTTAATCAACCATACTTGAAAAAGAAAATTGAACTTCATGGGTCGGTAACTGTTAAAGGAAAATGGAATCGTGCAAAACAAGAAATAAATGGAAATAGGATGTTTTTTAATGAAAAATCACAAGATACAAATGAAATTAAGTTAGAACCTGTTTATCGTATTAAAGAGGGCATTAAACAAAAACAAATGCGAGATATGATTTATCAAACTTTAGATGATGTTACAATCCATGAATGGCTTACAGAAGAACTTAAACAGAAATATAAATTAGAATCTTTAGAGGATACACTATATGCCTTACATCGTCCCAAGGATCGACAGGACTTATTACGTGCTAGAAGAACATATGCCTTTACTGAGTTATTTATGTTTGAATTAAGAATGCAGTGGTTAAATCGTTTAGAAAAGTCATCTGACGAAGCTATTGAGATAAATTACGATATTCAAAAAGTGAAAGATTTTATAGAAACTTTACCTTTTGAATTAACTGATGCACAAAAAAAGAGTGTGAATGAAATCTTTAGAGATTTAAAAGCGCCGATACGTATGCACCGATTACTACAAGGTGATGTAGGTTCAGGTAAAACAGTTGTTGCAGCAATATGTATGTATGCGTTGAAAACAGCGGGCTATCAATCAGCATTAATGGTCCCAACGGAAATTTTAGCTGAACAACATGCAAATAGTTTAACTGAACTGTTCGGTGACTACATGAATGTAGCATTGCTGACAGGTTCTGTTAAAGGTAAAAAAAGAAAAGTTCTATTAGAGCAATTAGAAAATGGTACTATTGATTGTTTAATAGGTACACATGCGCTTATTCAAGATGATGTAACACTTCAAAATGTAGGACTTGTCATAACAGATGAACAACATCGCTTCGGAGTCAATCAACGTCAACTTTTAAGAGAAAAGGGTGCAATGACGAATGTACTCTTTATGACAGCAACACCAATTCCTAGAACACTTGCTATATCTGTATTTGGTGAAATGGATGTGTCATCAATTAAGCAACTACCTAAAGGGCGCAAGCCAATTATTACAAATTGGGCAAAGCATGAACAATATGAGCAAGTGTTATCACAAATGACGTCTGAACTTAATAAAGGACGTCAAGCCTATGTAATATGTCCATTGATTGAGAGTTCAGAGCATCTTGAAGATGTGCAAAATGTAGTCGAGTTGTATGAATCACTTAAACTGCATTATGGAGAGGAAAAAGTAGGATTATTACATGGTAAAATGCCAGCTGAAGAAAAAGATGAGGTTATGACGCGATTCAGTCAACATGATATAGATATACTAGTTTCAACAACTGTAGTTGAAGTTGGTGTCAATGTACCAAACGCGACATTTATGATGATATATGATGCAGACCGCTTTGGTTTATCAACGTTGCATCAATTAAGAGGTCGTGTAGGACGTAGTGAACACCAAAGTTACTGTGCCCTTATCGCATCTCCCAAGACAGAAACTGGCATAGAACGCATGACTATTATGACGCAAACAACGGACGGTTTTGAATTGAGTGAGCGTGATTTAGAAATGCGTGGTCCTGGTGACTTCTTTGGAGTTAAACAAAGTGGTTTGCCTGACTTTATGGTAGCGAACATTGTTGAAGATTATCGAATGCTTGAAGTAGCTCGAGACGAGGCGGTAGAGTTGATACAATCAGGTGAATTTTTTACAGAAACATATCAGCACTTACGTGAATTCATTGATCAGAATTTGCTACATATGAGTTTTGATTGATGCTTAAAAGTCACTATTGTCAAAAAGTAAAATATAGCACTATGATATTTGTTGAGCTTATCAAACGGAAAGTGTTATGATATGTGAGGAATGTTTAAGACTTGGTACTAATTTCGCTTTTAAGGAGGGATTTAATTGAAATTGAAAAAAGTAGAACGTCGTCAGGCGATTCAAAAAGCAATTGAATTAAATCCCTTTATTACGGATAGTGAATTATGTGAACAGTTTGAAGTTAGTATTCAAACCATACGGTTAGATAGAACAAACCTAAGTATTCCAGAACTACGAAAGCGTATTAAATTAGTAGCTGAGCAAAATTATGAACAAATTCGTGCTCTAGAGGCAAATGAAGTGGTTGGAGATTTAATTCAAGTTGAACCAAATATATCCGCTCAATCCCTCATTGAAATTACTGAAGAATCCGTTTTTACGAAGACTCAGATAGCACGAGGTCATGTGTTATTTGCCCAGGCAAATTCGCTTTGTGTAGCTTTAATACATAAATCAACAGTGTTAACACAGGAAAGTAATGTAGCATTCATTGAGAAAGTTAAACTTAATGATACAGTAAGGGCAGAAGCACACGTTGTAAATAAAACTTCGCACCATTATGTTATAGAAGTAAACTCATACGTAAGAGACACAATAGTGTTTAAAGGAACGTTTAAAATGTTTTATATAAGCGAGGATGAATGACATGGTTAAAATTGCTATTGATATGATGGGTGGAGATGACGCACCCGGTATCGTCTTAGAAGCTGTTGAGAAAGCAGTTAATGATTTTAAAGATTTAGAGGTTATTTTATTTGGTGACAAAAATCAATACACACTCAATCATGAACGTATAGAATTTAGACATTGTTCTGAGAAAATAGAAATGGAAGATGAACCTGTAAGAGCTATTAAACGTAAGAAAGACAGTTCAATGGTAAGAATGGCAGAAGCAGTGAAAAATGGTGAAGCGGATGGATGTGTGTCTGCAGGGAATACCGGTGCGCTTATGTCAGCAGGTTTATTCATTGTTGGTCGTATTAAAGGTGTGGCAAGACCAGCACTTGTAGTCACTTTACCAACAATTGATGGAAAAGGATTTGTATTTTTAGATGTGGGTGCCAATGCAGATGCGAAACCAGAACATTTATTGCAATATGCACAACTTGGTAATATTTATGCTAAAAAAATACGTGGCATTCAAAATCCTAAAGTATCATTATTAAATATCGGTACAGAACCAGCTAAAGGTAATACATTGACTAAAAAATCTTACCAACTACTTAAAGGCGATCAAAGCTTTAACTTTGATGGTAATATTGAAGCTAAAACGTTAATGGAAGGTAATACTGATGTAGTGGTAACTGATGGATATACGGGTAACATGGTACTTAAAAATATCGAAGGTACTGCAAAATCAATAGGTAAAATGTTGAAAGAAACATTTTTAGGAAGTTTAAAAAACAAACTAGCAGCTTTAGTATTAAAAAAAGACTTAGATGCATTTACTAAGAAGATGGATTATGCAGAATACGGTGGATCAGTATTATTAGGTCTTGACGGAACGGTTGTTAAAGCGCATGGTGGATCAAATGCTCGCGCTTTTTATTCTGCGATTAGACAAGCTAAAATTGCTGGCGATGAAAAGATTGTCGAGATTATGAGAGAGACGGTAGGTGGTAAGGATGAGTAAGGTAGCAATTATTTTCCCAGGTCAAGGTGCACAAAAAGTTGGCATGGCAAGTGATTTGTTTAATGAGGATACGAAAGCGACAAATATTCTAAATACAGCTCAAGAAGCAATGGACTTTGATTTATTGGAAACGATGTTTACAGATAATGAGAACAAACTAGGTGAAACTGAACATACACAACCAGCTTTATTGACGCATAGTATAGCGTTATATAGTGCATTAGATAATATTAATGCTGATTATACTATGGGACACAGCTTAGGTGAATATTCTAGTTTAGTTGCTGCAGGAGTATTAAAATTTGAAGATGCAGTTAAGATTGTTCGCAAACGTGGTCAATTAATGGCTCAAGCTTTTCCAAATGGTGTTGGTAGTATGGCTGCAGTATTAGGTTTGAGTTATGAAGAAGTAGGCCGAATATGCAAAGAATTATCTACAAATGATGAATTGGTCGAACCAGCAAACATTAATTGTCCGGGTCAAATTGTAGTTTCAGGTCACAAATCACTTATTGATAAATTTGTTGAAGAAGGAAAATCGTTAGGTGCTAAACGCGTCTTACCTTTAGCGGTTTCTGGACCTTTCCATTCTTCAATGATGCAAGTGATTGAAAAAGACTTTGAGTCATTCATTAATCAATTTGAGTGGCATGATGCATCGTTCCCGATAGTTCAAAATGTTAATGCACAGGGTGAAACTGATGCAGCAACAATTAAGTCCAATATGATTAAACAATTATATTCACCCGTTGAATTTATCGATTCAGTAGAATGGTTAATTGCGCAAGGTGTAGATCATTTTATAGAAATTGGTCCTGGTAAGGTCTTATCTGGTTTAATTAAGAAAATAAATCGCGATGTTAAATTGACATCAATTCAAACACTAGAAGATGTGAAAGGATGGAATAATCATGACGAATAAAAATGCATTAGTGACTGGTGCTTCAAGAGGTATAGGTCGTAGTATCGCATTACAATTGGCTGAAGATGGTTTCAATGTAGCCGTAAACTATGCAGGTAATAAAGAAAAAGCTGAAGCAGTTGTTTCTGAAATTAAAGCTAAAGGTGTTGAAAGTTTTGCGATTCAAGCAAATGTAGCTGAAGGCGACGAAGTTAAAGCTATGATTAAAGAAGTCGTTAGTCAATTTGGTTCGTTAGATGTACTTGTAAATAACGCTGGTATCACTCGTGATAATTTATTAATGCGCATGAAAGAACATGAATGGGATGATGTTATCAATACTAACCTTAAAGGTACATTTAATTGTATTCAAAAAGCTACACCTCAAATGCTTCGTCAACGTGGTGGTGCAATCATTAACTTATCAAGTATTGTAGGTGCCATGGGTAATCCAGGACAAGCTAACTATGTTGCTACTAAAGCAGGTATAGAAGGTTTAACAAAATCAAGCGCACGTGAACTTGCATCACGTGGTATTACTGTCAATGCGGTAGCACCTGGTTTCATTGTTTCGGATATGACAGACGCATTGAGTGATGATTTAAAATCACAAATGTTAGAACAAATACCTTTATCTCGATTTGGTGAAGATACAGATATAGCGAATACAGTAGCATTTTTAGCATCTGATAGAGCGAAATATATTACTGGCCAAACAATCCATGTCAATGGTGGCATGTACATGTAATTGAAGTACTTGAATTTTATTATCAGTGTTTAAGAAATGCTTGTATTTTACCCATTAAAATGGGAAAATATAGTAGTCTATGGATAGACATTTTTAAAGGAGGTGAATCGACGTGGAAAACTTCGATAAAGTAAAAGATATCATCGTTGACCGTTTAGGTGTAGATGCTGATAAAGTAACTGAAGACGCATCTTTCAAAGATGATTTAGGCGCTGACTCACTTGATATCGCTGAATTAGTGATGGAATTAGAAGATGAATTTGGTACTGAAATTCCTGATGAAGAAGCTGAAAAAATCAATACTGTTGGTGATGCAGTTAAATACATCAATAGTCTTGAAAAATAAAAACTTACATCTGAGTCGTCTACAAGATGGCTCAGATTTTTTTCTTAAGAATCAAACAAAGAATAAACATATGGGAGGTTCTAATGTGACTAATCCAAAAAAAATAGAAATGGTTAATGACTTTCAACAACAGTTTGCGAAGAAAATGAATGAGTTTGGATTTACATATTCAAATATTGACTTGTATCAACAAGCTTTTTCTCATTCAAGTTTTATCAATGACTTTAATATGGATCGTTTGGCGCATAATGAGCGACTCGAATTTCTAGGCGATGCGGTATTAGAATTGACGGTTTCACGCTACCTTTTTGATAAACATCCAGATTTACCAGAAGGTAATTTAACAAAAATGCGTGCAACAATTGTATGTGAGCCCTCACTTGTAATATTTGCTAACAAAATCGAGTTAAATCAACTTATCTTATTAGGTAAAGGTGAAGAAAAAACGGGTGGGAGAACACGCCCTTCATTAGTGTCCGATGCCTTTGAAGCTTTTGTCGGGGCTTTATATCTTGATCAAGGATTAGATGTAGTTTGGCAATTTGCTGAGAAAGTGATTTTTCCATATGTTGAGGATGATGAATTGGTTGGTGTTGTTGATTTTAAAACACAATTTCAAGAGTATGTTCATAGTCAAAATCGTGGAGATGTGACTTATCGTTTAATTAAAGAAGAAGGTCCAGCGCATCATCGATTGTTTACGTCGGAAGTCATTTTAGAGAATGAAGCAGTAGCAACAGGTCAAGGTAAAACTAAAAAAGAATCAGAACAAAAAGCGGCAGAGAGCGCTTATTCAAAATTAAAAAGCAATAATAATCTTTAACATATATTAAAGAAAACCATTAAACGGTAAAATATTGTCCTCCTCTCAACTAGAATGAGTGGAATGATTAACAAGGAGAATAGTATGGTGTATTTAAAATCAATTGATGCCATAGGTTTTAAATCATTTGCAGATCACACAGATGTTCAGTTTGACAAGGGTGTAACTGCAATTGTTGGGCCTAATGGTAGCGGAAAAAGTAATATCACTGATGCCATTAAATGGGTATTAGGTGAACAGTCCGCCAAATCATTACGTGGCTCTAAAATGGAAGATATTATTTTTTCAGGAGCAGAACATCGAAACGCTCAGAATTATGCAGAAGTACAATTGAAACTTGACAATAAAGCTAGAAAGTTACAAGTTGATTCAGATGATATCGTTGTGACACGTCGTTTATATCGTAGTGGTGAGAGCGAATACTACCTTAATAATGATAAAGCGCGTTTAAGAGATATCACTGAATTATTCCTGGATTCTGGTTTAGGAAAAGAAGCATTTAGTATTATATCTCAAGGTAGAGTAGATGAAATTTTAAATGCTAAACCTATTGATAGACGACAAATACTTGAAGAATCAGCTGGTGTATTAAAATATAAGAAGCGAAAAGCTGAATCATTACAAAAGTTAGACCACACTGAAGATAATCTTACGCGCGTAGAAGATATTTTATATGATTTAGAAGGACGCGTTGAACCATTAAAAGCTGAAGCATCAATTGCAAAAGAGTATTTAAAATTGTCTGAAGAGATGAAACAAAGTGATGTTATTGTTACTGTACATGATATCGACCAATATTCAGAGGAAAATCGTCAACTGGATCAAAAATTAAATGATTTAAAAAGCCAACAAGCGGATAAAGAAGCAAAACAAGCTCAGATTAATAAATATATTCAAAAGCAAAAGTCTCAACGTCAACAAATTGATAATGACATTGAACAATTAAACTATGATTTAATCAAAGCTACTGAAGAATATGAAAAGTTCACAGGTCGATTGAATGTTTTAGAAGAAAGAAAACGAAATCAATCAGAAACGAATGCTCGTTTTGAAGAAGAGTTAGATAATTTACATCAAGAATTAAAAAATGCTCATAATGAAAAAGCTGATATTACTCAACAAATTACTGCCTTACAAGAAAAACAAAAAGAGTTGAATAATAGTATTCATCAATTAGAATCAAAACTGTATGTTTCTGATGAACAACATGACGAAAAATTGGAATCAATCAAAAATGAATACTATGAATTAATGTCTGAACAATCAGATGTAAATAATGATATTCGCTTTTTAGAGCATACGATTAAAGAGAATGAAGCGAAAAAATCACGCTTAGATTCTCGCTTGGTTGAAGCGTTCAATCAACTTAAAGCGTTGCAAAGTGAAATTTCTAATACAGAACGCAACCATCAAGCTACTGTTAAACAATTGAGCGATATTGAGACTCAAATAAGTCAACTAGAACAGCAGTTATCAAAATCTAAACAAACTCAAACTGAATATGAAGATAAACTTTATCAGGCTTATCGATACACTGATAAAATGAGAGCTAGAATAGAGAGTTTAGAAACTCAAGAAGAAGATTATACTTATTTCTTTAATGGTGTTAAACATGTGTTAAAAGCTAAAAATGATAACCTACAAGGTATTCATGGGGCCGTTGCAGAAGTGATAAATGTGCCATCTGAATTGACTCAAGCGATTGAGACCGCATTAGGTGCTTCATTACAACATATCATAGTTGATAGTGAAAAAGATGGACGCCAGGCAATACAATTTTTAAAACAAAAGGGTCTTGGTAGAGCCACATTCTTACCATTAAATGTTATAAGATCGAGACAATTATCTAATAATATTAGACATATCGCTGAAAATACAAATGGATTTATCAATGTAGCTTCAGATGCGATTAAAGTTAATTCACAATATCAAGCTGTAGTTGAAAATTTAATAGGTACTACTATTATCGTAGACAATTTGAAACATGCTAATGAACTGGCAAGAGCTATCCAATATAAAACACGCATTGTAACTTTAGAAGGAGATATTGTTAATCCTGGTGGTTCTATGACCGGTGGTGGTACGCGCAAGACGAAGAGTATTCTTTCACAAAAAGATGAACTGACAACTATGCGTAATCAATTAAAAGATTATGAATCGCAAACACAAGATTTCGAGAAACAGCTACAAAAACAAAAAAATGAAGTTGAACATCTCAGCGAAACTTATTTTAAAATGAGTCAGAAATATAATGAAGTAAAAGAACAATCTCATAACGAAGCGTTAGAATTAGATCGACTTAAAACACAAGAAACGCACATTAAAGATGAACATGAGGAATTTGAATTCGAGAAAAATGATGGCTACCAAAGTGAAAATAGTCGCATTACTTTAACTGAAAAACAAGAGCGTTTAACTATTATTCAAGGTAAGTTAAAACAACTTGAAACAGATATTGAACGTTATACTCAATTATCTAAAGAAGGTAAAGAGAATACCACTCAATTGCAACAACAATTAAACCAAAAACGTTCTGACTTAGCTGTAATTAAAGAACGAATAAATGCTCAAAAAGCGTCATTAGAACGTACAGATAAACAGATAGAGACGATTAACAAACAATTAACAAATGTTGACGATAAAATTAAACTCTTCAATTCTGACGAAATGATGGGGGAACAAGCATTTGAAAAATTACAACAACAGATAAAATCTAAAGAAAATGACCGACAATCCATCACTGATCAGTTAAAACAATTGAAAAAAGAACGTATTGATGTCAATGAACATGTTGAGTCACATGAAGCTACATTGCAAAAATGTCATCAAGATTTATTGTCAATTGAAAGTTTTTATCAAGATATAAAAGCACAACAATCGAAATTAGATGTATTGATTAACCATGCAATTGATCATTTGAATGATGAATATCAACTAACTGTTGAGCGGGCTAGAAGTGAATTCTCTTCAAAAACGCCAATTGATGCGTTGAGAAAGAAAGTCAAACTAACTAAAATGTCAATTGAAGAACTTGGGCCAGTAAATATAAATGCTATTGAGCAATTTGAAGAATTAAATGTGCGTTATACTTTCCTAGATGAACAACGTACAGACTTGCGTGAAGCGAAACAAACACTTGAACAAATTATAAGTGAGATGGACCAAGAAGTGAAAGGTCGTTTTAAAGAAACGTTTTTACAAGTGCAATCTCATTTTACGACAGTATTTCAGTCGTTATTTGGAGGTGGACATGCTAAATTAGAGTTAACAGATGATGATTATTTATCAGCTGGTGTCGATATTATTGTTCAACCACCTGGTAAGAAATTGCAACACTTATCTTTATTAAGTGGTGGTGAGCGTGCATTAAGTGCTATTGCACTACTATTTGCTATCTTGAAAGTAAGATCTGCTCCATTTGTTATACTAGATGAAGTAGAGGCTGCACTCGATGAAGCGAATGTAATTCGATACGCTCAATTTTTAAAAGAATTATCTATTCAAACTCAATTTATTGTTATTACACATCGAAAAGGGACTATGGAATATTCAGACCGTTTATATGGTGTGACGATGCAAGAGTCAGGTGTTTCAAAATTAGTAAGTGTCAACTTAAATACAATTGATGAGGTTATGAAGGAGGAACAAGCATGAGTTTCTTTAAACGATTAAAAGACAAATTTTCAACGAAATCTACTGAAGATATAGAACAAGATTTATCAGAAGAAGAAGGTAATCAGAGTAGCGCAACTCATGATGATAATGATGAAGCACAGATAGAACCGAAGAAAAAACCACGTAAATTAAGTGAAGCGGACTTTGATGACGATGGATTAATTTCAATTGAAGACTTTGAAGAAATTGAAGCACAAAAAATGGGTGCTAAATTTAAAGCGGGACTTGAAAAATCACGTCAGAACTTCCAAGAACAACTTAATAATTTGATCGCGCGTTATAGAACAGTAGATGAAGATTTCTTCGAAGCACTTGAAGAAATGTTAATCACTGCAGATGTTGGTTTCAACACAGTGATGCAATTAACAGAAGAATTACGTACTGAAGCACAACGTCGAAATATACAAGAAACTGAAGAGTTACGTGAAGTTATTGTTGAAAAGATTGTTGAAATCTATCATCAAGAAGATGACCAATCAGAAGCAATGAATCTCGAAGACGGCCGTTTGAATGTCATTTTAATGGTTGGCGTAAATGGTGTTGGTAAAACAACTACAATCGGTAAATTAGCACACAGATATAAAATGGAAGGCAAAAAAGTAATGCTTGCCGCTGGAGATACATTTAGAGCTGGTGCAATTGATCAACTACAAGTTTGGGGAGACCGTGTAGGTGTTGAAGTAATTCGTCAAAGTGAAGGTTCAGATCCTGCTGCAGTTGTATATGATGCAATTAATGCCGCTAAAAATAAAGGTGTCGATATATTAATTTGTGATACTGCAGGACGTTTACAAAACAAATCTAATTTAATGCAAGAATTGGATAAAATGAAACGTGTCATTAGCCGAGCTGTACCAGATGCACCACATGAAGCTTTATTATGCTTAGATGCAACAACAGGTCAAAACGCATTATCTCAAGCACGTTCATTTAAAGAAGTTACAAACGTATCAGGTATAGTATTAACTAAATTAGATGGTACTGCTAAAGGTGGTATTGTACTTGCGATTAGAAATGAACTTCATATACCTGTGAAATATGTAGGATTAGGTGAGAAACTTGATGACTTACAACCATTTAACCCAGAAAGTTATGTATATGGCTTATTTGCAGATATGATTGAACAAAATGAAGATATTCCAGATGAAGTTGCTGAATTAGATTTTAATAATGAGGATAATCCAAATGGGGAAAAATGATTTAGTTAAAACTTTGCGAATGAATTATTTGTTTGATTTTTATCAAACATTATTAACTGAAAAACAAAGAAATTATATGGAACTGTTTTATTTGAGAGACTATTCACTAAGTGAGATTGCAGAGACATTTGATGTGAGTAGACAAGCAGTTTATGATAATATAAGAAGAACTGGCGATTTAGTAGAAGATTATGAAGCTAAATTGAATTTGTATGAAAAATTTGAACAACGTCGTAAAATTTATGACGATATGAAACAAACATTAAATGATTCTAAGAAGTTAGAACAATACATTAATCAATTAGAAGAATTAGAATAAATAGAGATAAAGGAGGGCAATTGATATGGCATTTGAAGGATTATCCGATCGTTTGCAAGCTACGATGCAGAGAATGCGTGGTAAAGGTAAAGTTACTGAAGCGGATATTAAAGCAATGATGCGTGAAGTACGATTAGCATTATTAGAAGCCGATGTAAACTTTAAAGTAGTAAAAGAATTTGTTAAGACAGTGTCAGATCGTGCCTTAGGATCAGATGTAATGCAATCATTAACACCTGGTCAACAAGTCATTAAAATTGTACAAGATGAATTAACTCAATTAATGGGTGGCGAAAACTCAACGATTAAAATGGCAAATAAGCCACCGACTGTTGTTATGATGGTTGGTTTACAAGGTGCAGGTAAAACAACAACAGCCGGTAAACTAGCATTATTAATGCGTAAAAAATATAATAAAAAGCCAATGTTAGTTGCAGCGGATATTTATCGTCCAGCCGCAATTAACCAATTACAAACGGTAGGTAAACAACTTGACGTTCCTGTTTATAGTGAAGGGGACCAAGTTAAACCGCAACAAATCGTTGAAAATGCATTAAAACATGCCAAAGAAGAACATTTAGATTTTGTAATCATTGATACAGCAGGTCGTTTGCATATTGATGAAGCGTTAATGAATGAACTTCAAGAAGTTAAAGAAATTTCTAAACCTAATGAAATCATGTTAGTTGTAGATGCTATGACTGGACAAGACGCTGTTAACGTTGCTCAATCATTTGATGAACAATTGGACGTTACTGGTGTTACGTTGACTAAATTAGATGGGGACACTCGTGGTGGTGCTGCTTTATCTATTCGTTCAGTAACTCAAAAACCAATTAAATTTGTTGGTATGAGTGAGAAGATGGATGGACTTGAACTGTTCCATCCAGAGCGAATGGCTTCTCGTATACTTGGTATGGGAGATGTTTTAAGTCTTATTGAAAAGGCACAACAAGATGTTGACCAGGAAAAAGCTAAAGATTTAGAACAAAAAATGCGTAATTCTACGTTCACATTGGACGATTTCCTTGACCAATTGGATCAAGTTAAAAATCTTGGCCCACTTGATGACATCATGAAAATGATTCCAGGAATGAATAAGATGAAAGGCATGGATAAGTTAAATATGGATGAAAAGCAAATTGACCATATTAAAGCAATTATCCAGTCTATGACACCAAGTGAAAGAGAAAACCCAGCAGTACTAAATGTTTCAAGAAAAAAACGTATCGCCAAAGGTTCTGGGCGTTCACTACAAGAAGTGAATCGCTTGATGAAACAATTTAATGATATGAAGAAAATGATGAAGCAATTCAGTGGTGCTGGCCGTAAAGGTAAAAAAGGCAAACGTAGTCAAATGGAAAATATGTTAAAAGGTATGAACTTACCATTTTAATTAAGTGAAAATATCGAACGCTTCTCAAATAGCGTTCGATATTTTGATGTTTATTGAAAAATAAATGTACTACCAAACATTTAGCAAAAGGTTCGGCTTAGCTAAAGTATAAACGCAGTGGTTGATTGGACTTGAAATAAAATATTTCAAGCACCTAATCAACTGTGCGCGGTGACGGGGTCCCAACACAAAGAATTTCATTAAGAAATTCTACAAGCAATGAAAGTTGGGGTACGAATTCAAAGAATTCTATCTCACTCCTATAACCAAATCTACGGTTTTGAAAAAACCTAGTTAAAGGAACACCCTAGCTAAAGCTAGCCCATAACCAAATCTACGGTTTTGAAAAAAACTAGATTTGGTAAAGAAAAAAGTCTTTACAAAATATCAAGTTACTGTTAATATTATTTCTTGTAGAAAATAAAAAGTAAAAGATTTAAAGGAGAGTTTTATATATGGCAGTTAAAATTCGTTTAACTCGTTTAGGTTCAAAAAGAAATCCATTCTATCGTATTGTTGTAGCAGACGCACGTTCACCACGTGATGGTCGTATTATCGAACAAATCGGTACTTACAACCCAGCTAGTGTTAATGCTCCAGAAGTTAAAATTGATGAAGAATTAGCATTAAAATGGTTAAAAGACGGTGCTAAACCAACTGATACAGTTCATAATATCTTATCTAAACAAGGTATTTTAAAAACTTTTGATGAACAAAAACACGCTAAATAATTAGCTTAAACTTTATAAGTAAAGTAATAGAGGCGCCAACTGATGGCGCCTTTTTAAATACTGAAAAATCATGATATGATAAACAAAATGACATTAATGGATTAAATGAGGTGCAAATATGCAAGTTGAAGTTGGTCAAATCGTAAATACACATGGAATTAAAGGTGAAGTTAAAGTGAAATCTAATTCCGATTTTACGGATACCCGTTTCCAACCAAGTGAAGTATTGACGGTAAATCATCAAAATCATGAAGAACAATTGACGGTCTTATCTTACCGTGTTCATAAAGGATTCCATATGTTGAAATTTGAGGGAATAAATAACATTAATGACGTCGAACAATATAAAGGTGACTATTTGTACCAAGAACGCGATCATGAAGATATTGAATTAGCTGAAAATGAATATTACTACTCTGACATCATTGGAAGTACTGTATTTGATGATGACAATCAACCTATCGGCAGAGTTATCAATATTTTTGAAACAGGTGCAAATGATGTTTGGGTTGTTAAAGGAGAAAAGGAATATCTCATTCCTTATATAGCTGATGTAGTTAAAGAAATTGATATTGAAAATAAAACGATTCGTATAACACCTATAGAAGGGTTGTTAGATTAATGAAAATTGATTATTTAACTTTATTTCCTGAGATGTTTGATGGCGTGCTCAATCACTCCATTTTAAAAAGGGCACAGGATAAAGAAATCATTAGTGTGAATACTGTGAATTTTAGAGATTATGCCATTAATAAACATAATCAAGTGGATGATTACCCATTTGGTGGTGGACAGGGTATGGTCCTAAAACCTGAACCAGTCTTCAATGCTATGAAAGATTTACAACGAACTGATCAAACGCGTGTCATTTTAATGTGTCCTCAAGGTAGACCTTTTTCACAAGAAATTGCACAAGAATTAAGCGAAGCTGAGCATATCGTATTTATTTGTGGACATTATGAAGGTTATGATGAACGTATAAGAACGCACCTAGTGACGGATGAAATTTCAATGGGGGATTATGTATTAACTGGAGGAGAATTGCCAGCGATGACGATGACAGATGCGATTGTGCGATTAATACCAGGTGTATTAGGAAATCAACAATCACATCAAGATGATTCGTTCTCAGATGGTCTATTAGAATTCCCTCAATATACGCGTCCAAGAGAATTTGAAAATATGACCGTTCCAGATGTATTATTATCAGGTAATCATGCAAATATTGAACAATGGCGACATGAACAAAAATTAATCCGTACTTATCATAAGCGACCGGACTTACTTGATCGATATCCTTTAACGGAAGACGATGAAAAATTTATAGAAAGCTATAAAAAGCAATTGAAAAACAATTAGTATTATGCTAATATATATCAAGTGTGAAAAGACACTAATTATCACTATGATCCGCTGCTATATGAATGTCTAGGCAAGAACATAGGTTGAAGGAGAGTATATCAATGAGTAATCATAAGTTAATCGAAGCAGTTACAAAATCACAATTACGTACAGACTTACCAGCATTCCGTACTGGTGATACTTTACGTGTACATGTACGTATCGTAGAGGGTTCACGTGAACGTATCCAAGTATTCGAAGGTGTTGTAATCAAACGTCGTGGTGGAGGAATTTCTGAAACTTTCACAGTTCGTAAAATTTCTTCAGGTGTAGGCGTGGAACGTACATTCCCATTACACACTCCAAAAATCGAAAAAATCGAACTTAAACGTCGTGGTAAAGTACGTCGTGCTAAATTATACTACTTACGTAGTTTACGTGGTAAAGCTGCTAGAATCCAAGAAATTCGTTAATCAGCAAACTGAGTATAATAATAAGACAGAGGTTAGATACAACGTTTGTCTTACAAATAAAGCTTCCAATCTTCTTTCAAGTTGAGATTGGAAGCTTTATTATTTTTATTCACATTTTAAAGCAATTAAAGTTTAATTTATGAACTTAATTTATCGTTTTTTCTTAACCCATAAATTAAATAATATACTACCGATAACACCAATGAAACTCATAATAGTAAGTAGATAGAATTGAGGAGGGGTGTATGTGAGTTTAATTACTTTATCTCCTTTATTAACTGGTATTGCTGTCATGATACCATTAGCTTGGTGAACAGGTACTTCTTTCCCATCGACTTTCGCATGCATACCATTTGCATATACTGTTGGTAAAATGACATAGCCTGTTGCGTTCTTTGGTTTCTTGACGACATAACCATTTCTCATATCTTTAATTTTCACAGGAGTTAATTCTTTTGAAGCTTTTTTAAGTGTGCTGTAGTCCTCACCATAAATACCTTTCACAGATAAACGATAATTCCCTTTAGATAGATGAATATTTAGCTTATCAGACGCTTTAACACGCATTGTAACTGGTGTAACTAAGCGACGATATTTGTAGCTCAGTTCATTTCGATTTTGCGAATATTCATTAACACCTACTGAATGCGCTTTGTCAGGCGAAAGTAGTTCAACATCCATTTCTACGTACATATCTTTATACTTATTAGCGACAGATTCAGGTAATTTTAATGTAACCCTACCGTTATCTTTGTGTACTTTAAGATGATTTTGATTTTTCCAAGTCGCATCTTTTGTAGATATTTTTGACTTGTTTAAAAAATTTTTATTAGGTTTAAATGAAATATTTGCTTTTTCTGAAGTGTCGTTTAATACGATTCCTTTTAACATAGCTTGTTCACGATCTAAAGGTGACTTTAAATCATCACTATTATATATATGATTAGTTACATGAGCTGATGGATAGTCAATCATGTTTTTAGAATGGATAAGCGTATTCTTACCATTCAATATCGTATCTTTCTTTTCAAAACCGTAAGTCATATTTTGATCTTCAGGATGACGTAGTCGATCTTGAACATTCCATAAAGCAGTTAAGTTTGCACGATTTCCTAAAAAGCGATACGTACTATTTTTATCAACAGGCATATTAATTTGCATTAATTTATCATAATATTTCAAAATTCCTCCATCAAAAATGCTTGAGTATAGCGAAATACCATTGTAGTGATAAAGAAAAGGAGAATTTAATGCATATGCCGACATATAATCAATACGATGAAATGGATCATCATGATGTTCTTTGATAGAATCAATTTTTTTAGCAATAGTATCATTATAGTATGAAGGATCACTCAATGTATTGATTGTCGTTGAATATGGGTCTATCGTTCTTTGTCTTGAATCATGTGTCATCATAATTTGTTGACCGAAAAATAGCACAATCAACGATAACATAATAATTGGTTGTTTCAGTAAAGATTTGCGATAGATAAATATTCCTAGCACAACGATGGTAATTAAAGCAATTACCATCCAATCTACAAAGTTGTCAGCTATGATATATCTACACAAACCAGCAATAAATACGGGCATAGCTGCAAATAGAAACTGTTTCATAGTCAACTCTGATAAGTGATAAATATATAAAGCAATCAGTCCACTTGTAGATAACACTAAGAAATAAACCCAACGTCGTTGTGGTAATGAGAATCCATTAAAAGCACTGTCAAAGTACTGTGATAATGAACCAATAAGTAAGAACCACGTTATAATAGCAAAAATTTTATAGTAATAGTGTTTATATAACTTTGGCGTTAATAATGCTACCAATGCAATAAGTGATATTGTTACATAAAAGCCATTTGAAAATATATAATAATTATTTTTAGTTAAATCAGTAAATAGAGAGATGTTGAAATCAGAATTTTGTTGGCGATCATTATTTAGGAAAGATGATACACCAGTGTAAAAACCTAATATGCTTGATAGGAGCGCAAACATAGCCCCTATAATTAGTAAATAACATTTTTGCCAACGAGATACGATGTCATGGCGATATTGGAATACGACACGTAATATAAAATAAATACCTAACACAATGGCTTGATAATAAGTAAAGTAAAAATTTGAAAATAGTGTGATTGCCACTGCAAAGATGAACAAACCTATCTTTCTACGTTGAAAGAAACGTTCCATTCCCCATAATGATAATGGCAATATAATTAACAAATCTCCATAAAATGACCAAGTAAAATTGTAATATAACACCACTGTTGATGCCCCATATAAAATTGTTGCTATCAACAGAGGTGTGGAACTTAACTTTAAATATCTAAAATAATAAAATGCACAAATAAAAGTAATTATTGTTCGTACATAAGCAACAATTAATTGATTTGTTGGCCAAAAGCGAATGTTTTGCGGTTGCCAATGGAATATATGTTCACCGATCCATACAATAATAAAATTGACCCACATGATTGGTGAAAGGGAATAATAATAGGCTAACCCTTTAACATAATCTCCGCCTAGTCCAAATGAATGATCGTAAAATCCTTTTAATTGTGTGAAGTGTTCATATAAATATAATTGGAACGGCATCATTTGTCTAAAACCATCACCAGAGCCAGTAAATACCACGCCATCTTTTAAGTAATCTCGGATAAATGGATAATAAATGGTTAGTGTTACGATATTAGCTATGATGAAAATGAGGCCAAACGTCCATAAGGGTTTTGACCATATTTTTTTAATCAATTTACTTCCTCATCTTTCGTTTTTTTGAATTAATAATTTTTACAAAAACAGCACTAAGAATCATACTCATTAATGAAATGAATATCATAGTATTCCAGTAAGGAGGTTGATATTTAATGACAATTTGTTTTGCATTTTTTTCGACTGGAACACTGGTCATCATATAATTTACTTTTTGGATTTTTGCAGGTTGTCCATCAACATACGCACGCATTCCTTTTCGATAAGGAATGTTTATTGAGGCTATACCACTCTCATGGTGACTGAGTTGGACTTGTATACCATTTTTAATATCATAATAACTTGTATCAAAATTAGCATTATCATGTGCCTTTTTAAGCGTATCATAATTTTCGCCATTTAATTGTTGTAAATCGACATAAAATTCGCCATCAGGCGAAAGGGTAATAGTGATATCACCATTTTTATCTGGATGAGTGCGATAAAGTTGAGTGTCTACACCTGTTCGATAGGTAGAATTATTAAACAATCGATGATTAGCGTAATTATTGATAGCGACTGTGTAATTACTATCTGGATTACCTCTCTTTATCTTCATCGTTAAATAAAAATCATTATATTTATCACGTATTTGTTTTGGAAGATGTAATTTTATAGTACCACCTTTGCCACCACTAACCTTATAGCGATTTTTTCCAATTTGCTTAATATTTTGTTGTTGCATATCAACTTTTGATAGTAAATTAGATTCTGGTTGTTTGAAAGATTTTCCTGCATTATCCATGATCACACCATTTAACATTGCATGCTCACGATCTATAGATGTTTTTAAAGATTTACTATTATAAACATTTTTCGTAACTTTAACACTCGGCAAATTAAGTGTATTTTCATAGATAGAATATTGTCCACTTGTTTTAACCTTTTTAAAATAGGCGGGTAAATTTCCCTGATAATCTTTTAGCATCATATAACGTACTGAGAAAAGACTCGCTATATTTTGGCGACCATTTATTGATTGATAGCGACTTAGTGACTCTTCGGCAAGATTAATTTTTAGTGCATCATAATAGTAATCGAGAATATTATGATGGAAGATACTTGAATATAAACTTAGTCCCTTAAAGTGTTGGTACATAGGTGTGTTATCTTGCTCATTCACTCGCCAATCGATACGTTCATCTTCTCTCTTACTATTCTCCATTGTATTAACTAATGAACGTTGTAAGTCTGAACTATATAAACTTGAGTTAATATAAAATGTATTAGCTCGTTCTTGATGATCTTTAAAATAAATTTGATTTTTAATAAAGACGAAAGAAACCATTAAATTGAGTAAGATTATAGAAATGCCGAATATATAGCTTAGATTAATGCGATAACGTCTGTCTTTTAAAATTAAAATAAGTAACCCTATTAAAGAAACGATTGGTACAAGTACAAGCCAAGCTACAAATTTATGATAGGTAATAGCGCTAGCGAAAATGATAATTTCAGCAATAATATTACTAATTAAATATGATTTGACTTTTAGTGTTCTAAAATATTTTAGAAATAGACCAATTAATATGGCTGAATTAAAAGACAAAATAAAATGCCAACGTTTTTGTGGTGCAGAAAATCCATTAAACAATTGATCGATAAATGGTACAAAGCTTAATAGAATAAATGCGAAAGTTAAAATTGCGAATAAGCGATAATAAAAGTGTTTATAAAGTTTAATACATAATAGTGCTTGAATAGTTAGAAATAGCAATACGATTAAATAATTATCAAAGAAGATATTTGTGTTAATATCTAGCTTTTCGAAGGTATTTACTGTTCCTGAAAAAGGGACACGACGATTATTTAAAAAACTTTGAACACCGTGGAAGAACATAAATAAACTATTACCTAATCCTAAAATGGCACTGATAGCAAATAATATTAAAGCTTTGCCACGTGGAATAATATCTTTAGAGTGTCTAAAAATTATACGAAGAAGTATGTAACCTGCACCTATAAGACAAAGATAATATGCAAAGTAGAAATTATTTATCATTATTAGTGTAATTGTGACAATAAATAGACCAAACTTTTGTTTTTGAAGTGTGCGTTCTATAGAAAATAGTAACAATGGCATCCAAATAAATACATCACTAAAAAATGGCCAATAAACAGTAAAGCGATAATAAAGCGGCGACATAACAAATAGAAATGCCATAATAATACTAATCCAAGTATTACGTGAAATAAATTTACTATAGAGATAGGTACAATACATCGCTAATGAAGCTTTAATAATGGAAATAACTAGCGCATTTACCATCCAAAATAGTAATCCCTGAGTATTTATATGAATAATTGTTTTTAATAGAATGATACATAGTACATTAATAATAAATAGTATGTTTGTTGAGAAATAATAGCTTAAATCCGTAAAAAAATCTCCACCTAGACCAAAATCAGTAGCATAAAAAAGATTGCCAACGCTCCATTTATCAAATAGAAACATTTGAATAGGTATCATCTGTTCGATACCATCGTTGGGTCCTGTAAATAAAACGCCGTCGTGAATAAAGCGAAAAATTATATAGCTATGTCCTATGAAAGACAGAGTTAAGAATATACCTAAATATATTAATATTTTCTTCATAATTTACCTCTAAGCGATGGGATTATAATTGTAACAGTATAATTAAATTGTAGGGGATAGATTGTGTGATTAAAAGTAATTATGCTTTTCTGACATTATAAACTTATTGTACTTTATCGTTTTATTTAATGAATGATAAAATAAATGATGAACTTAGAAAAAAAGTGGCTCTCAAATAAAAATTCAACTATAATCAACAAGTTGAATTAAAATATATCGAAAGTAAGGTGACAATTAATGGCAATTCAATGGTATCCAGGACATATGGCAAAAGCTAAACGAGAGGTAACAGAACAATTAAAAAAAGTAGATGTTGTATTTGAATTAGTTGATGCACGTATTCCATATAGTTCTCGTAACCCAATGATTGATGAAGTAATTAAACAAAAACCGCGCGTAGTTATTCTTAATAAAAAAGATATGTCCAATTTAAATGAAATGCAAAAATGGGAACGCTTCTTTATAGATAAAGGATATTATCCTGTGTCAGTAGATGCTAAGCATGGCAAAAATTTAAAAGGTGTAGAAACTGCAGCTATAGCAGCAACAAAAGAAAAATTTGAACGTGAGAAAGCTAAAGGACTTAAACCTAGAGCAATTAGAGCAATGATTGTTGGCATACCTAACGTTGGTAAATCAACATTGATTAATAAATTAGCACGAAAAAATATTGCACAAACTGGTAATAAACCAGGTGTAACCAAACAACAACAGTGGATTAAAGTTGGGCAATCTCTACAATTATTAGATACACCTGGAATTTTATGGCCCAAATTTGAAGATGAAATTGTTGGTAAAAAATTAAGTTTAACAGGCGCAATAAAGGATAGTATTGTACATTTAGATGAAGTTGCTATCTATGGTTTACAGTTTTTAATTAACCATGATTTAGAAGGTTTTAAGCAACATTATAAGATTGATTTACCTGCAGATGCTGAAATATTAGAATGGTTTGATGTAATTGGACGTCGACGTGGACTTTTACAAAGAGGCAATGAAGTAGATTACGAAGCGGTTATTGAACTGATAATTAATGACGTTAGAAATGCTAAAATTGGAACATACTGTTTTGACTTATATTCAGAAATGAAGAGTGAATTAGATAATGACACAAACAATTAATGAAGCAAAGCACATATTATCTGAAATTAACTCAATTGAAGTTTTAGAACAACATGAATTAAATCAAGACGCTCGTAAAGGGGTACAACAAGCTATTACAAGACGTCGTAAACAACTTTTAAAAGAACAAGAAATTTTAGACCATTACAATACAATGAATCAATTTGAAAATGAGTTGCTGAATAACAATCCTCAAGCATTAATCTGTGGTATTGACGAGGTTGGACGTGGTCCGCTAGCAGGTCCTGTTGTTGCATGTGCGGTGATTTTAAATGAAGGGCATCGCTATTTAGGACTTGATGATTCTAAAAAAGTAACAGCGAGCAAAAGACAAATACTTAATAAAAAGCTTAAAGATGGGGTGTTGGAGTATGCCTATGGTTTAGCTAGCCCAGAAGAGATCGATGAACTGAATATATATAATGCAACTAAAGTAGCAATGAATCGAGCTTTGAGTCAATTAGTAAATCGTCCAGATCATTTATTAATAGATGCAATGTCTTTAGATACAACAATTCCTCAAACATCTATTATTAAAGGCGACGCAAAGAGTGTGTCTATTGCTGCAGCAAGTATAATGGCAAAAGAGTATAGAGATGATTTAATGAAAGAGATTGCAGATGAATATCCAGGATATGAATTTGAGAAAAATGTGGGTTACGGAACTAAAGCACATTTAGAAAGCCTAAATAAACTCGGTATTACACCGTATCATCGTAAAAGCTTTGAACCAATCAAATCTATAATGTAATTATTTGAATTTTAAATTAATTGCAAAAAGTGGAACACTTTCAGTTTACAATAGCGCTTTCATTTTCTATAATTATAACTGAACTTAACCTAAGAAGTAGGAGGATGGAAGATGAATATCCACGAGTATCAAGGTAAAGAAATATTTCGTTCTATGGGCGTAGCCGTTCCAGAAGGACGAGTTGCATTTAATGCTGAAGAAGCAGTGGAAAAGGCTAAAGAATTAGACACAGAGGTTTATGTGGTTAAAGCACAAATCCACGCTGGGGGTAGAGGTAAAGCAGGTGGAGTTAAGATTGCTAAATCATTATCTGAGGTTGAAACTTATGCCAATGAATTATTAGGTAAACAATTAGTTACACATCAAACTGGACCTGAAGGTAAAGAAGTTAAACGTTTGTATATTGAACAAGGTTGCGATATTCAAAAAGAATATTATGTAGGTTTTGTAATTGACCGTGCAACTGATCGTATTACTTTAATGGCTTCAGAAGAAGGCGGTACTGAAATTGAAGAAGTAGCTGCTAAAACACCAGAAAAAATCTTTAAAGAAACAATCGATCCAGTTGTAGGTTTATCACCTTATCAAGCGCGTCGTATTGCTTTCAATATTAATATTCCAAAAGAATCTGTAAATAAAGCAGCAAAATTCTTAATTTCTTTATACAATGTATTTATCGAAAAAGATTGTTCTATCGTTGAAATTAACCCATTAGTTACTACTGGTGAAGGTGAAGTTTTAGCTTTAGATGCTAAAATCAATTTCGATGACAATGCATTATTCAGACATAAAGATATCCAAGAATTACGTGATTTAGAAGAAGAAGATCCTAAAGAGATTGAAGCATCTAAATATGACTTATCTTACATTGCATTAGATGGAGATATTGGTTGTATGGTTAATGGTGCTGGTTTAGCGATGGCTACAATGGATACTATTAATCATTTTGGTGGAAATCCAGCTAACTTCCTAGACGTAGGGGGCGGCGCTACAAAAGAAAAAGTTACTGAAGCATTCAAAATCATTTTAGGTGATGACAATGTTAAAGGTATCTTTGTAAACATCTTCGGTGGAATCATGAAATGTGATGTTATTGCTGAAGGTATCGTAGCAGCAGTTAAAGAAGTTGAATTAACTTTACCATTAGTAGTTCGTTTAGAAGGTACAAATGTAGAACGCGGTAAAGAAATCTTAAACGAATCAGGTTTAGCAATTGAACCAGCAGCTACAATGGCTGAAGGCGCTCAAAAAATTGTTAAGCTTGTTAAAGAAGCGTAAGGAAAGGATGGGAACACTAAGATGAGTGTATTTATAGATAAAAATACTAAAGTGATGGTACAAGGTATTACAGGGTCTACTGCCCTTTTCCATACAAAACAAATGCTTGATTATGGTACACAAATTGTTGCAGGGGTAACACCAGGTAAAGGTGGACAAGTTGTTGAAGGCGTACCTGTATATAATACTGTTGCAGAAGCTAAAGAAGAAACAGGTGCTAACGTATCTGTAGTTTATGTTCCAGCGCCATTTGCAGCAGATTCTATTTTGGAAGCAGCAGATGCAGATTTAGATATGGTTATTTGTATTACTGAACATATTCCTGTTGTTGACATGGTTAAAGTTAAGCGTTACTTAGAAGGAAGAAAAACACGTTTAGTTGGACCAAACTGCCCAGGTGTTATTACTGCTGATGAATGTAAAATTGGTATCATGCCAGGATATATTCATAAAAAAGGTCATGTAGGTGTTGTATCACGTTCTGGTACGTTAACTTACGAAGCGGTTCATCAATTAACTGAAGAAGGCATTGGTCAAACTACAGCTGTAGGTATTGGAGGCGACCCTGTCAACGGTACTAACTTTATCGATGTACTTAAAGCGTTTAATGAAGATGAAGATACTAAAGCTGTTGTAATGATTGGTGAAATTGGTGGTACTGCTGAAGAAGAAGCAGCTGAATGGATTAAAGCGAATATGAACAAACCAGTTATTGGTTTCATTGGTGGTCAAACAGCACCTCCAGGTAAACGTATGGGTCACGCTGGTGCGATTATTTCTGGTGGTAAAGGTACTGCAGATGAAAAAATTAAGACATTAAATGAATGTGGTGTTAAAACTGCGGATACACCTTCAGAAATCGGTACTACATTAATCGAAGCAGCTAAAGAAGCTGGTATTTATGAAGAATTATTAACAATTAAATAATCATCATTAAAATTTGAATTGATTTTATTGTCTAAGACCTGATTTCTAATATTGGAAATCAGGTCTTTTGTTTAATTTATTATAAGTAATTAATAATTATTAAAGTCAAAGTCGAAGTTAATATTTGTATAAGGTTAATTAAATTAATTATTTATAAAAATATTTAATTTATTATAAATAATATATAATAGCGGTGTATTGATAAAAGGAGTGAGCATCATGAATAAAATATCATATCATCAAATTTTTCTATTCGGAAAATAACTATCGGTGTAGTGTCTTTTTAGTAGGTTCTTTATTTTTTATTAATCACAATTATAGTGCATATGCAAGTGAGATAAAATCTAACGATAAAGTAGTAATAACTTCACAGGATGATTTTAATAAAAATATAGTTGTGACAAATGAAACAAGTTCTAAAAAACAATATGGAAATGTGAAAATTGAATATAAAAACACTTTTACTTTAGAAGCTAAACCTGGAGATGTTGTAGTTTTTAGTGGAAGGTATGATGGTGGATTTGGACATACAGAAATAGTGTTGGATGGTAATTATGATGGTAAACTCATGTAGTTTCAAAGTTTAGATCAAAATTGGAATTTAGGTGGTTATAGAAAAAGTAGTAGCGCATCGAGTGATACATAATTATAACTACGATATGATTTTTATAAGATCTAATAAAGAGGCATAAATGAATTTGAGGAAAGAGAGTATTAATGATTTGAATTTTACAACTTTAGAATTAAATGAATTTGAAATTTTTATGAGAAAATAATTTTTCGCATTTTACTCAGATTGTAGAGTTATATAAATATAGGAAAGCTCGAAATTTAGGGGTTCATATTGTCGGTGTCAAAGAAAACGGTAACGTAGTTGCTGCCTGTATATTAACTGATGCTCGTATATTTAAGGTGTTTAAATACTTATATACCCATCGAAGACCGGTGATGGATTTTACTAATTTAGAGTTAGTTGAATTTTTCTTTAAAAAATTAACGTATTATGTACGTATGCGAAGAGGTGTTTTTATACTAGTTGACCCTTATGTCTTGGAGAATATAAGAAGTGCTGACGGTGAGATTATAGAACACTTTAACAATAAAAAGTGGTTCAAGGTGATGAATAAATTAGGATACCAACATCAAGGTTTTACAACTGGCTATTCAGCTATGAGTCAAATAAGATAGCATTCTATACTAGATTTAAAAGATAAAGGTGAACAACAATTATTAAAAGATATGTCATATCAAACTAGACGTAACATTATGAAGACAATTGAAATGGGTGTGCAAATAAAAACTTTTAGAGAGCCTTTAAATAAAATAGCAAAAACTGAACAAGTAATCATTACGGATGGTACATTATTTGATTTAGTTGCTGCATTGTTTATTTATAACAATCACGAAATGTACTATTTATCAAGTGGTTCTAATCCTAAATACAATGAATTTATGGGTGCCTATTGTCTGCAATGTGATATGATACGCTACGCAAAAGAGAAAGGCATAGAGCGTTATAATTTCTACGGCATAACTGGCGACTTTGGTGAGGATGCAGAAGATTATGGTGTCCAACAATTTAAAAAAGGATTCAATGCATTTATAGAAGAATATGTTGGTAATTTTATTAAGCCAGTAAATAAATTACTCTATAAATTATATCAAAAGTAAGTGAATCAATTTATTTAGTGCTAAGGTAACAAAATTTAAAGTAATCTTGGGCTTTTAGGTTTCAGATTTTTGTATAAAATGAGCATGAAGACAGTTTACATAATTCAATATTAAAATTACTCATTAAAAGTTATTAAATTTTATCCATCAAATGTCTTTTAATTGAAATGTGATATACGACATAGTTGTCTTATAATGTTTTTAAAGGAGACGACTTCATGACTAACAACAACATATTACTTTTGAAATTAATTTGGCTAGGTTATACGACCCAACATATTCATCATTTATTAAAATTAAATCCTGATTTTTTTAAATTCTCTTATACTGATCAAATAGATACAATAAGAAATTGGGACAGAATGTTTCATAATGATGATTTTATTGATAAATTTAATAATTTAAATGAAAAAGATATTTTGTCACTTTTGCAGAATCACAAAGTAAGTTTTACAACACCGTTTAACACTAATTATCCTCGACTGTTAAAAGAAATTTATGATTATCCGTTTGTCCTATTTTACCAAGGTGACCCCCGTTTATTAACATCCTCCAATACATTAGGTGTGGTGGGCTCAAGAAATGCAACAGAATACTCAGCTAAAGCCATGCAATACTTATTTCCTAAATTTAAACAAATTCCACTAACTATTATTTCCGGTTTGGCAAAAGGTGCTGATAGCATAGCACATCATTTTGCTATAGAGTATCAATTACCTACAATAGCTGTTTTAGGTTTTGGTCATATGATGCATTACCCTAGAGAAACGCAAAAATTACGCAACATAATTGAAGAAAAAGGTTTAGTTATTAGTGAATATCCGCCACTCACTAGTGTTAGGCGATATCACTTTCCACAGCGCAATCGTTTGATAAGCGGTCTTTCAAAAGGGGTTTTAATAACTGAAGCAAGTGTTAGAAGCGGTAGTCAAATTACAATTGATTGCGCATTAGACCAAAATAGAAATATATATGTATTACCAGGTTCAATATTTAATCCACTAACAAAAGGTAATTTGAAACGAGCTCAAGAAGGTGCGATGATTGTAACCTCAGCTGATGATATCCTATGTGATTATAAATAGATATCATTAATGATTCATTCTAGAGTATTAAAAATCTATATTTAATTCTAATTGATCGCTAAAAATAATATTAAAAAGCGTTTAAAATGCACGTTAATAGAATTTAAACATTGACAAAAACAAAATTGACCGTTTATCATTTATCTTTAGTAATTGAAATAGCAAGGGGGAATTCACTTTGGCAGATAATTTAGTCATAGTTGAGTCGCCTGCAAAAGCGAAAACCATTGAAAAATATTTAGGTAAAAAATATAAAGTTATAGCTTCTATGGGACATGTTAGAGATTTACCAAGAAGTCAAATGGGTGTCGATGTAGAAGATAATTATGAACCGAAATATATTACGATACGCGGTAAAGGTCCAGTTGTTAAAGACTTAAAGAAATATGCTAAGAAAGCAAAAAATGTCTTTCTTGCGAGTGACCCTGACCGTGAAGGTGAAGCGATTGCTTGGCATTTATCAAAAATTTTAGAACTTGATGATTCAAAAGAAAACAGAGTAGTATTTAATGAAATTACAAAAGATGCGGTAAAAGAAAGTTTTAAACACCCACGTGGCATTGAAATGGATTTAGTCGATGCACAACAAGCACGCCGTATATTAGATAGATTAGTTGGATATAATATTTCACCAGTATTATGGAAGAAAGTGAAAAAGGGGCTGTCTGCAGGGCGAGTTCAATCTGTAGCTTTAAGATTAGTAATAGATAGAGAGAATGAGATTCGTAACTTTAAGCCTGAAGAGTATTGGTCTATAGAAGGTGAGTTTAGATATAAGAAATCTAAATTTACTGCTAAGTTTCTTCATTATAAAAATAAACCATTTAAATTAAAAACAAAAAAAGATGTTGAAAAAGTTACAGCTGAATTAGATGGAGACAAATTTGAAATTACAAATGTTAATAAAAAAGAAAAAACTAGAAATCCTGCTAATCCATTTACCACTTCAACATTACAACAAGAGGCAGCTCGTAAATTAAATTTCAAAGCGCGTAAAACTATGATGCTCGCGCAACAATTATATGAAGGTATTGATCTAAAACGACAAGGTACAGTTGGATTAATCACATACATGAGAACTGACTCTACACGTATATCACAAACCGCTAAAGACGAAGCGAAACAATATATTGAAGATAAGTATGGTAAAGATTATCTTTCTAATAGAACTGCTAAGGGTAAACAGGGTGACCAAGATGCCCATGAAGCAATTCGACCAACAAGTACTTTACGTACACCTGATGAAATGAAAGCATACTTAACTAGAGATCAGCATCGTTTGTATAAATTAATATGGGAAAGATTTGTAGCAAGTCAAATGGCACCAGCAATTTTAGACACTGTTGCTTTAGATGTTACCCAAAACAACATTAAATTCCGAGCTAATGGTCAAACAATCAAATTCAAAGGTTTCATGACGCTTTATGTAGAAGCCAAAGATGATAAAGATAATGAAAAAGAAAATAAATTACCTAACTTGAGTAAAGGTGATGAAGTGACTGCAACTCAAATTGAACCAGCGCAACACTTCACTCAGCCACCTCCACGTTATACAGAAGCACGTTTGGTTAAAACGTTAGAGGAATTAAAAATTGGTAGACCTTCTACCTATGCACCTACGATTGACACAATACAAAAACGTAATTATGTAAAACTTGAAAGTAAACGATTTGTACCTACTGAATTAGGTGAAATTGTATATGAACAAGTAAAAGACTATTTCCCTGAAATAATTGATGTAGAGTTTACTGTTAATATGGAAACGCTATTGGATAAAATTGCTGAAGGAGATATCGGCTGGAGAAAAGTAATTGATAACTTTTACGGAAGTTTCAAATTAGACGTTGAACGTGCTGAGGAAGAAATGGAAAAAGTTGAAATTAAAGATGAACCTGCTGGCGAAGATTGTGAAGTTTGTGGCTCTCCTATGGTTATTAAAATGGGACGATATGGTAAGTTTATGGCGTGCTCAAATTTCCCAGACTGTAGAAATACGAAAGCAATCGTGAAAACTATTGGCGTAACTTGCCCTAAATGCAAAGATGGAGATGTCGTTGAAAGAAAATCTAAGAAAAATAGACTTTTCTATGGTTGTTCAAACTATCCTGAATGTGACTTTATTTCTTGGGACAAACCTGTTGGTCGTGATTGTCCTAAATGTAATCATTATTTAATGGAACATAAGAAAGGACGCAGTTCACAAGTTATTTGCTCAAACTGTGACTATAAAGAAGAAGTTCAAAAATAGATAATAAATTAAGGAGGAAAACCATGAGTCAAACTGTAAATATAGTTGGCGCTGGACTAGCTGGTTCAGAAGCCGCTTATCAATTAGCTCAACGAGGTATCAAAGTGAATTTGATTGAAATGCGCCCAGTTAAGCAAACGCCAGCACACCATACTGATAAATTTGCAGAATTAGTATGTTCTAACTCACTACGAGGCAATGCATTAACGAATGGTGTGGGTGTATTAAAAGAAGAAATGAGAAGATTAGACTCATTAATTATCTCTGCTGCTGACAAAGCAAGAGTTCCTGCTGGTGGTGCATTAGCAGTTGATCGACATGATTTTTCTGGTTATATTACTGAAACTTTAAGAAATCATCCTAATGTTACTGTTATTAATGAAGAAATTAATAGTATCCCTGAAGGATATACAATTATTGCTACTGGTCCATTAACTACAGAAAATTTAGCTAAAGAAATCGTAGATATTACAGGTAAGGATCAACTTTATTTTTATGATGCAGCTGCTCCAATTATTGAAAAAGAATCGATTGATATGGATAAAGTGTATCTAAAATCACGTTATGATAAAGGTGAAGCAGCCTATCTTAATTGTCCTATGACAGAAGAAGAATTTAATCGCTTTTATGATGCAGTACTTGAAGCAGAAGTTGCACCAACAAATGAATTTGAAAAAGAAAAATATTTCGAAGGATGCATGCCTTTTGAAGTAATGGCTGAACGTGGACGCAAAACACTTTTATTTGGTCCTATGAAACCTGTTGGTCTTGAAGATCCAAAAACAGGTAAACGTCCATTCGCTGTCGTTCAATTACGACAAGATGATGCAGCTGGAACGCTATATAATATTGTTGGTTTCCAGACTCATTTAAAATGGGGCGCACAAAAAGAAGTAATTCAACTTATCCCTGGTTTAGAAAATGTTGATATCGTACGGTATGGTGTGATGCATAGAAATACATTTATAAATTCTCCAGATGTATTAAATGAGAAATATGAGTTGATTAAAGAAGATAGAATTCAATTCGCAGGTCAAATGACTGGTGTTGAAGGATATGTTGAAAGCGCAGCAAGTGGACTTGTTGCTGGGATTAACCTAGCTCATAAATTACTTGATAAAGGTGAAGTTATTTTCCCTAGAGAGACAATGATAGGAAGTATGGCTTATTACATATCCCATGCTAAAAATGAAAAGAACTTCCAACCTATGAATGCTAACTTTGGTTTATTACCTTCACTTGAAAAACGGATTAAAGATAAAAAAGAGCGTTACGAAGCACAAGCTAACAGAGCGCTCGAATATTTAGAGAATTATAAGAAAACACTATAATTATAGTGATTGAACTAGAATAGAATTTATTTCGAATTCATTGTTTTAGTTGCACGTTCAAGTTATTTCAATCTTTTAAGTAATTCTCAAAAGATTTTGAATTCTATAGCTAATTATTTTAGTCCCCTTCATGTTATATGCTACAATGCATATGATGGAGGGGATTTTTAAGTGGAAGAAATCCAAGTTACATTCTTAAATATGCTCAAAGTTGAGAGAAATTTCTCCGCCCATACATTAAAATCATATCATGATGATTTAGTACAATTTAATCATTTTTTAGAACAAGAATTACTAAATCTAAGAACATTTGAATATAAAGATGCTAGAAATTATTTAAGCTATTTATATTCACAGAATTTGAAACGTACTACTGTATCAAGGAAGATTTCAACTTTAAGAACTTTCTATGAGTTTTGGATGACACAAGACGAGACAATCATAAATCCTTTTGTACAACTCGTCCATCCTAAGAAGGAGAACTACTTGCCACAGTTTTTTTATGAAGAAGAGATGGAAGCATTATTCGAAACTGTAGCAAAAGATACAAAAAAAGGATTACGGGATCGCGTTATTCTAGAATTATTATATGCAACGGGTATACGTGTTTCTGAGTTAGTAAATATCCAACTTAAAGATATTGATATGTCTTTACTTGGTGTGAAAGTACTAGGAAAGGGAAATAAGGAACGGTTTGTTCCGTTTGGAGAATTTTGTCGTCAAAGCATTGAACAATACTTAAGCGAATTTAAGCCTATACAACATACCAAACATTCATTTTTATTAGTTAACATGAATGGCGCCCCTATAACAGAGAGAGGCGTTAGGTATGTTTTAAATGATGTTGTTAAACGTACAGCAGGGGTTACGGAAATTCACCCCCACAAATTAAGACATACGTTTGCAACACATTTACTTAATCAAGGTGCGGATTTAAGAACGGTACAATCTTTGTTAGGACATGTTAATCTTTCGACAACTGGAAGATATACACATGTTTCTAACCAACAATTACGTAAAGTGTATTTAAATGCACATCCTCGAGCGAAAAAGGAGAGTAAATAAATGAGTAAAACATCATTACATGCAACAACTATTTATGCCGTTAGACACAACGGTGAAGCAGCGATGGCTGGTGATGGACAAGTTACACTAGGTGAGCAAGTTATTATGAAGCAAACAGCGCGCAAGGTCCGCAGATTATATGAAGGAAAAGTATTAGCTGGATTTGCTGGTAGTGTAGCTGATGCTTTCACTTTGTTTGAGAAGTTTGAAACAAAATTACAACAATTTAGTGGTAATTTAGAACGTGCAGCTGTTGAACTAGCTCAAGAGTGGCGTGGTGATAAACAATTACGTCAATTGGAAGCTATGTTAATTGTAATGGATAAAGATGCAATATTAGTGGTTAGCGGAACTGGAGAAGTCATTGCACCTGATGATGATTTAATTGCGATTGGCTCAGGAGGCAACTATGCTTTAAGTGCTGGAAGAGCATTGAAACGTCATGCAAGCCAATTATCTGCTAAAGAAATGGCTTACGAAAGTTTAAAGGTTGCATCTGACATTTGTGTGTTCACAAATGATAATATTATAGTGGAAACACTTTAACTTTTAAAAATATGGAAATGAATATAAATGGATGTAAATTAGGTTGGAGGTAAAATATATGGATGCAAACGGTATAAAATTAACACCTAAAGATATCGTATCTAAATTAGATGAATATATAGTTGGGCAAGATGATGCTAAACGAAAAGTTGCCATTGCTCTAAGAAATCGCTATAGAAGAAGTTTGCTTGATGAAGAAACCAAACAAGAAATCGCACCTAAGAATATTTTGATGATCGGTCCAACTGGTGTTGGTAAAACTGAAATAGCAAGACGTATGGCTAAAGTTGTAGGAGCGCCATTTATTAAGGTGGAAGCTACTAAGTTTACTGAAGTAGGATACGTTGGACGCGATGTTGAGAGTATGGTTCGTGATTTAGTCGATGTAGCTGTAAGACTTGTTAAAGATCAAAAGAAAGATTTGGTTAAAGACGAAGCAGTTAATAAAGCTAATGAAAAGTTAGTTAAATTACTAGTACCTAGTATGAAGAAAAAAGCGTCAAATAATAGTAATCCTTTAGAGTCATTACTTGGTGGTGCAATTCCAAACTTTGGTAACAATGATGATGAAGAAGAGGAAACACCTACGGAAGAGATTAAAACTAAGCGTTCAGAAATCAAAAAACAATTATTAGATGGTAAACTTGAAGAAGAGAAAGTTAGAATTAAGGTAGAACAAGATCCAGGTGCGCTAGGCATGCTCGGTACAAATCAAAACCAACAAATGCAAGACATGATGAATCAACTCATGCCTAAACGTAAGGTTGAGCGTGAGGTGCCAGTTAAAACAGCTCGTAAGATTTTGGCTGATGATTTTGCCGATGAATTAATTGATCAAGAAACTGCAAATCAAGAAGCGCTTGAGTTAGCAGAACAAATGGGTATTATCTTCATCGATGAGATCGATAAAGTAGCAACGAATAACGCTAATAGTGGTCAAGATGTTTCAAGACAAGGTGTACAACGAGATATCTTACCAATTTTAGAAGGTAGCATGATTCAAACTAAGTATGGTACTGTAAATACTGAACATATGCTGTTTATCGGTGCAGGCGCGTTTCACGTATCGAAACCAAGTGATTTAATACCTGAATTACAAGGACGCTTCCCAATTAGAGTAGAATTAGAAAGTTTAACTGTTGACGATTTTTACAGAATATTGACTGAACCTAAGCTATCACTCATCAAACAATATGAGGCATTGCTTCAAACAGAAGAGGTCACTGTGAACTTTACTAAGGAAGCGATTACAAGATTAGCTGAAATGGCATATCAAGTTAACCAAGACACTGATAATATTGGTGCACGTCGTTTACACACAATCTTAGAGAAAATGCTTGAGGATTTATCTTTCGAAGCCCCTAGCATGCCAAATGCTGTAGTAGATATAACACCACAATATGTTGATGATAAGTTGAAATCTATTTCAACAAATAAAGATTTAAGTGCATTTATTTTATAATATAAATAAAGGAGAAATTTTATGAGCTTATTATCTAAAACTAGAGAATTAAATACACTATTACAAAAACATAAAGGTATTGCGGTCGACTTTAAAGACGTTGCTCAAACAATTAGTAGCGTTACAGTAACGAACGTATTTATTGTTTCACGTAGAGGTAAGATTCTAGGTTCAAGTTTAAATGAACTTTTAAAAAGTCAAAGAATTAACGAAATGTTAGAAAGTAAACACATTCCTAGTGAATATACAAAACTATTAATGGATGTTAAACAAACTGAATCTAATATTGATATTGATAATGAATTAACTGTATTCCCACCTGAAGATAAAGAAGTATTTAGTAGCAGTCGTACAACTGTATTTCCAATACTTGGTGGTGGCGAAAGATTAGGAACATTAGTACTTGGTCGTGTTAAAGATGACTTTAACGAAAATGATTTAGTATTAGGCGAATATGCTGCAACTGTTATTGGAATGGAAATACTTCGTGAGAAACATAATGAAGTAGAGAAAGAGGCACGTGATAAAGCGGCAATCACTATGGCAATTAATTCATTATCTTATTCTGAAAAAGAAGCAATTGAGCATATTTTTGAAGAATTAGGTGGTAATGAAGGCCTATTGATAGCTTCAAAAGTAGCAGATAGAGTAGGTATCACTCGCTCAGTAATCGTGAACGCGTTACGTAAACTTGAAAGTGCTGGTGTAATCGAATCACGATCCTTAGGGATGAAGGGTACCTTTATAAAAGTTAAAAAAGAAAAATTCCTTGATGAATTAGAACGAAATAAATAATTATGATTTAAATCGATAATGCAATAACCAACATTCAACTGTTGCAAGTATGTAATATTATTTGTAACAGTTTTTATTATGAAAAATGTGTATTGCATTATTTCTTTAATGAAATTAACATTGCGTATTATATAGAAATATGATATTATTGTTTTCAGCTATAAAAGCCAATACACACATGATAAACGTACATTTAAAGGGTGCAATTAAATTAATTGTCTTTATATGAGTTTATTATGGAGGTAAATAACCACTAGGAGGAATTTAAAATGGCAGTAATTTCAATGAAACAATTACTAGAAGCCGGTGTTCACTTCGGTCACCAAACACGCCGTTGGAACCCAAAAATGAAAAAATATATCTTCACTGAGAGAAATGGTATCTATATCATTGACCTACAAAAAACAGTGAAAAAAGTTGAAGAAGCTTATAACTTCATCAAACAAGTATCTGAAGATGGCGGTAGAGTCTTATTCGTAGGTACAAAAAAACAAGCACAAGAGTCAGTTAAAGCTGAAGCAGAACGTGCTGGACAATTCTACGTTAACCAAAGATGGTTAGGCGGAATTTTAACTAACTACAAAACAATTTCTAAACGTATCAAACGTATTTCTGAAATCGAAAAAATGGAAGAAGACGGTTTATTTGACGTTTTACCTAAAAAAGAAGTTGTTGAACTTAAAAAAGAATACGACCGTTTAATCAAATTCTTAGGCGGTATTCGTGATATGAAATCTATGCCTCAAGCATTATTCGTAGTTGACCCTCGTAAAGAGCGTAACGCGATTGCTGAAGCACGTAAATTAAATATTCCAATCGTTGGTATTGTTGACACTAACTGTGATCCAGATGAAATTGATTACGTTATCCCAGCGAACGACGATGCTATTCGTGCCGTTAAATTATTAACTGGTAAAATGGCTGACGCTGTCTTAGAAGGTCAACAAGGTGTTTCTAACGATGAAGTAGCTGCAGAGCAAAACATCAATTTAGATGAAAAAGAAGAATCTCAAGAAGCAGAATCAACTGAAGAAAATACTACTGTTGAATCAAACTAAGATATAGTTTAAATGGGTGATAAGATGTAATGCTTATCGCCCTTTTTTCAAATAATAAAAAATAATAATTAAAGTTTACTAGAGTATTGGAAATTATAGTGACTTTAATGGTAATATTTAGGTATCATCTATTATTACAATTAGAAATATTGGAGGAATAATTAATGGCAATTTCAGCAAAACTTGTTAAAGAATTACGTGAAAGAACTGGCGCTGGTATGATGGATTGTAAAAAAGCGCTAACAGAAACTGATGGTGACATCGATAAAGCGATTGATTACTTACGTGAAAAAGGTATCGCTAAAGCAGCTAAAAAAGCAGACCGTATCGCAGCTGAAGGTTTAGTACATGTTGAAGTTAAAGGAAATGAAGCTGCTATCGTTGAAATCAACTCTGAAACTGACTTCGTAGCTCGTAATGAAGGCTTCCAAGAATTAGTTAAAGAAATTGCTAATCAAGTTCTTGATAGCAAAGCTGAAACAGTAGATGCTTTATTAGAAACTAAATTATCAAGTGGTAAAACAGTTGATGAAAGAATGAAAGAAGCAATCTCAACAATCGGTGAAAAATTAAGTATCCGTCGTTTCGAAATCAGAACAAAATCTGATAACGATGCATTTGGTGCATACTTACACATGGGTGGACGTATCGGTGTGTTAACTGTAGTTGAAGGTTCTACTGATGAAGAAGCTGCTAAAGATGTTGCTATGCACATCGCAGCTATCAATCCAAAATATGTTTCTTCAGAACAAGTTAAAGAAGAAGAAATCAATCACGAAAGAGAAGTATTAAAACAACAAGCATTAAATGAAGGTAAACCTGAAAACATCGTTGAAAAAATGGTTGAAGGTCGTTTACGTAAATATCTTCAAGAAATTTGTGCAGTTGATCAAAACTTCGTTAAAGATCCAGATCAAACAGTTGAAACTTTCTTAAAATCTAAAGGTGGTAAACTTGTTGACTTCGTTCGCTATGAAGTAGGCGAAGGTATGGAAAAACGTGAAGAAAACTTCGCAGACGAAGTTAAAGGTCAAATGAAATAATCTGTCGACAAGATTTACAAGAAAGAAGACACCTTTGAGGTTTTCTATTATAAAGTGATACTTTATGTTAGAAGGCGCGTCAGTGTCTTCTTTACTTGTATATATTACATATTTTTACAATAGAGAGGAAAAAACAATGGCGCAAACTTCTAAATATAAACGTGTAGTATTAAAACTTAGTGGTGAAGCACTCGCAGGAGACAAAGGTTTTGGTATTAATCCAATTATTATTAAAAGCGTGGCACAGCAAGTAGCTGAAGTTGCTAAGATGGATTGCGAAATCGCAGTTATCGTTGGTGGTGGCAATATTTGGAGAGGTAAAACAGGTAGTGATTTAGGTATGGACCGTGGTACAGCGGACTACATGGGTATGCTTGCTACAGTTATGAATGCTCTTGCACTCCAAGATAGCTTAGAACAATTAGAATGTGACACACGTGTGTTGACATCAATTGAAATGAAACAAGTTGCTGAACCATATATCCGTCGAAGAGCTATTAGACATTTAGAGAAGAAACGTGTTGTTATTTTTGCAGCAGGAATCGGTAATCCATACTTCTCTACAGATACAACTGCAGCGTTACGTGCAGCAGAAGTCGAAGCCGATGTTATTTTAATGGGTAAAAATAATGTTGATGGAGTATATTCAGCAGACCCTAAAGTAGATAAGAATGCAGTTAAATATGAACACTTGACGCACATTCAAATGTTACAAGAAGGGTTACAAGTAATGGACTCAACTGCATCATCATTCTGTATGGATAATAATATTCCTTTAAATGTATTTTCAATCATGGAAGAAGGCAATATTAAACGTGCAGTTATGGGTGAAAAAATAGGTACGTTAATAACAAAATAATTAGAGGTGTAAACAATATGAGTGACATAATTCAAGACACTAAAGCTAGAATGAGCAAATCTATCGATAATTTATCAAGAGAATTAGCAAATATCAGTGCTGGAAGAGCAAATTCAAATTTATTAAGTGGCGTAACTGTTGACTATTATGGTGCGCCAACACCAGTTCAACAATTAGCGAGCATCAATGTGCCTGAAGCACGTTTATTAGTTATTTCTCCTTATGATAAATCTTCAGTAGCCGATATTGAAAAAGCAATTTATGCAGCAAATTTAGGTGTAAATCCTACAAGTGATGGTGAAGTTATTCGTATCACTGTCCCAGCTTTAACAGAAGAACGTCGTAAAGAATTAGTGAAAAACGTTAAGAAAATTGGTGAAGATGCGAAAGTATCTATCCGTAACATCCGTCGTGATATTAATGATCAATTGAAAAAAGATGAAAAAAATGGGGACATTACTGAAGATGATTTAAGAAGTCAAACAGAAGATGTTCAAAAAGCTACAGATAATTCTATTAAAGAAATTGATCAATTAGTAGAGGACAAAGAAAAAGACATTATGTCTGTTTAATTAGTTCGACAATAAATTAATTCATTTAATAATGTGTAAGTATTATTATAAATATACTTTCTACATTACTATAAATTATTTTAGTCTAAACTGTGCCAATTCAGACTTTGGTACAGTTTTTTCATTTGCTTATTCAATGCCATTATCGAGTATGATAAAATGATAGATGATTTCTTAAATAACTAATATAATATAATAGAGATGATCAGGCTCGGAGGAAAGACCATGTTTAAAAAGCTAATAAAAAGAAATAAGACTAAAATCAGTCATAACGATGATTTAGATTTACATAATTTACCTGAACATGTAGCGATTATCATGGACGGAAATGGACGTTGGGCCAAAAAGCGTAAAATGCCTAGAATTAAAGGACATTACGAAGGTATGCAAACCATCAAAACTGTAACGCGAGAAGCAAGTGATTTGGGCATTAAATACTTAACACTATACGCTTTTTCAACTGAAAATTGGTCTAGACCTGAAAATGAAGTTAATTATATCATGAATTTGCCTGTTAATTTTTTAAAAACATTTTTACCCGAACTCATTGAAAAAAATGTTCAAATAGAAACGATTGGATTTTTAGATGCAGTTCCTAAATCGACGATTGAAGCAATACAACATGCAAAAGAAAAAACAAAAAATAATACAGGTCTGAAATTAATATTTGCCATCAATTATGGTGGACGAGCTGAAATTGTTCAAAGTATGAAATCAATTTATGATGAACTTCAACGCAATGGTCAAGACAGTAAAGATATTGATGAATCAATGATTAACAACCATTTAATGACGCATTCATACCCAGATCCTGAGTTATTAATTCGCACTTCTGGTGAACAACGTATTAGTAATTTCCTTATTTGGCAGTCTTCTTATAGTGAATTTATATTTAATGAGAAATTATGGCCAGACTTTGACGGTGAAGAATTTAAAAATTGCTTAAAAATATATCAATCTCGCCAAAGACGCTTTGGAGGGTTAAGTAAGGAGTAGTGTATGAAAGTTAGAACTTTAACCGCAATTATAGCATTGTTAATTTTTCTACCCATTCTATTGATGGGTGGTACAACGTTAATGTTGTTTGCGTACTTACTAGCTTTAATTGCATTAAAAGAACTTTTAAATATGAATATGATTAAATTAATTTCAGTCCCTGGTATTTTTAGTGCTTTAGCATTAATTATTATTATGTTACCTCAATCAGCAGGTGACTGGGTTAGTGACATTCAGTTAAAAAGTTTAATCGCAATGAGTTTTATTTTACTAAGTTACACTGTACTGTCAAAAAACAGATTTAGTTTTATGGATGCTGCTTTCTGTCTTATGTCAGTTGCATATGTCGGTATTGGATTTATGTATTTCTATGCAACACGTTCAGATGGCTTACATTACATACTTTATGCATTCTTAGTGGTGTGGTTAACAGATACAGGTGCTTATATTTTCGGTCGACTAATGGGTAAACATAAATTATGGCCAGTAATTAGTCCTAACAAAACTATTGAAGGTTTTATTGGCGGATTAATTTGTAGTTTAATTGTGCCAATTGTTATGTTGTTCTTTGTTGATTTCAACTTAAATATTTGGTTACTATTATTAGTAACTATCATCTTGAGTATCTTTGGTCAACTTGGTGATTTAGTTGAATCAGGATTTAAACGTCATTTTGGTGTTAAAGATTCTGGTAGAATTTTACCGGGTCACGGTGGTATATTAGACAGATTTGATAGTTTCATGTTTGTTTTACCATTACTCAACATTTTATTAATACAAATGTAGTGCGATTTTAATGTTTTATTTATATATGAAAAATGTATAGTGCTATAATTGAGGAGTTATTGAGTGCACATTTGACTAGACATAGTAGATGATGTAATTCTTAACTCCTTTTATTAAAAGTAAAATTCTTGAATAATTTAACCAAATCATAGATAATCTACATCGTTCTAATGAAAAAAGTAGAAATTTAATTTAATTGAGGTGTATCATGTGAGCTATTTAATCACTATTGTCTCATTTATGATCGTGTTTGGTGTACTTGTTACGGTACATGAATATGGTCACATGTTCTTTGCTAAGCGTGCTGGAATAATGTGTCCTGAATTCGCGATAGGTATGGGACCAAAAATATTTAGTTTCCGTAAGAACGAAACTTTGTATACCATCCGTTTATTACCTGTAGGTGGTTATGTAAGAATGGCTGGAGACGGTTTAGAAGAACCACCAGTTGAACCAGGTATGAATGTTAAAGTAAAACTTAATGATAAAGAAGAGATTACGCATATAATTTTAGATGATCAGCATAAATTTCAAAAGATAGAAGCAATTGAAGTTAAACAATGTGACTTCAAGGATGATTTATACATTGAAGGTATTACTTCATATGATAATGAGCGACATCATTTTAATATTGCTGAAAAAGCATATTTTGTTGAGAATGGTAGTTTAATTCAAATTGCTCCACGACATCGACAATTTGCACATAAGAAACCTTTACCCAAATTTTTAACGTTATTTGCAGGACCATTATTTAACTTTATATTAGCCTTAATATTATTTATCACATTAGCTTATTTCCAAGGAACACCTACTACCTCAGTGGGGCAATTAGCTGATAACTATCCAGCGCAACAAGCAGGATTAAAATCTGGAGATAAAATCGTTCAAGTAGGTCAATATAAAACTAAGAGTTTTGATGACATTCAGTCTGCAGCAAATAAAATTAAAGATAATAAAACAACGATAAAATTCGAAAGAGATAATCAAACAAAGACAGTGGATATAACTCCTAAAAAGCAAGTTATTAAGCAAACTAAATTAAATTCTGAGACGACGTACATTTTAGGTTTCCAACCTCAGAAAGAACATACTTTAATAAAACCAATTGCGCTAGGATTTGATCAGTTTGTTAGTGCCAGTACATTAATCTTTAAAGCTGTAGGAACAATGATTGCAAGTATATTCACAGGTCAATTCTCATTTGATATGTTAAATGGTCCAGTGGGTATTTATCATAATGTTGACTCTGTAGTTAAACAAGGTATCATTGCATTAACATACTACACTGCACTATTAAGTGTTAACTTAGGTATAATGAACTTATTACCAATTCCAGCACTTGATGGTGGTCGAATTTTATTTGTTATCTATGAAGCAATTTTCAGAAGACCAGTTAATAAAAAAGCAGAAACAATTATAATAGCTGCTGGTGCTATTTTTGTCTTAATTATAATGGTTCTAGTAACTTGGAACGATATACAACGTTATTTCTTGTAGAATAAGGAGGATTAAGTGATGAAACAATCGAAAGTTTTCATACCAACTAGGAGAGATGTCCCTGCTGAAGCAGAAGCATTGAGTCACCAATTATTATTAAAAGCAGGATTAATCAAACAAAGTACAAGTGGTATTTATAGCTATTTACCATTAGCCTCTCGTGTGTTAAATAATATTTCTAAAATCATCCGTGAAGAAATGGAAAGCATTGATGCCGTTGAAATTTTAATGCCTGCACTTCAACAAGCAGAACTTTGGGAAGAATCAGGTCGTTGGGGTGCATACGGTCCAGAGTTAATGCGCTTAAAAGATCGTAATGGACGTGAATTTGCTTTAGGTCCTACACATGAGGAAGTAGTGACTTCTATCGTTAGAGATGAACTTAAATCATATAAACAATTGCCTTTAACGTTATTCCAAATACAATCTAAATTTCGAGATGAGAAACGTCCACGCTTTGGTTTGTTAAGAGGTAGAGAATTTATTATGAAAGATGCGTATTCATTCCATGCTGATGAAGCATCGTTAGATGAAACATATCAAGATATGTACAATGCTTACGATCGTATATTCAAACGTGTTGGCATCAATGCTCGACCAGTGGTTGCAGACTCAGGCGCAATTGGAGGTAACCACACACACGAATTCATGGCCTTAAGTGAAATTGGTGAAGATACTATCGTTTATAGTAAGCAAAGTGATTATGCAGCTAATATTGAAAAAGCGGAAGTCGTTTATCATCCAAATGAAAAGCATTCAGAAGAAGCAGAACTAGAAAAGATTGAAACACCTAATGTTAAAACTGCTCAAGAATTAGCTGATTTTTTAAACCGTCCGGTTGATGAAATTGTTAAATCAATGATTTTTAAAATTGATGGAGAATTCATTATGTTCTTAATACGTGGTCATCATGAATTAAATGATATCAAAGTAAAAGCATTCTTTGAAACAGATAACGTTGAAATGGCCACTCAAGATGAGATTGTTAATTTATTAGGTGCTAATCCTGGGTCACTGGGACCAGTTCATGATAAAGATATTAGAATTTTTGCAGATAATTATGTCAAAGATTTAAATAATTTAGTCGTTGGTGCTAATGAGAATGGATTCCACTATATTAACGCTAATTTAGACCGAGATTTCAAGGTTGATGAGTTTGGAGATTTCCGTTTTATCTTAGAAGGAGAACCATTAAGCGATGGCTCTGGCGAAGCGAAATTTGCTGAAGGTATTGAAGTAGGTCAAGTATTTAAGTTAGGAACTAAATACTCAGAAGCAATGAACGCAACATTCTTAGATAACCAAGGTAAAGCTAAGCCATTAATCATGGGGTGCTATGGAATAGGCGTTTCAAGAACGCTAAGTGCCATTGTTGAACAAAATAATGATGAAAATGGTATTATTTGGCCTAAATCAGTTACACCATTTGATTTACATCTAATTACTATTAATCCTAAAAAGGATGAACAACTAGAATTAGGTGATCAATTGTATAAAGAATTACAACAACAATATGATGTACTTTATGATGATCGTAAAGATCGAGCTGGCGTTAAATTTAATGATGCAGATTTAATCGGTCTTCCAATAAGAATTGTAGTTGGTAAAAATGCTAGTGAGGGTATCGTTGAAGTTAAAGTACGTCAAACTGGTGAAAGCGAAGATATTCATATTAACGATTTAAACACTCATATCGCTACACTTTATAGTAATTTATAATTTGCTAAGACTAAGTTGAATTTGATGAATGTACTTGATTTCACTTGTTCAACATGGATATTCAATGCATAATGCTAAATGAGGTTAAGACAATTTCATATTTGTCTAAACCTCTTTTTTTACTAAAAATTTTAAAACGAAACATATGAAAAGCACATGGCAAAGTAGTATAATGGATATCAAGTTTGCAGTTAGATCATAACACGTTGCGTATACATATAATTGAGAAATTAGTTAGATATAAGGGTGGTTATCTGTCATGGCAATGACGAATCAAGAAAAATTCAAAGTACTCGCTGACCAGATTAAAGTTTCCAATCAACTAGATCAAACAATCATTGAAAAAGGTGAATTAACGCGAGTAGATGTGTCAAATAAAAATAGAACGTGGGAATTTCAAATTACATTGCCATATTTTCTATCACATGAAGATTATTTAATATTCACAAATGCGATTACTGAAGAATTTAAAGAAATTGCCAAAGTTGATTGGCATTTTACAATTCAAGATACAAGTAATCAAGATGAGCATGCTATCAAATATTTTGGTCATTGTATAGAACATACTGCACTTTCACCTAAAGTAAAAGGTCAACTTAAACGGAAGCGTTTAATTATGTCTGGTAATGTGTTGAAAGTAATGACCTCTAATGACATCGAAAGAAATCACTTTGACAAAGTATGTAATGGTAGCTTAGTAAAAGCTTTTCGTAAATGTGGTTTTGATATTGATAAAGTTGTTTTTGAAACGGACGACTCAAGTTCTTATGATGATTTAGCTTCATTAGAAGCACATATTCAAGAAGAAGATGAAAAAAGTGCTCGTGAAGCTACTGAAAAAATTGAAAAAATCAAAGCAGAAAAAGCGAAACAACAAGATAACAATGAAAGTAATGTTGATAAGTGTCAAATTGGTAAACCGATACAAATTGATAATATAAAACCAATTGAATCAATCATTGAAGAAGAGTTCAAAGTAGCGATTGAAGGGGTTATATTTGATATTAACCTAAAAGAATTAAAGAGTGGTCGTCATATTGTTGAGTTAAAAGTAACAGACTACACAGATTCTCTTGTACTTAAGATGTTTACAAGAAAAAATAAAGATGATTTAGATCACTTTAAGGCACTAAGTGTAGGTAAATGGGTACGTGCTCAAGGACGTATTGAAGAAGACACGTTTGTAAGAGATCTAGTAATGATGATGACTGATATAGAAGAAATCAAAAAGACACCTAAGCAAGATAAAGCTGAAGAAAAGCGTGTAGAGTTTCATTTACATACATCAATGAGTCAAATGGATGGTATTCCTAATATAAGTGCATATATTAATCAGGCTGCAAAATGGGGACATAAAGCGATAGCAGTTACAGATCATAATGTTGTTCAAGCCTTTCCTGATGCTCATGGTGCCGCTGAAAAAAATGGTATTAAAATGATTTATGGTATGGAAGGTATGCTCGTAGATGATGGAGTACCTATTGCTTACAAACCAACAGATCGAGATCTTAAAGAAGCAACTTATGTTGTGTTTGACGTTGAAACAACTGGACTTTCAAACCAATACGATCAAATTATAGAATTGGCCGCCGTTAAAGTTAAAGATGGGGAAATTATTGATAAATTTGAACGATTTAGTAATCCACACGAAAAATTATCAGAAACAATCATTAATTTAACTCACATTACTGATGATATGTTGACTGATGCACCTGAGATTGAGGAAGTATTGACTGAATTTAAAGAGTGGGTTGGAGATGCTATATTTGTAGCACATAATGCATCATTTGATATGGGCTTTATTGACACTGGATATGAAAGGCTTGGCTTTGGGCCATCAACGAATGGTGTCATAGATACTTTAGAACTATCACGTACGATTAATACTGAATATGGTAAACACGGATTAAACTTTTTAGCGAAAAAATATGGTGTAGAATTAACTCAACACCATAGAGCCATTTATGATACTGAGGCTACAGCGTATATCTTCATTAAGATGGTTCAACAAATGAAAGAGTTAGGAGTTACAAATCATAAAGACATTAATCAAAAACTGTCTAATGAGGATGCATATAAACGTGCACGTCCGACACATGTGACATTAATTGTTCAAACACAAGAAGGCTTAAAGAACTTATTTAAAATTGTAAGTGCCTCATTAGTTAAATACTATTATCGAACTCCTAGAATTCCACGTTCATTATTAAATGAATATCGTGAAGGCATACTAGTTGGAACAGCTTGTGATGAAGGTGAATTATTCACTGCTGTAATGCAGAGAGACCAATCGGAAGTTGAAAAAATCGCTAAATATTATGATTTCATTGAAGTACAACCACCTAAACTGTATCAAGATCTTATTGATAGAGAACTCATTAGAGATACTGAAACACTTTATGAAATTTATGAACGTATATTAAAAGCAGGAGAAAGTACAGGTATTCCAGTAATAGCGACAGGAAATGCGCATTATTTGTATGAACATGACGCGATTGCTCGTAAAATCCTAATCGCATCTCAACCTGGTAATCCTTTGAATCGCTCAACTTTACCAGAAGCGCATTTTAGAACGACAGATGAGATGTTAGATGAGTTTCACTTTTTAGGTGAAGAAAAGGCACATGAAATAGTTGTTAAAAACACAAATGAATTAGCGGACCGAATTGAAAAAGTTATTCCAATTAAAGATCAATTGTTTACGCCACGTATGGATGGAGCAAATGAAGAAATTCGTGAACTAAGCTACACAAATGCCAAAAAATTATACGGTGAAGATTTACCACAAATCGTAATCGATCGTCTTGAAAAAGAACTAGCAAGTATCATCGGAAATGGTTTCTCTGTTATCTATTTAATTTCACAACGTCTTGTTAAAAAATCTCTAGATGATGGATATTTAGTAGGTTCGCGTGGTTCGGTTGGATCTAGTTTTGTGGCAACAATGACTGAAATAACTGAAGTTAATCCATTGCCACCTCATTACATTTGTCCTAACTGTAAAACGAGTGAATTCTTTGATGATGGGTCTGTAGGTTCAGGGTTTGACTTACCTGATAAACAATGTAGCACTTGTGGTGCTGAACTTATTAAAGAAGGGCAAGACATACCATTTGAAACATTCTTAGGATTTAAGGGAGATAAAGTTCCTGATATTGACTTGAACTTTAGTGGTGAGTACCAACCAAACGCTCATAACTATACTAAAGTGCTTTTCGGGGAAGACAAGGTGTTCCGTGCAGGAACAATAGGTACAGTTGCCGAAAAAACGGCGTTTGGATATGTCAAAGGCTACTTAAATGACCAAGGTATCCATAAACGTGGTGCGGAAATCGATCGTCTGGTTAAAGGATGTACAGGTGTAAAACGTACAACAGGACAACATCCAGGTGGGATTATAGTAGTTCCTGATTACATGGATATTTATGATTTCACCCCGATACAATTTCCTGCAGATGATCAAAGCGCTTCTTGGATGACAACGCATTTCGACTTCCATTCCATCCATGATAATGTTTTAAAACTTGATATATTAGGACATGATGATCCTACAATGATTCGTATGTTACAAGATTTATCTGGTATAGATCCTAAGACCATTCCAGTAGATGATAAAGAGACAATGCAAATCTTTAGTAGTCCTGAGTCATTAGGTGTAACTGAAGAGGAGATACTTTGTAAGACTGGAACGTTCGGTGTACCTGAATTTGGTACAGGATTTGTTCGACAAATGTTAGAAGATACGAAACCAACAACTTTTTCAGAACTTGTACAAATATCAGGATTATCTCATGGTACTGATGTTTGGTTAGGTAATGCACAAGAATTAATTCGTTCAGGTATTTGTGATTTATCAAGCGTTATAGGTTGTCGTGATGATATCATGGTTTATTTAATGTATGCAGGATTAGAACCCTCAATGGCCTTCAAGACAATGGAGTCAGTGCGTAAAGGTAAAGGTTTAACTGAAGAAATGATAGATGCTATGAAAGAGAATGATGTACCAGATTGGTATTTAGATTCTTGTCTGAAAATTAAGTACATGTTCCCTAAAGCCCACGCGGCTGCATATGTATTAATGGCAGTGAGAATTGCATATTTCAAAGTACATCATCCGCTTTATTATTATGCATCTTATTTCACAATTCGTGCATCAGACTTTGATTTAATTACTATGATTAAAGACAAAGAAAGCATAAAGAATACAGTCAAAGATATGTATTCAAGATACATGGACCTCGGTAAAAAAGAAAAAGACGTTCTTACTGTCTTAGAAATTATGAATGAAATGGCTCATCGCGGATTCCGTATGCAACCAATTAGTCTAGAGAAAAGTCAGGCATTTGACTTTATTATTGAAGGAGATAGCTTAATTCCTCCATTTATTTCTGTACCTGGACTTGGAGAGAATGTTGCTAAACGTATTGTTGAAGCGCGAGAAGATGGGCCATTCCTATCTAAAGAAGATTTAAATAAAAAGGCTGGTTTATCTCAAAAAATAATTGAATATCTTGATGATTTAGGTTCTTTACCTAATCTTCCAGATAAGGCACAATTGTCTATTTTTGATATGTAATTTTATATTCCAAGTTCAAAAGTATTTTATTAGTCTATGTGACGCAAGAGATAGACATTTGTTTAAGGAATTAAAGTGTGATATACTTAATGTGCGTAAAAAATTAGACTCAGGCAGAAAGAGTGGGCATATACCCGCTCTTTTCTATTTGCCGAAAAAGGAGGCCTGTATGAGTAAAATCACTGAAGAAGTAGAAACAATCATAACTCCTATTTTAGACGAATTGAATTTTGAATTAGTTGAAGTTGAATATACTAAAGAGGGGAAAGATCATTTCTTAAGAATCTCTATTGATAAAGAGGGCGGTGTCGATTTAAATGATTGCACACTTGCATCTGAAAAAATCAGCGAGGCAATGGATGAGAATGATCCAATTCCAGATATGTACTACTTAGACGTAGCATCACCAGGTGCGGAACGTCCAATTAAAAAAGAAAAAGATTATCACAATGCAATTGATAAACCAGTATTTGTATCATTATATGCGCCAATTGAAGGCGATAAAGAGTGGCTTGGAATTTTAAAAGCTGTTGATGAAGACACAATCACGATGGAAGTTAAAGAAAAAGCTAAAACAAAACAAATTGAAATACCAAGAAATAAAATTGCAAAAGCACGTCACGCTGTAATGATTTAACGTGATGAGGAGGAATAATTGTGGCAAGTAATGAACTTTTATTAGCAACTGAATATTTAGAAAAAGAAAAGAAAATCCCTAGAGAAGTATTAATTGATGCAATTGAAGCAGCTTTAATAACTGCATATAAAAAGAACTATGATAGTGCTAGAAACGTACGTGTAGAATTAAATATGGATGAAGGTACTTTTAAAGTTATAGCACGTAAAGAAGTTGTAGAAGAAGTATTTGATGACAGAGACGAAGTAGATTTAAGTACAGCATTAGTTAAAAATCCAGCATATGAAGTTGGTGATATTTACGAAGAAGATGTTACACCAAAAGATTTTGGTCGTGTTGGTGCACAAGCTGCTAAACAAGCAGTAATGCAAAGACTAAGAGATGCTGAAAGAGAAATTCTGTATACTGAATTTATTGATAAAGAAGATGATATTTTAACAGGTGTTATCGATAGAGTTGACCATCGTTACGTTTATGTTAACTTAGGTAGAATTGAAGCGGTCTTATCTGAAGCTGAAAGAAGTCCTAACGAAAAATATATTCCTAATGAACATATTAAAGTCTATGTTAATAAAGTGGAACAGACAACTAAGGGACCACAAATTTACGTTTCTAGAAGTCATCCAGGCTTGTTAAAACGTTTATTTGAGCAAGAAGTTCCTGAAATTTATGATGGAACTGTTATTGTGAAATCAGTAGCACGTGAAGCTGGTGATCGTTCTAAGATTAGTGTTTATTCTGATAATCCAGACATCGATGCGGTAGGCGCATGTGTTGGTGCAAAAGGTGCTCGAGTTGAAGCTGTAGTTGAAGAACTTGGTGGAGAAAAAATCGACATCGTTCAATGGAATGAAGATCCTAAAGTATTTGTACGTAATGCTTTAAGTCCTTCACAAGTATTGGAAGTTATCGTTGACGAAGACAATCAATCTACCGTTGTTGTAGTTCCTGACTATCAATTGTCACTAGCTATTGGTAAGAGAGGTCAAAATGCACGATTAGCTGCAAAATTGACTGGATGGAAAATTGATATTAAATCAGAAACTGATGCTCGTGAAGCGGGAATTTATCCTGTGATTGAATCTGAAGAATTAGCTGAAGACATCGTTTTATCAGAATCAGATGATGAAGATATCGAAATTGAAGATGTTAATCTAGAGGAATCAAATTTAACTACTGCAGAATTAGCGGCAGATATCGATGAACCTTCTGAAAATATCGAAGAAGCAGGCAATGAAGAAAAAGACGTATAAGCAGATAATTGGGGTGAGTAATTAAGTGAAGAAGAAAAAGATTCCAATGCGTAAATGTATTATTACAAATGAAATGCGTCCCAAAAAAGATATGATTCGCGTTGTTATTAACAAAGAAGGCGACATTTTTGCTGATGGTACTGGGAAACAACAAGGTAGAGGCGCTTATGTTTTAAAAGATGTTGAAAGTGTAGAAGTAGCCCAAGAAAAAGGCGTACTTGAAAGATATTTTAATGCAGATTCTGAGAAGCTAGACCCTGTTTATAAAGAAATTATACGTTTGATTTATAGAGAAGAGATTCCTAAATGAGCAAAGAACAAATTTTAAACTTTTTAGGTTTAGCAATGAGAGCCCGTAAAGTAAAGTCTGGCGAGTCTGTATTGCTTACTGAAATAAAGAAAAATAATATAAAGCTTGTTATCATGGCATCTGATGCCTCAGAAAACACTTTAAAGAATATAAAAAATAAATGTGAAACATATCATGTTCCATTTAGAATCTTTAGTACAAGAGCAGAATTAGGACAATCTTTAGGCAAGTCTGAACGTGTGAACATTGGAGTAATAGACTCTGGGTTTGCGACTAAGCTTACGTCGATGATAGATGAATATTGTGAGGAGTGATTATATGAGTAAAAAAAGAATTTACGAATATGCGAAAGAATTAAATGTTAAAAGTAAAGAGATTATAGATGAGTTAAAAAATATGAATGTAGAAGTATCAAACCATATGCAAGCGTTAGAGGACGATCAAATTAAGACGCTTGATAAAAAGTTTAGACCACAAGAAAGTAACAAGAATACAAAACAAAACACTCAAAATAATCACCAAAAACAACAAAACAATACTAAAAATAATAACAAACAGAACAACAAAGGTAACGCGAATCAAAAAGGCAATAATAACAACAAAAATAATGCCAAAAATAACAAAAATAATAAGAACAATAAAAGTAATAAAAACAACAAAGGTAACAAAAATAATAAACCAGCAGCAGAACCAAAAGAAATGCCATCTAAAATCACATATGAAGAAGGCATTACAGTTGGCGAGTTAGCTGATAAATTAAATATTGAATCATCAGGAATTATTAAAAAATTATTCTTATTAGGCATCGTTGCTAATATTAACCAAGCACTTGATGAAGAAACACTAGAATTGATTGCGGATGATTATGGTGTTGAACTTGAAAAAGAAGTCGTTGTAAATGAAGAAGATTTATCAATTTACTTTGATGAAGAAGAAGTTGATCCAGATGCAATTGAACGACCAGCCGTAGTTACAATTATGGGACATGTTGACCATGGTAAAACAACATTACTTGATTCAATTCGTCATACTAAAGTTACAGCTGGAGAAGCAGGCGGTATCACGCAACATATTGGTGCTTATCAAATTGAAAATGCTGGTAAAAAAATTACATTCCTTGATACACCTGGACACGCAGCATTTACTACAATGCGTGCACGCGGTGCTCAAGTAACGGACATCACAATTTTAGTTGTTGCAGCTGATGATGGTGTAATGCCACAAACAATTGAGGCAATTAACCATGCTAAAGAGGCTAACGTTCCTACGATAGTAGCTGTAAATAAAATTGATAAACCTACTGCAAACCCAGACCGTGTTATGCAAGAATTAACAGAGTACGGTTTGATCCCTGAAGACTGGGGCGGTGAAACAATTTTTGTTCCACTTTCAGCATTAAGTGGTGAAGGTATTGATGATTTATTAGAAATGATTGGCTTAGTAGCTGAAGTCCAAGAATTAAAAGCTAATCCTGATAAACAAGCTGTAGGTACTGTGATTGAAGCGGAGTTAGATAAATCACGTGGTCCAGCTGCTTCACTATTAGTTCAAAACGGAACATTAAATGTCGGTGACTCAATAGTTGTAGGTAACACATATGGACGAATTAGAGCGATGGTTAATGATTTAGGTCAAAGAATTAAATCAGCAGGTCCTTCTACACCTGTAGAAATTACAGGTATCAATGATGTGCCATTAGCAGGTGATCGCTTTGTTATCTTTAAAGACGAAAAACAAGCACGTCGCATTGGTGAAGCGCGTCATGAAGCAAGCGTCATCCAACAACGTCAAGAAAGTAAAAATGTTTCATTAGACAACTTATTTGAACAAATGAAGCAAGGTGAAATGAAAGATCTTAACGTGATTATCAAAGGTGACGTTCAAGGTTCTGTTGAAGCACTTGCAGCTTCTCTTATGAAAATTGATGTAGAAGGCGTTAATGTACGTATTATTCACACTGCTGTTGGCGCTATTAATGAATCAGATGTTACATTAGCTAATGCGTCAAATGGTATTATTATTGGTTTCAATGTGCGTCCAGACGCAGGTGCTAAACGTGCTGCAGAAGCTGAAAACGTTGATATGAGACTGCATCGCGTTATTTATAATGTTATTGAAGAAATTGAATCAGCTATGAAAGGTTTACTTGATCCTGAATTCGAAGAACAAGTTATCGGACAAGCTGAAGTACGTCAAACATTCAAAGTGTCTAAAGTTGGCACAATTGCTGGTAGTTATGTTACTGAAGGTAAGATTACTCGTAATGCAGGTGTTCGTATTATTAGAGACGGAATTGTTCTATTCGAAGGTGAATTAGATACATTGAAACGTTTCAAAGATGATGCCAAAGAAGTAGCTCAAGGTTATGAATGTGGTATTACAATTGAAAAATTCAATGATATTAAAGAAGGCGACATTATCGAAGCATTTGAAATGGTTGAAATCGAAAGATAAGACTTAACAATATATGTATAGGTGGACGTGGAGAAACCGTCCACCTTTTTAAATGATGAACATTACAATATATTGTTTCTTTAAGATAATGCGTTTAAATCTAACTTAAATAGTGAATAAAATAGCAAAGAAGAGTAACATCAAATATTGAGGTGACATAAATGAGTAACATGAGAGCAGAACGTGTAGGCGAACAAATGAAGAAAGAAATAATGGATATCGTTAATAATAAAGTTAAAGATCCTAGAGTAGGGTTTATCACAATTACTGACGTTGACTTAACAAATGACTTATCTCAAGCAAAAGTTTACCTTACAGTCTTAGGTAGCGAAAAAGAAGTTAATGATACGTTTAAAGCTTTAGACAAAGCGAAAGGATTTATTAAATCTGAATTAGGTTCAAGAATGAGATTGCGTATCGTTCCAGAATTATTCTTTGAATATGATGAATCAATTGAGTATGGTAATAAAATCGAGAAAATGATTCAAGATTTGCATAAGCAAGATAGATAATTATTTATAATCTTAATTACAGCAAATTTACTAAATAGTTAAGGGGTAGGACATTGAAATTAGTATAATTTCAGTTCTACTCTTTTTTTAAAAATTAAAGTAATTAAAAATTTACCAATTTAGCTATATGATATACGAATTAGTGTTATTACTTCTATATTAAATAACACAAGTTAAGTCAGATAAGTTATGATACATAGGTGTACTTAAAACTGAAGGATGTGAAAAAATGTATAATGGTATTTTACCTGTATATAAAGAGCGTGGATTGACGAGTCATGATGTCGTCTTTAAGCTAAGAAAAATCTTAAAAACTAAGAAAATAGGTCATACTGGGACATTAGATCCTGAAGTTTCTGGGGTATTGCCAGTATGTATTGGTACTGCCACTCGTGTAAGTGATTATGTGATGGATATGGGAAAATCTTATAATGCTACCATAACTCTAGGGGAAAGTACGACTACGGAAGATCAAACAGGAGAAGTTATTGATAAAATAGATGTACAAGAAAATGCAATAAATATTAATAAAGTAGACGCTGTTTTAAAACAATTTGAAGGAATTATAGAACAAGTTCCACCTATGTATTCATCTGTTAAAGTAAATGGTAAAAAGTTATATGAGTATGCACGAAAAGGTGAAACTGTTGAACGACCAGTTCGTAAAGTAAATATAGATTCGATAGCACGCACCTCTGAACTTCAATTCGAAGATGGGAAATGTCATTTTAATATTGAGGTTAAATGTGGTAAAGGTACATATATTCGCACATTAGCAACGGATATTGGTAAACAATTAGGGTATCCAGCTCACATGTCGCTATTGACACGAATAAATTCAGGTGGGTTTGACATTCAAGATAGTATAACATTAGATCAAATCTCTCAATTACATGAGCAAGACACATTACAATCAAACTTATTTCCTTTAGAATATGGTTTGAAAAGTTTGCCGAAAATTTATGTTTCTGATGAAAATATAAAAACTAGAATATTAAATGGACAAAAGTTTAATAAAAAACAATTTAATCAAATGATTGAACAACAACTCGTCTTTATTGATTCTGAGACGGAGGAAGTAATGGCAATTTATATTCAACATCCGGATAAAAATCATGAAATAAAACCTAAAAAAGTATTTAATTAAAGGAGTCTAAAGTTATGAAAGTGATAGAAGTAACCCATCCAATTCAAGAAAATCAATTGATAAAAGAAGACGTTGCGATGGCATTTGGCTTTTTTGATGGCATGCATCGTGGTCATCATAAAGTGTTTGAAGCATTGGATGAACGTGCTGCAGCGCAAAATCTAAAAAAGGCAGTAACAACATTCGATCCTCATCCTTCTGTTGTGTTAAATCCTGAACGTAAACGCACAGATTATTTAACACCACTTTCAGATAAACTTGAAATGATTGAACAACACGACGTGGATTATTGTATTGTTATTAATTTTTCTTCACGATTTGCGAGTGTAACAGCAGAAGAGTTTGTTCAAGACTATATTATTAATAATCGTGTTAAAGAAGTGATTGCTGGTTTTGACTTTACTTACGGTAAATTCGGAAAAGGTAACATGTCCGTATTAAATGAAATGGATGAATTTAGCACTACATTAGTTGGTAAACAAGAAATGGATACTGAAAAAATCTCTACTACTGCAATTAGGGAAGCTTTGAAAGAAGGAAATTTAAAAAAGGCCAATGAGCAGTTAGGTTATCTCTATCGAATTAAAGGCACTGTAGTTCAAGGAGAGAAACGTGGACGTACAATTGGCTTTCCTACGGCAAATGTTCAACCAAGTGATGATTATGTTTTACCTAAGAAAGGGGTTTATGCTGTTAGTATGGCGATAGGTGCTGAAAATAAGATCTATCGTGGTGTAGCTAATGTTGGTGTTAAACCTACTTTTCACGATCCTTCTAAAGCTGAAGTAGTGATTGAAGTTAATATCTTTGATTTTAATGACAACATATATGGTGAACGTGTCATTGTTTATTGGCATCATTATTTAAGACCAGAAGTTAAATTTGATGGTATTGATCCATTAGTTGAACAAATGAATAATGATAAAGAAAAAGCGAAATACTTACTTTCAGTTGATTTCGGTGATGATGTATCGTATAATATTTAAAGTTGGGTTCTAGAAAATAAAATTCAACTTTAAATATTATTCCTTTATCTTGGCGGGTTGAGACTCCGACGCCTAGCTCAGATTAAGGTGTATACAAATTTTAGGAGGAATTTAATTATGGCAATCACTCAAGAACGTAAAAATGAAATTATCAAAGAATATCGCGTGCACGAAACTGACACTGGTTCACCAGAAGTACAAATCGCTGTTTTAACTGCAGAAATCGCTGCGTTAAACGAACACTTACGTGAACACAAAAAAGACCACCATTCACGTCGTGGATTATTAAAAATGGTAGGTCGTCGTCGTCACTTGTTAAACTACTTACGTGGTAAAGATATTCAACGTTACCGTGAATTAATTAAATCATTAGGTATCCGTCGTTAATTTTTATATATTAAGAGGAAAGCACCATTTAGTTTGGTACTTTCCTTTTTTTATCGTTTAATATAAATCACTAATATAAAATTTGAAAAATAAATGATATGATGTAATTAATAGATTTCAGAGAGGAGATTCATAATGTCTCAAGAAAAGAAAGTGTTTAAAACTGAGTGGTCTGGAAGATCGTTAACGATTGAGACAGGACAATTAGCAAAACAAGCTAATGGTGCAGTTTTAGTACGTTATGGAGATACGGTTGTATTATCTACGGCTGTAGCATCTAAAGAACCGCGTGATGGTGACTTTTTCCCATTAACAGTTAATTATGAAGAAAAAATGTATGCTGCTGGTAAAATTCCAGGAGGATTTAAAAAACGTGAAGGTCGTCCAGGAGATGAAGCAACATTAACTGCACGTTTAATTGATAGACCAATTCGACCACTTTTCCCTAAAGGATATCGACATGACGTTCAAATTATGAACACAGTACTAAGCGCTGATCCAGATTGTTCGCCTGAAATGGCTGCAATGATAGGTTCTTCAATGGCATTAAGTATTTCAGATATTCCTTTCCAAGGACCAATTGCTGGTGTTAATGTAGGTTATGTTGATGGTAAATATGTAATTAACCCTACCGTTGAGGAAAAAGAAGTTTCACGTCTAGATTTAGAAGTTGCTGGTCATAAAGACGCTGTAAACATGGTAGAAGCCGGTGCAAGTGAAATAACTGAGAAAGAAATGTTAGAAGCTATTTTCTTCGGACATGATGAAATCAAACGTTTAGTAGCATTCCAAGAAGAAGTGGTAGCTCACATTCAACCTGTTAAAAAAGAATTTGTACCTGTAGAACGTGATGAAACACTGGTTTCAAGAGTTAAAACACTTACTGAAGAAAAAGGCTTAAAAGAAACAGTTCTAACATTTGATAAACAACAACGTGACGAAAACTTGGATTCGTTAAAAGCTGAAATTGCAACTGAATTTGTTGACGAAGCAGATCCTGAAAATGAATTGTTAATTGATGAAGTTTATGCAATTTTAAATGACTTAGTTAAAGAGGAAGTACGTCGTCTTATCGCTGATGAAAAAATTAGACCTGATGGGCGTAAACCAGATGAAATTAGACCACTTGAATCTGAAGTTGGTTTATTACCACGAGCACATGGTTCAGGTTTATTTACACGTGGACAAACACAAGCTTTATCTGTATTAACATTAGGAGCATTAGGTGATTATCAACTTATTGATGGACTAGGTCCTGAACAAGAAAAACGATTCATGCATCATTACAACTTCCCAAATTTCTCTGTTGGAGAGACAGGACCAGTTAGAGCACCTGGTCGTCGTGAGATTGGACATGGTGCATTAGGCGAGAGAGCATTAAAATACATTATTCCAGATACAACTGAATTCCCTTACACCGTACGTATTGTAAGTGAAGTATTAGAATCTAACGGTTCATCTTCACAAGCATCAATTTGTGGTTCAACTTTAGCTTTAATGGATGCTGGTGTGCCAATTAAAGCGCCTGTTGCAGGTATAGCAATGGGGCTAGTTACACGTGAAGATAGTTATACGATTCTTACGGATATACAAGGTATGGAAGATGCTTTAGGGGATATGGATTTTAAAGTTGCAGGTACAAAAGAAGGTATTACTGCGATACAAATGGACATTAAAATTGATGGTTTAACACGTGAAGTCATCGAAGAAGCTTTAGAACAAGCACGACAAGGTCGATTAGCGATAATGGATCACATGTTACAAACAATTGATCAACCACGTAAAGAATTAAGTGCTTATGCTCCTAAAGTGGAAATAATGCATATTAAACCTGATAAAATTAGAGACGTAATTGGACCAGGTGGTAAGAAAATTAATGAAATCATTGATGAAACTGGTGTTAAATTAGATATTGAACAAGATGGTACAATCTTCATAGGTGCAATTGATCAAGACATGATTAACCGTGCTCGTGAAATTATTGAAGATATCACACGTGAAGCGGAAGTAGGCCAAGTTTACAATGCAAAAGTTAAACGTATTGAAAAGTATGGTGCTTTTGTAGAATTGTTTGCCGGTAAAGATGCTTTATTACACATCTCTCAAATTTCAAAAGAACGTATTAATAAAGTAGAGGATGTATTAAGTATAGGCGATTCAATTGAAGTTAAAATAACTGAAATTGACAAACAAGGTCGCGTAAATGCTTCTCATAAAGCATTAGATGAAAATAAATAATATTTTAAGACTAGGAGATTATCATCCTAGTCTTTTATTAGTTTATAAGAATCATTAAAATTAAGAATTATATAATATCTAATACTAAATTCGATTGTTACTATAATGCCTCAAGAAATACTTTAATAGTGTACATCCAACATAAATTAAACTATAATAAATTATGAGTTTATATGGACGGGGATTTTATAATAGGAGGTAACATTTTGAGTTTAGTGAAAAAAAAGAATGACGATATTCGCATCATTCCACTTGGTGGTGTCGGCGAAATCGCAAAAAATATGTATATCGTTGAAGTAGACGATGAAATGTTTATGTTAGATGCGGGGTTAATGTTCCCAGAAGATGAAATGTTAGGTGTAGATATTGTAATTCCTGACATTCAATATGTCATTGAAAATAAAGAAAAACTAAAAGGTATCTTTCTAAGCCATGGTCATGAACACGCTATTGGTGCAGTTAGCTACATTTTAGAACAAATTGATGCACCAGTATATGGCTCTAAATTAACGTTAGCACTTGTTAAAGAAAATATGAAGTCACGTAATGTTAAAAAGAAAGTACGTTATTATACTGTAAATCATGATTCAGTAATGAGATTTAAAAATGTTAATATTACATTCTTTAACACTACACACAGCATTCCTGATAGTTTAGGAATTTGCATTCATACTTCATACGGTTCAATCGTTTATACAGGTGAATTTAAATTTGATCAAAGTTTACAAGGACATTACACGCCAGATATCAAACGTATGGCTGAAATAGGTGAAGAAGGTGTCTTCGCATTAATCAGTGACTCAACAGAAGCTGAGAAACCTGGATATAATACACCTGAGAATGTTATAGAATCGCACATTTACGATGCTTTTGCGAAAGTACAAGGACGCTTAATTGTGTCATGCTATGCTTCAAACTTTATTAGAATTCAACAAGTATTGAACACTGCAAGCAAATTAAATCGTAAAGTTTCATTTTTAGGTCGTTCACTTGAAAGTTCGTTTAATATTGCACGTAAAATGGGATATTTTGACATTCCTAAAGACTTGTTAATCCCTATTAACGAAGTTGGAAATTATCCTAAAAATGAAGTAGTAATTATTGCCACTGGCATGGAAGGCGAACCTATCGAAGCATTGAGCCAAATGGCCCAACAGAAACACAAAATAATGAATATTGAAGAAGGCGATTCAGTATACTTAGCAATTACAGCATCAGCTAATATGGAAGTTATCATTGCTGATACACTGAATGAATTAGTGCGCGCAGGTGCATATATTATTCCTAACAATAAAAAGATTCATGCATCTAGTCATGGTTGCATGGAAGAATTAAAAATGATGATTAATATTATGAAACCTGAATACTTTATCCCTGTTCAAGGTGAATTTAAAATGCAAATTGCGCATGCTAAATTGGCTAACGAATCTGGTGTGGCGCCGGAGAAAATTTTCTTAGTCGAAAAGGGAGACGTTATTCATTACTACGGTAAAGATATGGTATTAAACGAGAAAGTTAATTCTGGCAATATTCTTATCGATGGTATTGGTGTAGGAGATGTCGGTAATATCGTATTGAGAGATCGTCATTTACTTGCAGAAGATGGTATTTTTATTGCAGTTGTTACATTGGATCCGAAAAATAGACGAATTGCTGCTGGTCCTGAAATTCAATCACGTGGCTTTGTATACGTCCGTGAAAGTGAAGAACTAATGAAGGAAGCAGAAGATAAGGTTCGTGAAATTGTTGAAGCAGGTCTTCAAGAGAAACGTATTGAGTGGTCTGACATCAAACAGAATATGCGAGATCAAATCAGTAAATTACTATTTGAAAGTACAAAACGTCGTCCAATGATTATTCCAGTTATTTCAGAAATTTAAGATATATACAATCCAAAAGAGGTCGGGACAACATCACAGTTGTGTAATAATTTAAAAGGTTATGTAAACTCATTACTTAAATTATTCACTTTAGTTTATGACGATAAGTCTAAATGTGGTTGGTATTGTTCCAACCTCTTTCATACTTTTAAAAATACTATTAATACATATCGGAATACTATAAATATTTGTATAAAAAGAAATACTAAGTGATAAATAAAGAAGGTGTACTATTTTGCCACAAACTAAGAAAAAAACAACAACTCGTAAAAAGGGTGCAACAGCTCGTAAATCGACTAAGAAAAAGCAACAGAAAAAAGATAGCTCAATTCGCTATATCGTTGCAATCATTATAGTCATTTCGTCGGTTTTGGGAATGTTTCAATTAGGAATTGTTGGTCGAATGATTGATAGCTTTTTCAATTATTTGTTTGGAATGAGTCGCTATTTAACATACATATTACTAAGTTTGATTACAGTCTATATTGCAATGCAGAAGAAATTTCCTAAAACAAGACGGACTTTTGGGTTAATATCATTACAATTTGTCTTATTAATTACAACACAAATTATTTATCATTTTCAAAAAGGTGTAGTATCTGAAAGAGAACCTGTTTTATCCTATGTCTATAAGGCTTATGAACATAGTCATTTTCCGAATTTTGGTGGGGGATTAATAGGATTTTATTTACTTAAAATATTTATTCCACTCATTTCAATTGCCGGTGTCATCATTCTTACATTAATTTTATTAAGTTCTAGTATTATTTTATTGCTTAAACTTAGACATAGAGATGTTGTTAAAGCATCAATTGATAAAATGAGAAACTCAAGTCAAAGTGCATCATCTAATTTCAAAGTAAAAAGAGAACAAAACAAACTTAAAAAAGAAGAACGTCAACGTGAAAAAGAAGAAGAGCGTGAACGCCTACGACAACATCAATTAGAACAAGAACAACTTGAGTCAGCACAAATCAAAGATGTTAGTGATTTCCCTGAAGTTAGTACTGAACCAGAAGATATTCCTATATATGGACATAGTGAATCGCAAGAAAGTAAACAAACAACTACTAATAAACGTAAGAAAAGACGTTTTGGTTTAAATAGTGAAGATATTGATAAAGAGAATAGTAGTAACGATGAAACAAATCTAGAGGATGAAAATTTACCAGAGTCGAATTCAAATGATAATCATCAAATGAATGGAACAATTTCCGAAGCTGGTGAAGAGTCAAATGTGGCATATCACATTCCTCCATTATCATTACTTAATCAGCCAGCTAAGCAACAATCTACATCTAAGTCTGAAGTTCAACGTAAAGGCCAGATACTCGAATCAACAATGAAAAATTTTGGTGTAAATGCAAAAGTTAAGCAAATTAAAATTGGTCCAGCTGTTACACAATATGAAATCCAACCAGCCCAAGGAGTTAAGGTTAGTAAAATTGTTAATTTGCATAATGATATTGCACTCGCTTTGGCAGCGAAAGATGTACGAATTGAAGCACCAATTCCAGGTCGATCAGCTGTTGGTATAGAGGTACCAAACGATAAGATTTCTTTAGTTACGCTTAAAGAAGTTCTTGAATCTAAATTCCCAGCGAGTAATAAGCTGGAAGTTGGACTTGGTAGAGATATTTCTGGTGAACCAATGACAATTCAATTAAATGAAATGCCCCACCTATTAGTTGCAGGATCAACTGGTAGTGGTAAGTCAGTATGTATCAATGGCATTATTACTAGTATTCTTTTAAATGCAAAACCTCATGAAGTTAAACTTATGTTAATTGATCCTAAAATGGTGGAATTAAATGTTTATAATGGGGTGCCCCATTTATTAATACCGGTAGTTACAAATCCACACAAAGCTTCTCAAGCATTAGAGAAGGTAGTTGCTGAAATGGAACGACGATATGATTTATTCCAGCATTCATCTACACGTAATATTGAAGGGTATAATAAATTTATACGCCGTCAGAATGAAGAACTTGATGAAAAACAAGCAGAATTACCTTATATAGTAGTCATTGTAGATGAGTTAGCTGATTTAATGATGGTTGCAGGTAAAGAAGTAGAGAACGCAATTCAACGTATCACTCAAATGGCTAGAGCAGCAGGCATTCATTTAATTGTTGCTACTCAAAGACCATCTGTAGATGTAATCACTGGTATAATCAAAAATAATATACCATCACGTATTGCGTTCGCAGTAAGTTCTCAAACTGACTCTAGAACAATTATAGGCTCTGGTGGAGCTGAAAAATTACTTGGTAAAGGTGATATGCTATATGTAGGAAATGGTGAATCAGCTCAAACGCGTGTACAAGGTGCTTTCTTAAGTGATCAAGAAGTGCAAGATGTAGTTAACTATGTTGTTGAACAACAAAAAGCAAATTATGTGAAAGAAATGGAACCAGATGCGCCAGTAGATAAATCAGAAATGAAGAGTGAAGACGTTTTATATGAAGATGCATATATATTTGTAATTGAACAACAGAAAGCTAGTACTTCACTATTGCAACGACAATTTAGGATTGGCTATAATCGAGCTTCTAGATTAATGGACGATTTGGAACGTAACCAAGTTATCGGCCCACAAAAGGGTAGTAAACCTAGACAAGTATTAGTAAATTTAGATGATGAAGAGGTGTAAATGATGACAGAGTTAAACTCAGCTTTTAAAGTGAAAGAATATATTCTTAAGCAGATTAAAGAACAATCTTTAAAACCTGGTGATAAATTACCTAGCAATTTATCGATTGCTAGAGAATTAAATGTAAAAACTGATGATGTCTATGAAGCGATTGGTGGACTCATAACTGAACAAGTCTTGACAGATAACTTTGAAGAAGGACCAAGCGTAAAAACATTGCACCCCTTCTTCTATCCATTGAATAAATTATTTAGCATCAACGATATGATTAAAGAAGCTGGCTACCACTCAAGCACGGAATATTTAAGTTTAGAGCAACAACCTGCCTCTATACTGGATGCACAAATGTTAGGTATCAATGATAAACAACCTATTACAATCATTGAACGACTGCGTACTGCCAACCACCAACCAGTAATTTATTGTTTAGATAAAATCGCAGAAGATTATCTAACATGTGCAGATTATCAAGTGAGCGATGGTTCTATGTTAAATGCAATAGAGACTAATACGGGACATAAAGTCGCTTCAGCTGAAACAGAGGTTGAAGCCATTAGTTATGAACCACATATTTCTGATATTCTAAACGCATCACCACATGAAGGTTTAATGCTATTAAAGGTTGTACATTATGACGAAATGGGTAAACCTATTTTATACTCATTAAATTATGTGAAAAGCAGTCTAGTTAAATTTAAATTGACGCGTACAAAAATATAGAAACAATATTAAGGAGTGTGGATGAATGTTAGAACAACAAACTAATAATGAGCATCAAATACATATTGATGTGTTACCTACAGATAAATTTAAGACAACTTTGATTACCTTTAAATTTATGGCAACTTTAGAATATGAAACTATTACAGCACGATCATTGTTAAGCAAGTTGTTAATACGTGCTACAAAAAAATGGTCCACGGATAAAGTATTTATTAAACATCTATCTGAACTATATGGTGCATACATACATAGTTTTGTCTCAAAATTTAAAGATAAACATGTTATCACTATCTCGTTAGAAATAGTTAACGAACGCTATTTAAAAGATTCAACACCCTTATTTGAAAAAGGATTAAATGTACTATATGAAGTGATAATGAATCCACTTATAGAGAATAATGCCTTTAACACAACGTTTGTAAATCAAGAAAAATCATTATTATCAAAGAAAATTGAAGCTGTAATTGATAATAAAGCACAATATTCTTTCTTGAATTTATTAAAATATATGTTTAAAGATGAACCTTATCGTCATTTAGCGACAGGTCAGATTGAAAAAATTAGTACAATCACACCTGAAAATTTATATAATACATATCAAAACATGATTAGTAATGACCTATGTTCCATTTATGTAGTAGGTAACGTAAATAAACAAGAAGTTAAACAATTAATTCAATCTAAATTTACGATTAATCCATTTAAAATAGCGAAAACTAATCAACTTAATTTAAAAGATTCATGTTCAGAAACACAATATATAGTTGAAGAAGATGAAGTTGATCAAGCTAAATTAAATATGGGTTATCGTTTTCCAACACGATTCGGGGTAAATGATTATTATGCATTGGTTGTATTAAACACGATGTTCGGTGGCGATCCATCATCTGCATTATTTAATGAAGTGCGTGAAAAGCAAAGTCTAGCATATTCAATACACTCTCAATTAGATAGTAAAAACGGTTATCTTTTTGTATTAAGCGGTGTTTCAGCAGATAAATATGAACTTGCTAAAGATACAATTTTAGAGGAGTTTGATAAGTTTAAACGCGGTGAATTTGATATAGATAAATTAGAACTTGCTAAAAAAATTATCATTTCTCATAGGCACGAAATAACCGATCGACCTAAAAGTATCATCGAGGTCATGCAAAATCAACTACTGTTAGATTATAAACAAACAGACGAAAGCTACATAGATCACATTCAAAAAGTAACAAAGGATGATGTGATATCAATGGCTAATAAAGCAGAACTAGATACGATATATGTACTTACAAAGGGGGATCATTCTTAATGAGGGAAACATACTATGAATTGATTGATGAACGTGTTTTTGAACATGAATTAACTAATGGTTTACGTTTATTTGTTATCCCAAAAAAAGGATTCCAAAAGACATTTGTAACGTATACTACTCAATTTGGCTCTCTCGATAATACTTTCAAACCTCATAATCAAAATGATTTTGTGACCGTGCCAGATGGTGTCGCTCACTTTTTAGAGCATAAGTTATTTGAGAAAGATGATACTGAAGATTTATTCACTGCATTTGCCAATGATAATGCTCAAGTAAACGCATTTACTAGTTTTGATCGCACTAGCTATCTGTTCAGTGCAACAGATAATGTTGAAAGGAATATTTTAAGATTATTAGAAATGGTTGAAACGCCTTTCTTTTCTAAGGAAACGGTAGATAAAGAAAAAGGTATTATTGCTGAAGAAATAAAGATGTATCAGGAGCAACCTGGTTATAAAATTATGTTTAATACTTTACGTGCTATGTATCAAAATCACCCTATTAAAGTTGATATAGCAGGAAGCGTTGAAAGCATTTATAACATTACTAAAGATGATTTATATTTATGTTATGAAACATTTTATCATCCATCAAATATGGTGTTATTTGTCGTTGGAGATGTCAATCCTGAAAACATACGTGACATAGTTGAAACTCATGAAAATAAAAGGGATAAAACGAATCAGTCTAGCATTGAACGAGCAACTGTTGATGAACCAACAAATGTTATAACACCTTTTGTTTCAGAAGAAATGAAATTACAATCTCCTAGATTAATGTTAGGTTTTAAAAATGAACCAACTGAAGCTTTACCACATGAATACGTACAACATGATTTAGAAATGACACTATTTTTCGAATTAATATTTGGTGAAGAAACTGAATTTTATCAGACTTTATTAAATGAAGATTTAATAGACGAATCTTTTGGATATCAATTTGTACTCGAACCTACATATTGTTTTTCAATTATCACCAGTGCAACGCAATATCCAGATAAGTTAAAAGAAGTGTTGTTAAGAGAGCTAAACAAGTATTGTGGTAATCTTGATGATCAAGAAGCATTTGAATTGTTGAAAAAACAATTTATTGGGGAATTTATTTCAAGTTTAAATTCTCCTGAATATATTGCAAATCAATATTCTAAATTATACTTTGAGGGCGTCAGTGTATTCGATATGTTAGATATTATAGATAATATAACATTAGATAGTATTAATGAAACTGCATCTAAATTTTTAAATATCAATAATATGGTTGATAGTCGATTGGAGCCTAAAGCTTAATGAGAGCGTTAGTACTTGGTGGGTCAGGCACTATTGGAACAGCAATTGTAGAGCGTTTATTAGAAGAAGGTAATGAAGTAATTATTCAATATTTTCAATCAGATTTAAAAGCATTACAAGATAAGTACAAAGGCAAAGCAGTCGAATTTATACAAGTTGATTTAACGCAAAATATTGATTTGGAAACTACGTTTGCTCACATCAAACATTTAGATTGTTTGATATACAGTAGTGGTACAGCTTTGTATGGCTTATTGCAAGATATGTCAGATAAAGATATTGATCTTAGCTATAACATTCATGTTAAGCAGTTAATTAGATGTTGTCGTTATTTTATAGACTTAATACGTCAAAGTGAGTTTGGTCGAATTATTGTTATTTCATCCATTTGGGGTGAAACAGGTGCGAGTATGGAAACAATTTACTCGGCAATGAAAAGTGCACAAATCGGTTTCGTCAAAGCGCTAAGTCAAGAATTAGCGATGACTAATGTCACTGTTAATGCTATCACGCCTGGTTTTGTAAGTGGAAATATGTCACAAGTTTTTAATTCAGATGAATTGAAAGCTATATTAGCAGAATTGCCTCAGCAAAGAATGATTAATCCTTGTGAAATTGCGCATACGTGTGCTTATCTATGGAATCCTTTGGCGAAAAGTATTACTGGAACTGTCCAAAAAGTAAACGGTGCTTGGTATATTTAAGTTGTGACAATTGAGGATGTGATAGTATTTAACGTCACTACTCTATTAGCTATAGTAAATTTCCCTTACACAGTAAAAAAAGATTTTTGAACCAAGTTCTAAATGCTATAATATGATTACTAATTTTAATATTCCGATGGTAGGTTACCATTTAAAACAAGGGGCGGATATTGATGACAGTAGCCGAAAAGAAAGAATGGTATCTTGAATATGAAATCACAGTTAACCGAGCAGGTTTACTGGGTGATATTTCGAGTTTACTTGGTATGTTAGGTATAAGTATCGTTACGATTAATGGGGTTGATCAAGGTCGACGGGGTTTATTAATTAAAACGGACAGTCTTGAGAAAGTTAATCGCTTTGAACATATAATCAATGAGCTTAGTGAGATAGAAATTACTAAATTAAGAGTACCTGAATTACGTGATAGATTGGCTGTTAGACATGGACGTTATATTGAACAAGACGCCGATGATAAAAAAACTTTTCGTTTTGAACGTGAAGATTTAGGTTTATTGGTAGATTTTTTGGCTGAACTATTTAAAGAGGAAGGTCATAAATTAATTGGTATCAGAGGTATGCCGCGTGTCGGAAAAACAGAATCAATCGTAGCAGGAAGTGTATGTGCGCATAAGCGATGGTTATTTATTAGTTCTACATTGATTAAGCAAACTGTACGAAGCTCTCTTATTAAAGGAGAATATGATTCTAACCATGTTTATATTATTGATGGCGCTGTCACTGCTAGAGAATCAAACCCTAAGCATCAAGAATTAGTGCGAGAAGTAATGACCTTACCATCAATCAAAGTGGTTGAACATCCAGATTTATTTGTGGAATCGGGTAATTATAGCATGGATGATTTTGATTATATTATTGAATTAAGAGAAAATGAAAATCAAGAAATTGAATATGATCAAATGAAACAACAAACAGTTAAAAGTAAAAACACGCTAGACTTTGGAGAAGACATGTTTGGCGGAGGATTTGGATTTTTTGAATAGTGGTTGTGGAGGCTTTTAGAAGTGAAGACAATTGGTGAAACATTAAAAGGTAGACGTGAAAGGCTAGGAATGACGTTAGCAGAATTAGAAGAGCGCACTCAAATTAAACGTGATACGTTGAAATTAATCGAACAAAATCAGTTTGATAAATTAGCTAAAGTTGATTACGCAGAGGGTTTTATTCGACGTTATGCGAGTGTGGTAAATATTGATTCACAACAACTGATTCAAGCGCATCAAGAGGAAATACCAGATAGTCAACATCAATTGAATGAGTTTTTATACAGATATCATAATGATGATGCGCCTACATATCGTACTAAGAGTAAAGAACCTTTACAATTAATGATAATTATTGGTGGCATTATTGTAATAACTTTTATCTTATGGGTCTTAGCTGTGTTACTATTATAAAATGAGAGATAAATTTAGAAATGAGGCTTTAACATGAATATTCCAAATCAAATTACGGTTTTCAGAGTAATACTAATTCCGTTTTTCATATTATTTGCTCTAGTAAACTTTGGATTTGGCAATGTATCTATTTTAGGTGGATTTGAAATCCGTATTGAACAACTTATTGCTGCTATCATTTTCATTGTAGCTTCTTTAAGTGATTTCCTAGATGGGTACTTAGCTAGAAAATGGCAACTTGTAACTAATATGGGTAAATTCTTAGATCCACTAGCTGACAAATTGCTAGTTTCCAGTGCACTAATTGTTATGGTTCAATTAGGACTTACAAATTCAGTAGTAGCAATCATTATAATTGCACGTGAATTTGCTGTTACAGGATTACGTCTATTACAGATTGAACAAGGGTTTGTTAGTGCTGCTGGTCAATTAGGTAAAATTAAAACTGCTGTGACTATGGTTGCAATTATTTGGGTTTTATTAGGTGATTTATTAGCAACATGGATAGGCATCCAAATTGGACAAGTATTACTTTATATAGGTGTTTTATTCACGATTTTATCTGGTATTGAATACTTTTATAAAGGTAGAGATGTTTTCAAACATTAAATTAGTGAAATATAACCAAGAATGATAGTGATAGAAAGATAATTCTATTCCTATTTATTCTTGGTTTTTTAGTTCAATTTTTAGAATAAATGTCATACTTTGCATTATAATGATAGATGTTGTGTAAGAATTATCGTTAGGGGGATAAATGGACATGAATATTTCAATAATAGCTGTTGGATCTGAGTTATTATTAGGACAAATTGCTAATACGAATGGACAATATTTATCAAGATTATTTAATAGTATTGGTAAAAGTGTTGTCGAACATACTGTGATTGGCGATAATCCTCAAAGATTAGAGTATGTTATCAAAGAGGGGTTAAAACGTTTTGATACACTTGTATTTACTGGGGGATTAGGACCTACAAAAGATGACTTAACAAAGCATACTGTTGCGAAAGTGCTTGGTAAAAATCTTGTGACAGATACAAATGCATTAGAATATATTGAGAATTATTTTAAAGAACAAGGACAAGAAATGACACCCAATAATAAGCAACAAGCTTTGGTTATTGAAGGTGCAAAAGTATTACAAAACAAATATGGGATGGCACCTGGTATGTTTGTGGAATATGAAGATAAGAAAGTCATTTTATTACCTGGCCCACCAAGTGAAATGCAACCAATGGCAAAGAATGAGTTATTACCTTATTTAATGGATGAAGATAGAGTTATACACTCAGAACAATTAAGATTCGCTGGAATTGGAGAATCTAAAGTTGAAACAGAGTTAATGGATTTAATTGATAGTCAAGATAATCCAACCATTGCTCCATTAGCTGGTACGCATGAAGTTTATATTAGATTAACTGCTAATGCAAATACAGAAAATGAATGCAAAAAGTTAATTGCACCTACTAAAGAGAAGATTCTTGCAAGAATAGGTGACTATTATTACGGTTCGGATGATATCGTTATTGAACAGGCATTAATGAATATTATAAATAAAAGTTTCAGCATATATGATGGCGTGACCAATGGTGCACTATATACACGTTTGAAAAACCAAGATTTAAATCATTTTTTGAAAGGACAACTACCTGATTCATCAGTCTTTGTTTCTGATTTTGATGATATTGTAGATAAATTAAAATATGTATCTCAATATGTAAAAGATTTATATAAAACTGATTGGGGTATAGCGTTATTACACGATCAAGAACAAGTTTATCTTGGATACTATGATGACAGTGTGTTTAAATATGAGACATTTAAAATGCCTCTAAAACGAAATATTTTAAAAAGCAGAAGTCAAAATTATGCCATGATAAAGTTAATAAATTGGTTTAAATAGTTATTATTTTTGAAAACTAGAGTATTCATTTAGTACGTTTGTTCGATTTTATCTTGTCTAACATTGTTAAAAGCGAACAAATATTCGCAAAATGCTTGTAATTAGATTCAATTGAATGTATAGTATTAATTAAGATATTAATACGATGATTAACTCATTAATAGGAGGTTTCGCTTTGGATAATGATCGTCAAAAAGCTTTAGATACAGTTATAAAAAATATGGAAAAATCATTCGGTAAAGGTGCCGTTATGAAACTAGGCGATAATAAAGGACGCCGTGTTTCAAGTGTTTCAAGTGGTTCAGTTACATTAGATAACGCACTAGGTGTAGGTGGATATCCTAAAGGTAGAATTATAGAGATTTATGGACCAGAAAGTTCTGGTAAAACAACAGTAGCTTTACATGCTATTGCAGAGGTACAAAAGAACGGTGGCGTTGCTGCATTTATCGATGCCGAACACGCACTTGATCCGGTATATGCAGAAGCATTAGGTGTAGATATTGATAATTTGTATCTATCACAACCAGACCATGGTGAACAGGGTTTAGAGATTGCTGAAGCTTTCGTTCGAAGTGGTGCGGTTGATATTGTAGTAGTTGACTCTGTTGCTGCATTAACACCTAAAGCAGAAATTGAAGGTGAAATGGGCGATACGCATGTAGGACTTCAAGCTCGCTTAATGTCACAGGCGTTACGTAAATTATCTGGTGCAATTTCAAAATCAAATACAACAGCCATTTTCATTAATCAAATTCGTGAAAAAGTTGGTGTAATGTTTGGTAACCCAGAAACTACACCTGGTGGACGTGCATTAAAATTCTATAGTTCTGTTCGTTTAGAAGTTCGTCGTGCTGAGCAGTTAAAACAAGGCCAAGAAATTGTTGGTAACAGAACTAAAATTAAAGTTGTCAAAAACAAAGTTGCACCACCTTTTAGAGTCGCTGAAGTAGATATTATGTATGGTCAAGGTATCTCTAAAGAAGGTGAATTGATTGATCTTGGTGTTGAAAATGACATCGTAGATAAATCAGGTGCATGGTACTCATATAATGGTGATCGAATGGGTCAAGGTAAAGAAAATGTAAAAACATACCTTAAGGAAAATCCTCAAGTTAAAGAAGAAATCGATCGTAAGTTACGAGAAAAACTCGGTATTTTCGATGGAGATGTTGATGAAAAAGAAGAAGATGCACCGCAAACCTTATTCGATGAAGAATAGTATTTACAATTTTAATTATTGGAGTGAATATTTCGCTAACTATATAGCGATAAAGTTTTAGTAAAATACGTCAGTTCACTAAAATTTACTTTTATTATATGAAATAAGCCTGCTACATTTGATAAGCTACCCCAGTATTAAGCATTGAATAAATGAAATACTAGGAGGCAGTTTTTATCACTTAACATTGTAGTAGGATTTTTGTTTTTATATAAACTTACATATAGTAAGTAATATATGTAAATTCTAAATACAGTGCAATTTCATATCTTGACACTAACAAGTTAATAAACGTACAATTAATATGTATAGTTATTATACATTTATAAAAATCATAAAGAGATTTTGATATACAAAGCAAATACCTAGAAAAAGGAGGTGTTTATGTGAATTTATTAAACCTCCTACTCATTTTGCTGGGGATTATTCTAGGGGTTGTTGTGGGGTATTTTGTAGCCCGAAATTTATTGCATCAAAAGCAATTACAAGCTAGACAAACTGCTGATGATATTATCAAGCAAGGTCAAAAAGAAGCTGATAATATCAAAAAGGAAAAATTATTAGAGGCAAAAGAAGAAAACCAAATCATAAGAGAACAAACTGAATCAGAACTACGTGAAAGACGTGGTGAGCTTCAAAGACAAGAAGCCCGACTTCTTCAAAAAGAGGAAAATTTAGATCGAAAATCTGATCTTCTCGATAAAAAAGATGAGATTTTAGAACAAAAAGAATCTAAACTTGAAGAAAGACAACAACAAGTAGATGCAAAAGAGAGTAGTGTTCAGACATTAATAATGAAGCATGAACAAGAATTAGAACGCATCTCCGGTCTCACTCAAGAAGAAGCTGTAAATGAACAACTTCAAAGGGTTGAAGAAGAACTGTCACAAGATATTGCAGTACTTGTTAAAGAAAAAGAGAAAGAAGCTAAAGAAAAAGTTGATAAAAAAGCAAAAGAATTATTAGCTACTACCGTTCAAAGATTAGCTGCTGACCATACAACTGAATCAACAGTTTCAGTAGTTAATTTACCAAATGATGAGATGAAAGGTCGTATCATTGGTAGAGAAGGTAGAAATATTAGAACTTTAGAAACATTAACAGGTATTGATTTAATCATTGATGATACACCAGAAGCGGTTATTTTATCTGGTTTTGATCCAATTAGACGTGAAATCGCGCGTACAGCATTAGTTAATTTAGTCTCAGATGGGCGCATCCATCCAGGCAGAATTGAAGAAATGGTAGATAAAGCTAGAAAAGAAGTAGATGACATTATTAGAGATGCTGGTGAACAAGCAACATTCGAAATCAATGTTCATAATATGCACCCAGACTTAGTTAAAGTCTTAGGTCGTCTAAATTATAGAACTAGTTATGGTCAAAACGTCTTGAAACATTCTATTGAAGTGGCGCATTTATCTGGAATGCTAGCTGCTGAACTAGGAGAAGATGTTAGCTTGGCCAAACGTGCTGGATTACTTCACGATGTTGGTAAAGCGATAGATCATGAGGTTGAAGGTAGCCACGTAGAAATAGGTGTTGAATTAGCTAAAAAATATGCAGAAAATGAAACTGTAATTAATGCTATTCACTCTCATCATGGTGATGTTGAACCTACTTCTATTATTTCAATTCTGGTAGCAGCTGCTGACGCATTATCTGCGGCTAGACCAGGTGCTCGTAAAGAAACGCTTGAAAACTATATACGTAGATTAGAACGCTTAGAAACACTTTCTGAAGGTTATGATGGTGTAGAAAAAGCATTCGCTATTCAAGCAGGTCGAGAAATTAGAGTTATTGTTTCCCCTGATGAAATAGATGACTTGAAGTCATACAGACTGGCTAGAGACATTAAAACGCAAATAGAAGATGAATTACAATATCCTGGTCACATCAAAGTGACAGTTGTAAGAGAGACAAGAGCAGTAGAGTATGCGAAATAGTTTTTAACAGATCCAAATTTTGGGTCTGTTTTTTTCTTTTGTTTTCTTTTCAGTTAAAATTCAATTATTAATTGAATTTAATAAAGTAGGTGAAATGTTGTCATTAAAAAAGAGTGAGATTGAATTCATTACGAATTCATAGTCTCACTCCAAATAGATGACTAGAACCAAAAAGTACAAACTAATTGAGGACATACTCAAAGTTCAATCATTTAATATAAATTTTCATTGTAAACTTAAACTATTTGATGTTTATGCTTATCCTTAATTGATAGTCTTATATATTATTTAAGTTGTAAATCTGTTTTTCTTAATTCAGAAATTATTTCTGCTGTATCATAGCAATTAGTAGCAATATTTGAATATCTTTCAGCTAAACGATAAGCGTTGATGTATAATTCAAGACTTTCTTTAGCGATATCTTCTGCATCTTCAGATTTAGATGGATTAGATTTTACCACTAATTCTGCAAACTTCTCTGGATCAATATTAATTGACATGTAAATTTTACAACTCCTATTACTTTTGATAAACCTATCTTAACATATGTTGTATACATGCTAAAGCAAATAGATATCAAATTTAAAAAGAGTATGAATATCCTCTTTTATTATAGACCTATATGAATTAAACTATTTTTATGAGAGGATGAACATTCAATGAGGATATTATTTATTGGAGATATCGTAGGTAAAGTTGGAAGAAATGCGATTGCTGAATATTTACCTAAAATAAAACAATCATATAGACCTACTGTAAGTATCGTTAATGCTGAAAATGCAGCGCACGGTAAGGGTCTAACTGAAAAGTTATATAAACAATTATTAAGAGATGGCGTAGATTTCATGACGATGGGTAATCATACATACGGTCAACGTGAAATTTATGACTTTATTGATGATGCAAACAGAATGGTAAGACCCGCTAATTTTCCAAGTGAAGCACCTGGTGTAGGCATGAGATTTATTCAAATTAATGATATTAAATTAGCAATTATTAATTTGCAAGGCCGTTCATTTATGCAAGATATCGACGACCCTTTTAAAAAAGCTGATCAACTTATTGAAGAGGCTAAAAAAGAGACTAATTTTATATTTGTTGATTTTCATGCAGAAACGACATCAGAAAAAAATGCAATGGGATGGTATTTAGATGGTAGAGTAAGTGCGGTAGTTGGTACGCATACACACATTCAGACTTCAGATGAACGTGTACTACCGAATGGCACAGGGTATATTACTGATGTTGGTATGACAGGATATTACGATGGTATATTAGGTATTAATCGTGATGAAGTAATAGAGAGATTTATCACAAGCTTACCACAACGTCATGTTGTGCCGGATGATGGAAGAAGTGTTCTATCTGGTGTTATTATAGATTTAGATAAAGATGGAAAAACAAAGCGAATTGAAAGAATTTTAATTAATGACGATCATCCATTTAATAAATAATTTAAAAGAAATTTATAGATGAACGAATATAGTCCATTAGTATGAATTTAAATAATTGCCACTGTTGTCATAGTAAGACGGTGGTTATTTTTGTTATGATTTATTATGAATTAATTCCACAGGAGGCATATGATATGAAATCACAAATATCATGGAAAGTGGGCGGACAACAAGGTGAAGGTATCGAATCGACTGGAGAAATCTTTGCCACAGCAATGAACCGTAAAGGTTATTATTTATATGGATATAGACATTTCTCAAGTCGTATAAAAGGTGGACATACTAATAACAAAATTAGAGTATCTACTGCACCTGTACATGCAATCAGTGATGATTTAGACATTCTAGTGGCTTTTGATCAAGAAACGATTGAATTGAATCATCATGAAATGCGTGAAGATAGCATTATTATTGCTGATGCAAAAGCTAAACCGACAAAACCTGAACAATGTCGTGCTCAACTTATTGAATTACCTTTTACTAGCACAGCTAAAGAATTAGGTACTGCATTAATGAAAAATATGGTTGCTATAGGAGCAACATGTGCAATCATGGATTTAGATACTGCAACATTTGAAACCCTTATAACTAATATGTTTACTAAAAAAGGTGAAAAAGTTGTAGAAATGAACATTGAAGCTCTAAATCAAGGTTATACATTGATGAAAGAACAATTAAATGATTTACAAGGAGACTTCAAACTACAAACGACTGGAGAGAATCCACACTTATATATGATTGGTAATGATGCCATTGGATTAGGTGCGATTTCAGCTGGTTCTCGTTTCATGGCTGCTTATCCAATTACACCGGCATCTGAAATTATGGAATATATGATTGCAAACGTCCCAAAAGTAGGCGGTACGGTAGTACAAACTGAAGATGAAATTGCTGCAGCCAATATGGCAATTGGTGCTAATTATGCAGGTGTCAGAGCATTTACTGCTAGTGCTGGTCCAGGTTTATCACTTATGATGGAAGCCATAGGCCTATCAGGTATGACTGAAACACCTTTAGTCATTATTAATACTCAACGTGGTGGACCATCTACAGGTTTACCAACCAAGCAAGAACAATCAGATTTAATGCAAATGATTTATGGTACGCATGGAGATATACCTAAAATAGTAGTTGCTCCTACAGATGCTGAAGATGCATTCTATTTAACTATTGAGGCTTTTAATTTAGCCGAAGAATATCAATGCCCAGTAATTATATTGAGTGACTTACAATTATCGTTAGGTAAACAAACAGTCGAACGCTTAGATTATAATAAAATTCAAATACATCGTGGCGAGTTATTACAATCTGATATTGAACGTGAAGAAGACGATAAACAATACTTTAGAAGATATGCATTAACAGGAAATGGAATATCACCTAGACCAATTCCGGGCGTTAAAGGTGGCATACACCATGTAACTGGCGTTGAACATAATGAAGAAGGTAAACCGAGTGAAGCGGCTGAAAATAGACGTCAACAAATGGAAAAAAGAATGCGTAAAACATCAAATATACTAATTGAAAAGCCTGTTGAGTTAGATGAGCATCATGAAGAAGCGGATATTCTATTTATAGGATTCATATCTAGTAAAGGTGCAATTCAAGAAGGCGCAGAAAGACTAAATGCTCAAGGTATAAAAGTAAATACAATGCAGATTCGACAACTACATCCTATGCCGAAAGATGTCATTCAAGAAGCTATCGATAAAGCATCTAGAGTTATTGTTGTTGAACATAATTATCAAGGTCAACTTTCAAATATCCTTAAAATGAATACAACTATTCAAGATAAATTAATAAATCAAATTAAGTATGATGGAACACCTTTCTTACCTCATGAAATTGAATCTAAAGGACAAAAAGTAGTAAGCGAAAGTAAGGAGTTGGTATAATTGGCTACATTTAAAGATTTTCGAAATAATGTGAAGCCAAATTGGTGCCCCGGTTGTGGTGATTTCTCAGTTCAAGCAGCTATTCAAAAGGCGGCAGCTAATGTAGGGTTAGAGCCAGAGGAAGTAGCAATTATTACTGGTATAGGTTGTTCAGGACGACTATCTGGTTACATTAATTCATACGGTGTACATGGCATACATGGACGTGCTTTACCATTAGCGCAAGGTGTTAAAATGGCTAACAAGGATTTAACAGTTATTGCTTCTGGTGGTGATGGCGATGGATACGCTATTGGTATGGGTCATACCATACACGCCTTAAGACGAAATATGAATATGACTTATATTGTTATGGATAATCAAATTTATGGCTTAACTAAAGGTCAAACGTCGCCTTCATCTGCAGTAGGTTTTGTTACTAAATCTACCCCTAAAGGTAATATCGAGAAGAATGTTGCACCACTCGAATTAGCTTTATCATCAGGCGCTACATTTGTAGCACAAGGCTTTTCTAGTGATATTAAAGCATTAACTAAACTAATTGAGGATGCGATTAACCATGATGGTTTTTCATTTGTAAATGTCTTTTCACCATGTGTAACATACAACAAAGTAAACACATATGATTGGTTTAAAGAACATTTAACTAGTTTAGAAGATATCGAAGGCTATGATACTTCAGATAAACAATTAGCAATGAAGACTGTTCTAGATCATGAATCACTAGTTAAAGGTATTGTATATCAAGATACTGAAACACCATCATATGAGTCTCAAATTGAAGAATTAAATGAAAGTGCATTATCTAAACGCGATATTCATATAACAGAAGAAGATTTTAATAACTTAACTGCTCAATTTGTATAGAAATTGTATGAGCTCACTTTAAAACGCCTTAAGTTTTGAAGTGAGTTTTTTTATAACTTTAAATTTTTTTATGGAAAATAATAACACCATAGTTTAATGATGTATAGAAAATATTAAAATATTTTAGTTTAAGTAATCATTGTTAAAAATCATTTAAATACTTTTTAGAACCTATAAAATGGGAAAGAATAGTAATAACACTATACTTAAGAGAGGTTTTTACAATGGATAAATATCATTCTATGAAAGAATTACAAAATGAGACAATTGAGAATGAGGATTGGGAGATAATGACTGAAGATAGAGATAGTGACGTAACGATTTTGGCAATACATGGTGGTGGAATTGAACCAGCCACTTCTGAAATTGCTAGGGTCATTGCTAATGAAGGGCAATTTAATTATTTCGTCTTTAACGGTATTCGAACAAAAGGAAACAATGAATTGCATGTGACATCTATAAACTATGATAATGATATCGCAATGAACTTAGTAAAATCTAGTGAACGTGCTGTGACAATTCATGGATGTCTTGGTGAAGAAGACGTTGCTTATATCGGTGGTAAAGATAATCAATTAAAAGAGCGTATTGCTAATGAATTAAATCAAATAGGTGTAGAAGTTAAAGAAGCACCGAATCACATGTCTGGTGTTCAAGATGATAATATAGTTAATTGTACGAAAAATGAAGTTGGGGTACAAATAGAATTAACATCTAGTTTAAGAAAGTCTTTATTTAAAAATAATAAGTTTAATCGTAAAAGTAGAATGGATGAATCAAATTGGGATGATAAAATGTATGATTTTGGCCAAGCAATTAACTCGGCAATTAATTAAGGCAAGTTAAATAAGGGCGTGGTAAAATTAAGGTAATAATATTGAATGAGGTGATTGTTAATGCAAGACACATTAATGAGTATTCAAATCGTTCCGAAAACGCCAAACAATGAAGACGTTATACCTTATGTAGATGAGGCAATAAAAATTATTGATGATTCTGGATTGCATTTTAGAGTTGGCCCACTTGAGACCACAGTTCAAGGTGATATGAGCGAATGCTTAATTTTAATCCAAAAATTGCATGAACGTATGGTTGAATTAGAATGTCCGAGCATTATAAGTCAAGTTAAGTTCTACCATGTACCAGCTGGCATCACAATTGAAACGTTAACAGGAAAATTTGATAACGAGTAAGTAAAGTTTAAATGAGATAAGCCTAAGACATAAATCTGTGTCTTAGGCTATATTTTTTATAATGGCAGTAGTTGACTGATCTAAAAAACCTATAACAAGCTTTTTTAATGCTAGTCAATCTTGCTTTGCTAAGATTACATCTAAATAAATATTGTAAAAATATTATTTCTATCCCACCCTATTCCACTTTTTAAATGACAAATTTATTAACTATTTCAACTCTTTTTGCACTTTATTATTAATTTTAATATAATTAACTAATGATATAAGGGCATATAGAAAGGAATTTTTTAAAGTGAACGAAGAACAAAGAAAAGCTGGTACGATAAATATCCTTGATGAACGCGATAGAAAAGTAGAAAAAGATTATAGTAAATATTTCGAAAAAATTTATCAACCACCTAGTTTAAAAGAAGCACGTAAACGTGGAAAACAAAATATAAATTATAATCGTGACTTTCATATAGAAGACAAGTTTGAAGGGATGGGCAAAGGTCGCACATTCTTAATAAAAACATATGGCTGCCAAATGAATGCACATGATACTGAGGTAATGGCAGGAATATTACAAGCCTTAGGATATACTGCCACAGAAGATATCAACGAAGCGGACGTTATTTTGATAAATACATGTGCGATTCGTGAAAACGCTGAAAATAAAGTGTTTAGTGAAATTGGTAACTTAAAACATTTAAAAAAGAATAGACCAGAAGCATTAATTGGTGTATGTGGATGTATGTCACAAGAAGAGTCAGTAGTAAATAAAATACTTAAATCATACCAAAATGTGGATATGATTTTTGGAACTCATAATATTCACAAATTACCTGAAATTTTAGAAGAAGCATACCTATCTAAAGCAATGGTTGTCGAAGTTTGGTCTAAAGAAGGCGACATTATTGAAAACCTTCCTAAAGTACGTGAAGGTAGTACAAAAGCATGGGTTAATATTATGTATGGTTGTGATAAATTCTGTACATATTGCATTGTACCCTTTACTAGAGGTAAAGAACGCAGTCGTAGACCAGAAGATATTATTGAAGAAGTTCGCGGTTTAGCGAGAGATGGTTATAAAGAAATAACTTTGCTTGGTCAAAATGTAAACTCATATGGAAAAGATATTAAGGATTTAGAGTATGGATTAGGAGATTTATTAGAAGATATTTCCAAAATTGATATTCCAAGAGTACGTTTTACTACTAGTCACCCATGGGATTTTACAGATAGAATGATTGAAGTAATAGCTAAAGGTGGCAATATTGTACCTCATATCCATTTACCCGTGCAATCAGGAAATAATGCTGTATTGAAAATTATGGGACGTAAATATACAAGAGAAAGTTATTTAGATCTAGTTAATAGAATAAAAAAATCAATACCTAATGTAGCTTTAACTACTGATATCATTGTTGGATATCCAAACGAAACTGAAGAACAATTTGAAGAGACACTATCACTATATGACGAAGTTCAATTTGAGCACGCTTATACGTATTTATACTCTCAAAGGGATGGTACACCTGCCTCAAAAATGAAAGATAATGTTCCTAAAGACGTTAAAAAAGAACGATTACAACGTTTAAATAAAAAAGTAGGACATTATTCAGAAAAAGCTATGAATCAATATGAAGGCAAAACTGTAACTGTTCTATGTGAAGGTTCAAGTAAAAAAGATGATACAGTTTTAGCAGGTTATACCGAAAAGAACAAGTTAGTTAACTTTAAAGGTCCACGTGAGGCAATCGGTAAGTTAGTAAATGTTGAAATTGATGAAACAAAACAATATTCATTAAATGGTACATTCAAAGAATTTAACGATGCACCATTGGTGACAAATTAAATGTATAGTAAAGATGATATTTTAAAACAAGCCGATCAACTCACGAGTAAAATTCAAAATTTAGATCTTATAAAATCTTATCAAAATATAGAGAAACAAATTCATGAAAATCGTAATATTGAAAGTAAAATGAATCGCTTAAAAAAACAACAAAAGCAATCTGTTAATTTTCAAAATTATGGGAAACAACATGCTTATCAACAATCAGAAAATGAAATTGAAGCGCTAGAACATGAAATTAATGAATTACCAATAGTGGAAGAATTTCGTTCTGCTCAGTATGAAGCAAACGATTTATTACAACTAATGATAAGCACAATGGAAGATCGTTTGAATGAACATAATGAGGATGAACATAAGGATTAATGGAAGAAGGGGATACGCACTATGAACAATAGAAAATTGACACTTACTGCACTGTTAATTGCCACTAATGTTGTATTAAGCAGTATTATTATCATACCCTTAGGTCCTGTCAAAGCAGCACCTGTTCAACATTTCATCAATGTGTTATGTGCAGTATTTGTAGGGCCATGGTACGGTTTAGCTCAAGCATTAATTTCATCAATCATAAGAAATTTATTTGGTACTGGTAGTTTTTTTGCATTTCCTGGCAGTATGATTGGCGTGCTATTGGCTAGTGTATTCTATATGTATAGAAAACATATCTTTATGGCTGCTGTTGGTGAAGTAATTGGTACAGGCATTATAGGAAGTCTTTTATGCATACCAATGGCGTGGGTTTTAGGTATGCAAGATTTCTTTGTCAAACCCTTAATGATAGCATTTATTATTTCAAGTTTTATCGGAGCTGCTATTAGTTATTTCTTACTTATAATGTTGAAAAAAAGAGGTTTACTAGATAGATTTAAACAATAATAGTTTGGAAATAAGAGATTGATTTAGTTGATTTGAGATTATCATTCCAAAATAAAGTACAGTCGTTTATGAAACGTATGTGTTCTATATTTTGTTGTGATAATCTTTTTTATTTGTAAATTAAGATGAATCATTTTTTAACTAAACTCTAAAAAATAAATAAAATCAATAAAATGAACTCACGAGCGTTGTAACATTTCATATGTTAAAATATATGAGTTAAAAGCATGTAATAAATCGGAAAAAATTAGTAAGGTTGTGAAAATATGTCAAACACGACACCGATGATGCAACAATATTTAAAAATTAAATCGCAATATCAAGATTGCTTATTATTCTTCAGATTAGGCGATTTTTATGAAATGTTTTTTGAAGATGCTAAAGAAGCGTCAAGGGTATTAGAAATTACATTAACTAAAAGAGATGCTAAAAAAGAGAATCCAATACCTATGTGTGGTGTTCCGTATCATTCCGCTAATAGCTATATTGAAACATTGATAAATAATGGTTATAAAGTAGCAATTTGTGAACAAATGGAAGATCCTAAACAAACTAAAGGTATGGTAAAACGCGAAGTAGTTAGAGTTGTAACACCTGGAACAGTCATGGAACAAGGTGGTATGGATGAAAATCAAAATAACTACATTTTAAGTTTCATTAAACAAGATAGTAACTACGCCCTTAGCTATTGTGATATTTCTACAGGAGAGTTAAAAGCCACTCAAATTGAAGATGAAGATACATTGATTAATGAAATTGTAACTATTAATCCTAATGAAATCGTTGTTAACCAAGAAATTGATGAAAATCTTAAAAAGCAAATCTATTTAACTACAGAAACTATAACAATTAGAGAATCTATTTCCGATGCAAGCTATGAAGTGAATCAATTAACTAATAATCATATGTATCTAGCAACACAACTATTACTCGATTATGTTTATCATACTCAAAAACGAGATTTGTCTCACATAGAAACTGCAATAACGTATGCTGCAGTGGATTTTATGAAGATGGACTACTATGCTAAAAGAAATTTAGAATTAACCGAAAGTATTAGATTAAAATCTAAAAAAGGAACACTTTTATGGTTAATGGATGAAACTAAAACGCCGATGGGAGCACGTCGCCTTAAGCAATGGATAGACAGACCATTAATCAATAAAGAAAGAATTGAAGAAAGACTAAGTGTAGTAGAATCATTCATAAATCACTTTATTGAGAGAGATACATTACGAGGATATTTAAATCAAGTATATGATATAGAAAGACTTGTTGGCCGTGTCAGTTATGGCAATGTCAATGCGCGTGATTTAATTCAACTTAAACATTCAATTTCAGAGATACCTAATATTAAATCTTTACTTGAAAGTATGAATGACGTAGCATCAAATCAATTTAGTTCCCTTGAACCATTAGAAGACTTATTACAAGTGTTAGAAGATAGTTTAATCGAAGAACCACCTATTTCCATTAAGGATGGTGGTCTATTTAAACAAGGCTTTAGTAAACAATTAGATGAATACTTAGAAGCTTCTAAAAATGGAAAAGATTGGTTAGCACAATTACAAGCTAAAGAAAGAGAGCGTACAGGTATTAAATCTCTTAAAATCAGTTTTAACAAAGTGTTTGGTTATTTTATAGAAATCACACGAGCAAATTTACAAGGATTTGAACCTAGTAAATTTGGCTATCACCGTAAACAAACATTGTCCAATGCCGAACGCTTCATTACAGATGAATTGAAAGAAAAAGAAGATATTATTTTAGGTGCAGAAGATAAAGCGGTAGATCTTGAATATCAACTATTTGTTCGCCTAAGAGAACACATTAAAACGTACACTGAAAGACTACAAAAACAGGCTAAAATCATTTCTGAACTTGACTGCCTACAAAGTTTTGCTGAAATTGCACAAAAATACAACTATGTTAAACCTGAATTTAGTGATAATAAAACGCTAAGCTTAGAGAACTCTCGCCATCCTGTTGTTGAACGTGTGATGGACTACAATGACTATGTACCTAATGACTGTAAATTAGATAAAGATAACTTTATATATCTAATAACTGGTCCTAACATGTCTGGTAAGTCAACTTACATGAGACAAGTAGCAATCATAAGCATCATGGCTCAAATGGGGGCTTATGTTCCTTGTGATAAAGCAGAATTACCAATATTTGATCAAATATTCACTCGTATAGGTGCTGCAGATGATTTAGTATCAGGAAAAAGTACATTTATGGTAGAGATGTTAGAAGCACAAAAAGCATTAACTTACGCAACAGAAGATAGTTTAATAATCTTCGATGAAATTGGTAGAGGAACTTCAACATATGATGGGCTAGCGTTAGCTCAAGCAATGATTGAATATGTTGCTCAAACATCTCATGCGAAAACTTTATTCTCAACACACTATCATGAACTTACGACTTTAGATCAAGCACTACCAAATCTTAAAAATGTTCATGTGGCTGCGGATGAATACAAAGGTGAATTAATCTTCTTACATAAAGTAAAAGATGGTGCTGTAGATGATAGTTATGGTATTCAAGTAGCGAAACTAGCTAACTTGCCAGATGAAGTTATTAACCGTGCACAAGTTATATTAGATGCTTTTGAACAAAGTCAAAATGCTTCTGATAATGAAGAGTATTCTAACATTACTGTTCTTAAAGATTCAGCCTCAGTGGAAGGGTTTGCAGATTATGACGCACAAAATGCAAATAACAATGATAAAAAGTCTCAAACAACAAAGTATACAAATGAGAATGAATTTGAGCAAGCGTCATTCGATTTATTTGATTCAGAAACAATGACTAGTAAAATTGAGGAACAGATTAAAAATCTTAATATATCAAACATGACGCCTATTGAAGCATTACTAAAACTAAGTGAATTACAAAACCAATTGAGATAGAGGTGTTTGAAAATGGGCAAAATTAAAGAACTACAAACCTCTTTAGCTAATAAAATAGCAGCAGGCGAAGTAGTAGAGCGTCCAAGCTCAGTTGTGAAAGAATTGCTAGAAAATGCAATCGATGCTAAATCGACAGAAATTAATATTGAGGTAGAACAATCAGGTATATCCTCAATTAGAGTAGTAGATAATGGTACTGGAATAGAACAAGATGATTTAGATTTAGTGTTTCATAGACATGCCACGAGTAAATTAGATGCCGATGACGATTTATTTCATATCAGAACGTTAGGATTTCGTGGGGAGGCATTAGCAAGTATATCTTCAGTTGCTAAAGTCACACTTAAAACTTGCACTGATAGAGAAAATGGACATGAAATCTATGCAGAAAACGGAGAGATTTTAAGTCGTAAACCTGCTAAAGCTAAAAAAGGTACAGATATTACTGTTTCATCACTTTTCTACAATACACCAGCTCGCTTAAAATATATTAAAAGCTTATACACAGAGTTAGGTAAAATTACAGATATTGTGAATCGGATGGCAATGAGTCATCCTGATATACGAATTTCATTAATATCTGATGGAAAAACGTTATTAAAAACGAATGGTTCAGGTAAAACAAATGAGGTTATGGCAGAGATTTATGGTATTAAAGTAGCTAAAGATTTAGTGCACATTCAAGGTGATACAAGCGATTATCACCTTGAAGGCTTTGTGGCTAAGCCAGAACACTCAAGAAGTAACAAACATTATATATCAATTTTTATAAATGGAAGATATATTAAAAATTTTGTACTAAATAAAGCTATTATTGAAGGTTATCATACATTACTGACAATAGGACGCTACCCGATATGTTATTTAAACATAGAAATGGATCCTATATTAGTAGATGTGAACGTCCATCCAACTAAATTAGAAGTCAGATTATCAAAGGAAGAGCAATTGTATCAATTAATAGTTGAGAAAATCCGTTATGCATTCAAGGATAGAATTTTAATTCCGCAGAACGATTTGGATAGAACGCCTAAAAAAAATAAAGTCTTAAATCAATTTGAACAACAAAAATTAGACTTTGAAAGAAGGCAGCGTAACTCTAATCAAGACAAAAAAAATTCTCAATATTATGATATGAGTGAATCTGAAGTACAAAATCCAAATTTAGATAATAATGAGTTAATTAATGAAAGTACGGAAAGCTTCGTACATAATAATAAACGTTCAGATGACAAAGATTACTTCCAAATTCAAAAAGAAATTTTGAATGATTTAGACAAAGGTGATGCATTATCATTAAATGACGAGTCTACAAACGATTCAGAAGAAGTTGTAACTGAACAAAACAATAGTGATGAAGCATCATCGAAAGCTTCTCAAACATTATACAGTCAGCAAGATAATAATGATATTAAAGGTAAAGTGAGTAACACACCATCTCGACGTGTTCCATATATGGAAGTCGTAGGACAAGTGCATGGCACTTATATCATTGCTCAAAATGAGAATGGCATGTTTATGATAGATCAGCATGCTGCACAAGAACGTATCAAATATGAATATTTTAGAGAAAAAATTGGTGAAGTGACTAATGAAGTTCAAGATTTATTAATACCCCTAACATTCCACTTTTCAAAAGATGAACAAATGATTATTGATCAATATCAAGATGAATTAGACAAAGTGGGTGTTCATTTAGAGCACTTTGGCGGTCATGATTATATCGTTAATAGTTACCCAGTTTGGTTCCCAAAAGCTGAAGCTGAAGAAATTATTCAAGATATGGTTGAGTTAGTATTAAACGATAAAAAAGTAAATGTTAAAAAAATGCGTGAAGATGCTGCCATCATGATGAGTTGCAAAAAATCAATAAAGGCAAATCATTATTTAAAAAATAATGAAATGGCGGATTTGATTGATCAGTTACGTGAAGCAGAAGATCCATTCACTTGTCCTCATGGCAGACCTATAATCATCAATTTTTCAAATTATGAACTTGAAAAACTATTTAAACGTGTAATGTAGAGAGGAAAATGCCGCATGAAGGAATATGTTTTACCAGCGATACGCAACATGAAAGATTTAGAAAAATTAATAAAAACAGATTATAAGATATGCGTATTATTAGATATGCATATCGGTCATTTGAAAAGTGTTATGGCATTGCTTAAAGCGAATCAAATTGAAACTTATATTCATATTGATCTAATTAAAGGGATGGCTGTCGATGAATTTGCTTGTGAGTATATAATTCAAACTTATAATCCTAAAGGGATCGTTTCTACCAAATCTAAAGTAATTCAGAAGGCTAAATCGTTAAATAAGTTAACGATTTTTAGGGTGTTTATTATAGATAGCCAAGCATTAAGTAGAAGTATCAACTTAATTAAGAAGGTTGAACCAGATTTCATTGAAGTATTACCTGGGATTGCACATAAAGTAGTTAAAATTATTGATGAAGAAACCCCTTCAAAAGTTATAGCAGGTGGTTTAATTAATGAAGAAAGTGAAATTGTTCAAGCACTTAATAGCGGGGCAAGTTACGTTACAACAAGCAATCGTTTATTATGGTAGACATCATCGTTAATAATTTTGCTGTAATTTAAAATCTTAAAAAACGATTATAACAATTTTTCAAACAATTTAAATGTGACAAATTTTTAACGAAAGTATTGACAACGCTTACAAACTTTCTGTATGATTTAAACAAGTTAATATTAGATTAAGAGACGAAGAGATTTCTGCAATGCCTTTATTAGCGCTTTTGTAGGAATCTTTTTGTCTTATAGGAGGATTCGTGATGAATGTATATTTAGCAGAATTTATTGGTACTGCTATTCTTATCCTTTTTGGTGGTGGCGTTTGTGCCAACGTCAATTTAAAGCGAAGTGCTGGACAGGATTCTGATTGGATAGTAATTGCAGCAGGTTGGGGATTAGCCGTGTCAATGGGCGCATACGCAGTTGGTAAGTTTTCAGGTGCACATTTAAATCCAGCGGTTTCAATTGCTTTAGCGATGGATGGAAGTTTTAGTTGGGCTCAAGTACCTGGCTATATTATCTGTCAAATGCTTGGAGGTATCTTTGGCGGTGTATTAGTTTGGTTAATGTATTTACCACATTGGAAGGCAACTGAAGATCAGGGTGCAAAGTTAGGCGTATTCTCTACAGCACCTGCTATTAAGAATTATTTTGCAAACTTTTTAAGTGAGATTATTGGTACAGCAATCTTATGTTTAGGTATCTTATTTATCGGTGTAAATAAAATTGCAGATGGAATGAATCCACTTATTGTTGGTGGCTTAATCGTGGCTATTGGCTTGAGCTTAGGTGGTCCGACTGGATATGCAATTAATCCAGCACGTGATTTAGGACCAAGAATCGCTCATGCTATATTACCAATTGCAGGTAAAGGTGGTTCTAATTGGGGATACGCGATAGTACCTGTATTAGGACCTATAGCTGGAGGTATGCTTGGAGCAGTTATTTATAAAGTATTTTATAAAGGTCAATTTGATTTAATTTGTGCAGTAGGTATTTTACTAGTAATAGCAACATTAGTATTAGGTTTAGTTTTAAACAAATCTAATAAATCAAATGATATTGAGTCTATTTATTAATTAATTTAATAAATATCTTAAATTAGTGGTTAATTTTTTTGGAAAAGTGCTATACATATAGTACACTTCCTTATTATTCAAAATTAAAAAATAAATGTTTTTATTCACATAGCAGAAAGGGAGAAAATTTATGGAAAAATACATCATGTCGATTGACCAAGGAACAACAAGTTCAAGAGCCATTCTATTTGATAAAGAAGGCGATATTAAAGGTGTTGCACAAAGAGAATTTAAGCAATACTTCCCTAAATCAGGTTGGGTAGAGCACGATGCTAATGAAATTTGGACTTCGGTATTAGCAGTTATGACTGAAGTATTAAATGAAAATGAAATTAACGCTGACCAAATTGAGGGTATTGGAATTACCAACCAACGTGAAACTACAGTTATTTGGGATAAAAATACTGGACGTCCAATATACCATGCAATTGTTTGGCAATCCCGTCAAACACAATCAATTTGTCATGAATTAAAGGAACAAGGTCATGAAGAAACATTCCGCAATAAAACTGGATTATTGTTAGATCCTTACTTCGCTGGTACAAAAGTTAAATGGATTCTTGATAATGTTGATGGAGCTAGAGAAAAAGCTGAAAATGGTGATTTATTATTCGGTACAATTGATACATGGCTAGTTTGGAAGTTATCTGGTGGAAAAGCACATATTACAGATTATTCAAATGCTAGTCGTACTTTAATGTATAATATTTACGATTTAAAATGGGATGATGAGCTACTTGATTTATTAAATGTACCTAAACAATTATTACCGGAAGTTAAAGAATCTAGTGAAATTTACGCTCACACTAAAGATTATCATTTCTTCGGTCAAGAGGTACCGATTTCAGGTATTGCTGGTGACCAACAAGCAGCACTATTTGGACAAGCTTGTTTCGAACGTGGAGATGTTAAAAATACTTATGGTACAGGCGGCTTTATGTTAATGAATACTGGTGAAGCCCCAGTTAAATCTGAAAGTGGGTTGTTAACTACTATTGCATACGGCTTAGACGGTAAAGTCAATTATGCACTTGAAGGTTCTATCTTTGTTTCAGGTTCAGCAATTCAATGGTTACGTGATGGATTAAGAATTATAAATTCTGCACCTCAATCAGAGAATTATGCTACACGTGTTGATTCTACAGATAATGTTTACTTCGTACCAGCATTTGTAGGATTAGGTACACCTTATTGGGATTCAGAAGCTAGAGGTGCTATATTTGGTTTAAGTCGCGGTACTGAAAAAGAACACTTTATTCGTGCGACTTTAGAATCTTTATGCTATCAAACTCGTGATGTTATGGAAGCTATGTCTAAAGACTCTAAGATTGAAGTAAACAATTTACGTGTTGACGGTGGCGCAGTTAAAAATAACTTTATCATGCAATTCCAAGCTGATATTGTAAATACTGCTGTAGAACGCCCTGAAATACAAGAAACGACAGCATTAGGTGCAGCTTATTTAGCAGGATTAGCTGTTGGTTTCTGGGATAGTAAAGATGAAATAGCAAATAGATGGCAATTAGAAACAGAATTTACACCACAGATGTCTGAAGAAGACAGAACTAAGTTGTATAAAGGTTGGAAAAAAGCAGTTGAAGCTACTCAGGTCTTTAAATTGGAAGATTAATCTCTAAACATGGCTTAGTTTATTGAAGTGTGATATGATTAAATTAAGTTAATACATCAGTCGAGATTTGAGAGACCTGTTACATACAGTTTGATTCTGTATGGATAGGTCTCTCTTTTTCGCATAAATAAAATATCGGAGGGGTATATTTATGGCTTTATCAACATTAAATAGAGAAGTAATTAAGAAAAATTTACAAAATGAAGAATACGATGTCGTTATTATAGGTGGCGGTATTACAGGTGCAGGTATTGCATTAGATGCGTCTCAACGAGGAATGAAAGTAGCTTTAGTAGAAATGCAAGATTTTGCTCAAGGTACAAGTTCTCGTTCTACTAAACTTGTTCACGGTGGTTTAAGATATTTAAAACAAGCTCAAATCAAAGTTGTAGCTGAAACGGGTAAAGAACGTGCGATTGTTTATGAAAATGGCCCTCATGTAACTACTCCTGAATGGATGTTATTACCAATGCACAAAGGCGGAACGTTTGGTAAATTCACAACTAATTTAGGTTTAACTGCTTATGATCGTTTAGCAGGCGTAAAAAAATATGAACGCAAGAAAATGTTAAGTAAAAAACAAACATTAAATAAAGAGCCATTGGTAAAAAAAGATGGACTTAAAGGTGGCGGTTATTACGTTGAATACCGTACTGATGATGCACGTTTAACAATTGAAGTTATGAAACGTGCTGAAGAAAATGGTGCAGAGATTTTAAATCATACGAAATCTACAGATTTCATTTACGATTCTAAATCAAAAGTAAGAGGTATTGAAGTTCAAGATCAACTTACTGGTGAAATGTATGAAATTAACGCTAAAAAAGTTATTAATGCAGCAGGCCCTTGGGTAGATGAAGTTCGTAAAAAAGATTATACACGTAACAATAAACAATTACGTTTAACTAAAGGTGTCCATGTAGTCATTGATCAATCTAAGTTTCCATTAAGACAAGCTGTTTATTTTGACACTGAAAAAGATGGTCGAATGATCTTTGCAATTCCACGTGAAGGTAAAGCATACGTTGGAACTACAGATACTTTCTATGATAATGACAAAACAAAACCTTTAACAACACAGGAAGATAGAGATTATCTAATTGATGCGATTAACTATATGTTCCCAGATGTTAATGTGAAAGATGAAGATATCGAATCAACTTGGGCAGGAGTTAGACCTTTAATTTTAGAAGATGGAAAAGACCCTTCTGAAATTTCACGTAAAGATGAAATTTGGGAAGGTAAATCAGGCTTATTAACAATCGCTGGTGGTAAATTAACAGGTTATCGTCATATGGCGCTTGAAATCGTAGATTTATTAGCTAAGCGCTTAAAACAAGAATATAAATTGACATTTGCTGAATGTAAAACAAAACATACACCAATTTCTGGTGGTGATGTAGGTGGTAGCGCTAACTTTGAAAGTTTCGTGGAACGCAAAGTTGAAGAAGGTAAAGCGATTGGACTTCAAGCCGATGTTGCCAAACGTTTAGCTTCTAAATATGGTTCTAACGTAGATAAACTATTTAACATCGCACAAATTGCACAAGACAAAGATTTAAATTTATCATTAGAATTGTACGTTGAGTTAGTATATAGTGTACAAAATGAAATGGTGTTTAAACCAACTGATTTCTTAATTCGTAGATCTGGTAAACTTTATTTCAATATCAATGAAGTTAAACAATATAAAGATGCAGTCGTTGAAGAACTTGCTAAATTACTAAACTATACACAAAGTCAACAAAACGAATTTACTAAAGAAATTAATATTGCAATTGAAGAAGCAACTCGTGGAAATGAACAACTTGCAGTATTAAAATAAAATTAGTATTTATGTTTTGAAATTTAACATTTTTGATTAAATTCAAATATGATACTGCTAACTAACTAGTAAATTTATTTTAAACTTCAAATTCGCAGTTAATATCTGAACTGAGAGAGCTTTAATATGAAGCTCATCTCAGTTCATTTTTTATAAAATAAAGTAATTTTATGTTATAAAGCTTTAGTTGTTAAAATGAGTCTAACAATTTGATAACATTAAGAATGAAAGGTATATTAAAAAGAATATAAGCTTTAAGGATTAAGTTATAATTTCACAAGGAGGCATATGCGTGAGTCAACAATCATTCAAAATTACCGTTGAAGACGGCACTATGATTGAAGTAAAAGTAGATAAGGCTAAGATTGCTACATTTGGTGTCGTCCATATCTTTCACGGGATGGCTGAGCATATGGATCGATATGAAGCACTTGTGCAAGCTTTAACACATCAAGGATATGATGTTATTCGACATAATCATCGAGGGCATGGTATTGATATTGATGAAAATGAAAGAGGTCATTACGATGATATGAATATCATTGCACAAGATGCATATGAAATAGCTCAAACACTTCACGGTTCAGATAACAATATTCCATATATCGTTTTGGGACATTCAATGGGCTCAATTATTGCGCGTTTATTTGTAGAGAAATATCCAGATATTGCGCAAGGTTTAATTCTCACTGGTACTGGTCAATATCCAAAATATAAAGGGATTCCAGCCATCATCGTTTTAAAATTAATAACCTTAATTTTTGGGAAGCGCAGTTGCCTAGAATGGGTAAATCAATTTGTTTATAAATCGTTTAATAAAAAGATAGACCAACCTGAAACAAGTAGTGATTGGCTATCATCTAAACGCGATGAAATTAATAAATTTGTTAAGGATGATTACACTGGTTTCTTAGTGTCAAACCAATTAATTTACCAAACCGTTAAGAATATGATACGTACAGCAAATAATAATCAACTTAAAAAAATTAATGAAGTATTACCAATGCTTCTTATTTCTGGTAAGGATGATCCATTTGGAGATTATGGGAAAGGTATACGTAAATTAGGAAAGAAATTCAAACGTGCTGGAATAAATCATATAACAGTCCAACTATATGCTAATAGAAGACATGAAATTTTATTTGAAGATGAAAAAGAAATGATTTGGAGTCATATGTTTGAATGGATCCAAAAACAAGTGTTAAAGAAAAAAATAAAGTGAGGGATAACTATTGAGTGACGTCAATAAACCGTTTTTAGTAGTTATAGTAGGTCCAACTGCATCAGGTAAAACAGAGTTAAGTATTGAACTTGCTAAACAAATTGACGGTGAAATCATTAGTGGGGATTCCATGCAAGTTTATAAACAAATGGACATTGGTACAGCTAAAGTTACTAATGAAGAGATGGATGGAATTCCTCATTATATGATTGATATTTTAAATCCAGATGACTCATTTTCTGTGTACGATTTCAAATTACGAGCTCAAGCACTAATAGAAGATATAACTTCAAGAGGAAAGATACCGATCATAGCAGGGGGAACAGGGTTATATATACAATCGTTAATATATGATTATCCTTTTGATGATGAGACAGTTTCAAAAGAAGTTGAACAGAAAACACAGTTACAATTACAAAAATTAGAACAATTAACTAATCAAGAAGTGCATGATTATTTAGCTACATTTGATCCACAATCTGCTAAAGACATACATCCAAATAATAGAAAAAGAGTGCTTAGAGCGATTGAATATTACTTAAATACAAAAAAACTTATAAGTTCTCGCAAGAAAGTACAACAATTTACAGAAAATTATGATACATTATTAATAGGGATTGAAATGTCGCGCAAAACATTATATTCAAGAATAAATAAACGTGTAGATATTATGTTTGGCCACGGATTATTTAAAGAAGTGAAGAATCTAGTAGAACAGGGTTATGAATCTACTCAAAGTATGCAAGCAATTGGTTATAAAGAGCTGGTACCTGTTGTGAATGGTGAGTCATCAATAGACCAAGCAGTTGAAACGTTAAAACAACATTCTAGACAATATGCTAAGCGACAATTGACATGGTTCAAGAATAAATTGACTGTTCAATGGTTTAATAGAGAGACAATGTCACTTCAAATGATGTTAGATGAGATTACAACCCAAATAAATAAAAGGAGTTCTAAACATGATTGCAAACCACAACATCCAAGATCAAGCACTAGAGAACTTTAAATCACAACAAACAGAAGTTACTGTTTTCTTTTTAAACGGCTTTCAAATGAAAGGTGTTATTGAAGACTTTGACAAATATGTTGTAAGTTTAGTTTCTCAAGGTAAACAACATTTGATATACAAACATGCGATCAGCACATTTACTGTTGAGACTGAAGTTTCAGATTCTGAAGAATCAGTAAATAGTCAAAAATAAGTTGTAATTAAAGTGCAACGTTGTAAGTTCTTAAGAGCGTAGACAACGGTCTTAATGAAAGTGTAACTTGTAATAAACTCATCAAATTTTAGCACTTTTGACAAATAGAGGAATGTTTGTAATATAAAAAGCTTCATTATAGAGTTGCTATTTCACTCTATAATGAAGCTTTTTATTGTATTAAAACAATATCTATAATAATTTTTCAATATCTTTTTCGATTTGTGCTGGTTTCTTTTGAGGTGAGAAACGACTTACAACGTTACCATCACTATCAACTAAGAATTTAGTGAAGTTCCATTTGATTTTTTCACTTAACATTCCTTTAGCTGCATCAGTTAAGTAGCGGAATAAAGGATGTTGATTTTCACCTTTGACATCTACTTTTTCATGGATAGGGAAAGTCACACCGTAATTAATTTTACAGTTTTGATTAGCTTCTGCACCTGAACCAGGTTCTTGGCCACCAAATTGATTACATGGAAAACCTAATATCACAAAACCTTGGTCTTTGTATTTTTCATACAATGCTTGTAAGCCTTCAAATTGTGGCGTGAAACCACATTCACTAGCAGTATTAACGATTAGCATTACTTTGCCTTTGTATTCTTCTAATTTATAATCTTCACCATTGGACTTTTGTACAACAAAATCATATATATTTTCCATAGTATCACCCTTTCAATATAAATTTAATGTAACATAATTTTAGTGGATAGTCTTTGCATAGACACTATGATAGAATATTTGAGAAATATATAAGAAGGAGATGTATAACATGACTCAGCAAATTACTCATGAAACAAAGAAAAAATTGGAAACTGCTGTATTAGTCGGTGTACATGCTCAAAATGATAACGAATTTAATTTTGATTCAACGATGGAAGAATTAAAAGCCCTATCTTTGACTTGTCAGCTAGATGTTAAAGGACAAGTTACTCAAAATAGAGAACAAGTCGATCATAAATATTACGTTGGTAAAGGTAAGATTGATGAACTTAAAGCTTTTATTGAATTCCATGATATAGACGTCGTAGTAACGAATGATGAGTTAACTACCGCTCAATCAAAAACATTAAATGATAATTTGGGCATTAAAATTATCGATAGAACACAATTGATTTTAGAAATATTTGCCTTAAGAGCTAGCAGTCGCGAAGGTAAATTACAAGTCGAATTAGCGCAATTAGATTATTTATTGCCAAGACTTCAAGGACATGGTAAGAGTTTATCAAGACTAGGTGGTGGCATAGGTACACGTGGTCCTGGTGAAACGAAGTTAGAAATGGACAGACGTCATATTCGAACACGTATGAATGAAATTAAACATCAATTAAAAACTGTAGTGGAACACAGGGAACGTTATCGTAGCAAACGTGAACAAAATCAAGTCTTTCAGATTGCACTCGTTGGTTATACGAATGCGGGGAAATCATCATGGTTTAATGTATTATCTGGCGAAGGAACCTTTGAAAAAGATTTACTCTTTGCAACATTAGATCCTAAAACACGTCAAATTCAAATAAATGAAGGATTTAATTTAATTATTTCAGATACTGTAGGTTTCATTCAAAAGTTACCAACGACCTTGATTGCCGCCTTTAAATCAACTTTAGAAGAAGCAAAAGGTGCAGATTTATTATTACATGTTGTTGACTCAAGCCATCCAGAATACCGTTCTCAATATGATACAGTAAATCAATTGATTAATGATTTAGATATGAATCAAATACCACAAGCGGTTATATTTAATAAGAAGGATCAATGTGGTGATAGTGATGATAAACCATTATCTGCGTCTCCATCCATCTTTGTCTCTAGCCGTGATGAAGAAGATAAATTAAAAGTAAAATCATTTTTAATAGATCAAGTTAAATCAACACTGAGTTTCTATGAAGAGATTGTCCCTAGTACAAACGCAGATAGACTTTATTTCTTAAAGCAGCATACACTCATTGAAGAAATGAATTTTTATGCTGAAAATGAAACTTACATCATTACTGGATATAAAAAATGATAAAAGGAAGTATATGAAAATGTCAGATATTACATCAATGGTTAAAGACGTAGAGAAGACGTTGGTACCATATTTTAAAGAAATAGAAGAAATTGCATATAGTAATCAGGAAAAAGTTCTGAATGCTTTTCATTACGTTAAAGCTACCGAGAGTGATTTAGTTGGAAGTACAGGATATGGATATGATGATTTTGGTCGGGACCATTTGGAAGAAATCTATGCACATACTTTTAAAGCTGAAGATGCTATTGTGCGCCCGCAAATCATTTCTGGTACACATGCGATTACTCTAGCACTTCAAAGTACACTTAAATACGGAGATGAACTATTATATATTACTGGAAGTCCATATGATACGTTGCTTGAAGTTATAGGGGTAAATGGAAATGGCATTGAAAGCTTGAAAGAACACGGTGTCGAATTTAAAGAAGTCCCTTTAAAAGATGGACAAATAGATATTCAGTCTTCAATTGAAGCAATATCAGAAAAGACGAAAGTAGTAGCCATTCAACGTTCAAAAGGGTATGACCAAAGACCTTCAATTACTATCGATGAAATTGAATCTGCTATCCATGATATTAAATCACAATACCCTAATGTCATTGTCTTTGTAGATAATTGTTATGGAGAATTTGTAGAGCAACGTGAACCTATTGAAGTTGGTGCAGATCTGATAGCAGGTTCACTAATCAAGAACCCAGGCGGTGGTCTAGCTAAGATTGGTGGTTATATAGCCGGACGTAAAGATTTAATCGAACGTTGTGGTTATCGATTAACAGCTCCTGGTATCGGTAAAGAGGCCGGCGCTTCTTTATATTCATTACAAGAAATGTATCAAGGATTCTTCTTAGCACCACATGTAGTTAGTCAAAGTTTGAAAGGTGCATTATTTACAAGCTTACTCCTTGAAAAAATGAAAATGAAAACAGTTCCTAATTACAATGTTAAACGTACTGATTTAATACAAACTGTCCAATTTGATACTAAAGAACAAATGATAGCATTTTGCCAAAGTATTCAACATGCTTCACCAATTAATGCTCATTTTAGTCCAGAACCAAGCTATATGCCTGGTTATGAAGATGATGTCATTATGGCAGCCGGTACTTTTGTTCAAGGGTCTTCAATTGAATTGTCTGCAGATGGACCTATTAGACCACCGTATGAAGCTTATGTACAAGGCGGATTAACATATGAACATGTTAAATTAGCTGTTACACGTGCAGTTACTTATTTAAAAGAACAAAACTTGATATAGAAAAATGTATCCCTACTTGAGTTGAGTAGGGATTTTTTGAAAAAATTTATATTTCAATATAAATTACCTGGTATAAAAGACCTTGTAATTACAATTAAATATAGCTTTTAAAATTACATGTAAGAAAACCTGACATATTTTTGTAATACGTTTTAAACTATGCTAAATTAGTATCAAGTTCAAAAGTAGAGGTGAGGTTATTAATGTCTAACGATAAAATCAGACGTAATATGGCCGTGTTCTCTATGAGTGTTGTTTGTAAATTAACAGAACTCACTGCAAGACAAATCCGCTACTATGAAACACATGAACTTGTCATGCCCGAGCGTACAGAAGGAAATAAGCGATTATTCTCGTTAAATGATTTAGAACGTCTCCTCGAAATTAAATCTTTGATTGAGAAGGGATTTAACCTTAAAGGAATTAAACAAATCATAACTAATAATCAAGGGCATTTAACATCAGATGAGCAAGAGATTAGAAAAAGAATGATTGTAGACGCAACGCAGAAACCACCTGGTGAAGCTTTGCCAATAAATCGTGGTGATTTATCACGGTTTATTAAATAAATTTTTGGAGGATTTTTACCATGCCTAAACGTACATTTAGTAAAGATGACATTCGTAAATTTGCAAAAGAAGAAAACGTAAGATATTTAAGATTACAATTCACAGATATCTTAGGTACAATCAAGAACGTTGAAGTACCAGTTAGCCAATTAGAAAAAGTATTAGACAATGAAATGATGTTTGATGGTTCATCAATCGAAGGTTTCGTACGTATCGAAGAATCTGACATGTATTTATGCCCAGATTTAGATACTTGGGTTATCTTCCCATGGACTGCCGGTCAAGGTAAAGTAGCTCGTTTAATTTGTGATGTTTATACTACTGACGGTGAACCATTTGCTGGTGACCCACGTAACAACTTAAAACGTGTATTGAAAGAAATGGAAGATATGGGCTATACAGATTTCAACTTAGGGCCTGAACCAGAGTTCTTCTTATTCAAATTAGATGAAAAAGGTGAACCAACATTAGAACTAAATGATAATGGTGGTTACTTCGATTTAGCACCAACAGATTTAGGTGAAAATTGCCGTCGTGACATCGTATTAGAACTTGAAGATATGGGATTCGATATCGAAGCAAGTCACCACGAAGTTGCTCCAGGACAACATGAAATTGATTTTAAATATGCAGATGCGATTACTGCATGTGATAACATCCAAACATTTAAATTAGTTGTTAAAACAATTGCACGTAAACATAACTTACATGCAACATTCATGCCAAAACCATTATTCGGTGTTAACGGAAGCGGAATGCACTTCAACGTATCTTTATTTAAAGGTAAAGAAAATGCATTCTTCGATCCAAATGGTGAAATGCAATTAACTGAAGAAGCTTATCATTTTACTGCAGGTATCTTAAATAATGCACGTGGATTCACAGCTGTATGTAACCCATTAGTAAACTCTTATAAACGTTTAGTTCCTGGTTACGAAGCACCTTGTTATATCGCTTGGAGTGGTAAAAACCGTTCACCATTAGTACGTGTGCCATCTTCAAGAGGATTATCAACTCGTATTGAAGTACGTTCAGTAGACCCAGCTGCTAACCCTTACATGGCATTAGCAACAATCCTACAAGCTGGTTTAGATGGTATTAAGAACAAATCTAAAGTCCCAGAACCAGTCAACCAAAATATTTATGAAATGAACCGTGAAGAACGTGAAGCTGTAGGTATCCAAGATTTACCTTCAACACTTTACACTGCATTAAAAGCTATGCGCGAAAATGACACAGTTAAAAAAGCGTTAGGTAATCACATTTACAACCAATTTATTAACTCTAAATCAATTGAATGGGATTATTACAGAACTCAAGTTTCTGAATGGGAACGCGATCAATATATGAAACAATACTAATCGCTAAGCAAAAAGGGGAAAGATTTAGGGATACAAGGAGTTAAGGCACATGCCTTAGCTTCTTTTTTATGTTTGAAAAGCTAAATTTACTTGACCATTTTTGTGAAGAAATTAAAATTGGTCAAATTTTGGTCAAGTACACTTTAAAATACATTCTTAATATACTTCTCAAAATATTCTTTAGCATCATCATTCATTGTTTGTTAAATGACTATACTTTTTAAGCTCTATAATAAATTGGACTGATGACTAAAAAACATCAGTCCAATTTTTATGTTTGAATACAAAAATAGCGCAATTACCTCTATAATTATTAGGTACCAAACAAAATAAAAAAGAAAGGTAATGCGCCTATGTGTAAGTCTATATTAAATACATTAAGAATTAAAGATAAAAATCTAAATTTTTCAGATGAAGTGACTGAGAAAAAACATAAAGGACGAATGAGCTTGTTTTACTATGCCGAACTCACTTATCAACCTACACATTGTGAAAATTGTTCAACTAAAAATGAAAATTTCTCTATAGTAAAAAATGGTAAGAAAACCTCAACGATTACTTT
>NZ_QJSN01000007.1:0-108085 GCF_003217445.1 Staphylococcus sp. AtHG25 | reverse complement strand
CAAAGGAGCAAGCTCCTTATCTGTTCGCTCGACTTGCATGTATTAGGCACGCCGCCAGCGTTCATCCTGAGCCAGGATCAAACTCTCCATAAAAAATTATGATGTTTGATTAGCTCATAATACTAAATAGTGTTTGTAACATATGTTACTGTTTTTGGAATTAACGTTGACATATTGTCATTCAGTTTTCAATGTTCATTTAAAGCAACTACATTTATTAATTATATCAATAATCTTTGTATCATGTCAAGAATTTTTTAAATTTTATTTTATTGAAAAATTCTTCTATTCAAAACTTAATTGATTATTTCAACAAATAATATCTTATATTGTCTTTCAAAGTTTTTCAATGGTCAAAATTACACTTTCTTAACATTAATTTAATGAAATTAATTTCTGAAACAAGAAAGTTTACATTCGTTTTTGACGACTTTTACATAATAGCAAGTTTGCAAAGGAACGTCAATCATTTTTGTAACATAATAATGGCTAAATTTTCACCTCTAATGTATTGTTTTGAATTAAGAGTATAATTTACACAATTTTTAGCATTATTTTGTTGATGGATCTATTATAATTACTAGTGTATATGATTTTCGTGATTAATAAATCATTTAAGGTGTGTCTATTTTTCATTTATAGCTAGTTTAATAAAAAAAGCAATGGTTTAGTACCATTGCTTCTATTACTTCTATTCTTCTTTATCTTTGCATTCTTTACAAATACCATATATTTCCATACGGTGATGTGTTACGTCGAACTCTGTGATGTGCTGTGCGAGTTGTTCAACTTCATCAAGTTGAGGATAATGAAAGTCTACAATCTTGCCACATTTCTCACAGATAACGTGATAATGATTATGAGTATTAAAATCAAATCGACTTGATGCATCTCCATATGTTAACTCTTTAACTATGCCAATACTTTTAAACACTCTTAAATTATTATATATAGTCGCAACACTAATATTTGGAAAATCAGGTGAAAGTGCTTGATAAATTTCATCCGCAGTTGGATGTGAATGAGATGCAATGAGATAACGAATGATGGCTTGACGTTGTGGTGTAATTCTTACACCAGCTCTTCTTAGGGCTGCAATTGACTCTTCTAACTCATGATCAATAGACTCTAATTCTGCACTCATATGATTCACCACTTTCTACTTAATAATAATTATTACTTGATATTAATATAACTGTTTCCAAAGTGTGATGTCAATAAGTACGAACGATTTCCGTTAATAACCTTTATATAAATCGACTCTATTCTCAATTACATCATTTTTATTGAGAAAATCATCCAAATTCCTCTCAAATAGTTTTGTAGCATCACTTTTTGTATTTTTGTCATTTCCTGTTATATGTGCTGTAATCGTCACATTATCTAATTTATATAATTCATTATTTTCATCTAATGGTTCATTTTCAAATACATCTAAATATGCATGTCGAATTAAGTTATGGCTTAAAACTTTAATAAGTATTTTTTCCTCAACAATGGTTCCTCTACCTACATTAATAAATAAACATTTTTCATTCATAATTTTGAAATGTCTCTCTGACAATAAATGATATGTTTCTTGAGTTTCAGGTAATGTATTAATAATAATATCAGCTTTATTTAAATGTGATTCTAAATCTTCTATTGTATAAATATTATCGAAACCATCTTTATGATGACCGGATTTACTTATACCGATTATTTCCAATTCAAACGGTTTGAGTAATTTGACGGTTTGTTGAGCTAACGATCCTGTTCCTAGTATTAATACTTTTTCATCGCTCAATCGTTTACCAGTTAGTTTAGAATCATACACTTTATTTACTTGATTAACATATGATGTGCGCATTTTCTTATAGTCATCAAGTATGAAGGATAAAACAAATTCTGAAACTTGTTTAGCCTGTATTCCCCTAGTATTAGTTAAAATAATATTTTTTTCTTTAATAACTTCTAATGGTAGATTATTAACACCAGTAGCATACCAGGAGATCCATTTTAAGTTTGGACAAGCATTAATAAAGTTCTTATCAACGCCACTATCATAGCCAATCAATATCTCTAATTCATTTTTAAGTTCTGTCGGTATATCTATTGCATTCTTGAAAAAGTAAAATTCTAAATCCGGGTAGTTGTTTATAAGTGAAGCTTCTATTTCTCCTAATCGCTTTAAACTAACTATTTTCATTGATTTCACCCCAAAATTTGATTTAGTTCTTCAATTTGTGTTTTTACTTTAACCTTTTCAATGACATCGATGATAACGCCATCCTCATCAATAATAAATGTTGTGCGAACAATACCCATTGATTCTTTACCAAATGATTTTTTCAATTGATAGACACCTATTGCTTTAGATAATTGAAAATCCTCATCAACTAATAAATCAAAATTAAGATTATGTTTTGCAATAAAATTTTGATGTTTTTTCTTAGTATCACCACTGACTCCATATATTTGAACATTCAAGTCATTAAATTGTTCTAAGTTGTCTCTAAAGTCACATGCTTCTGTTGTACAAGTTGGAGTATTATCACGTGGATAAAAATAAATAATTGTTTTACTTCCTTTTATTGTCTCATTAGTAATCCATTCACCATTCTGATTTTCTAATTTAAATTCTGGAAATTTTTGACCTTTTTTGAGCATCATATCACCTATTTCTTAATTATATTAATTATATGATACGATAATACGGAAGAATATTAAACTAAGAGAGGTTGAAATAAGATGAAATTCACTGAGAGTGAACGTCTACAACAATTGTCAAATGAATATATTTTGGGTGGCGTTAATTCACCATCACGCTCTTATAAAGCGGTTGGTGGAGGTGCTCCTGTTGTAATGCGCGAAGGACACGGCGCATACTTGTATGATGTTGATGGCAATAAATTTATTGATTATTTACAAGCATATGGTCCTATTATCACAGGTCATGCTCATCCTCATATAACTAAAGCTATTCAAGATCAAGCAGCTAAAGGTGTACTTTATGGCACGCCAACAGAATTAGAAATTGAATTTAGTAAAAAATTACGAGAAGCTATTCCGTCACTTGAAAAAATACGATTCGTAAACTCTGGAACTGAAGCAGTTATGACAACGATTCGTGTTGCTAGAGCTTATACAAAGAGAAATAAAATTATTAAATTTGCAGGTTCCTATCACGGTCATTCTGATTTAGTATTAGTAGCTGCTGGTAGTGGTCCATCACAATTAGGATCTCCTGACTCTGCAGGTGTTCCAGAAAGTGTCGCTAAAGAAGTAATTACAGTACCGTTTAATGATATTGAATCATATAAAGAAGCTATGAAACATTGGGGAAACGAAGTAGCTGCTGTGCTAGTTGAGCCAATTGTTGGTAATTTTGGTATGGTTGAACCACAACCAGGTTTCTTGGAAAAAGTTAATGAAATTACTCACGATTATGGTGCATTGGTGATTTATGATGAAGTTATTACTGCATTCCGCTTCCACTATGGTGCAGCCCAAGATCTATTAAATGTATATCCAGACTTAACTGCATTCGGAAAAATAATTGGGGGTGGACTTCCAATTGGTGGCTATGGTGGTCGACAAGATATCATGGAACACGTTGCCCCATTAGGTCCGGCTTACCAAGCTGGAACGATGGCAGGTAATCCACTTTCTATGAGAGCAGGTATCGCATTACTAGAAGTACTAGAACAAAAAGGTGTTTATGAAAGATTAGATCAATTAGGAAAACGACTTGAAGATGGTCTATTAGAGCTAATTGATAAATATAATATTACAGCAACTATTAATAGAGTATATGGCTCTTTAACACTTTACTTCACAGATGGAAAAATCACACATTATGAGCAAGTTGAGAATTCAGATGGAGAAGCATTTGCTAAGTTCTTTAAATTAATGTTGAACCAAGGTATTAATTTAGCTCCATCAAAATTTGAAGCATGGTTCTTAACTACAGAGCATACTGAAAAAGACATTGATGAGACACTTAAAGCTGCTGATTATGCGTTTAGTCAAATGAAATAGCAAATTTTTAACCTACAATAAAGGAGCGTGAATTATAACGTTGCCTTTATTGTAGGTTTTTTATTAATCAAAACAAAAACTTGTATCTATTCAGTCTTCAAGTGTATACTAGTTTAAAATATTATTATAAAAATATATTTAAAGGAGCGTTATAGTTGAGGCTAGGAGCTCGTATACTAAAGACTGGTATTGCAATTATTCTTGCTTTGTTTATAGCGTCTTTCTTACCTGATAATGTCGGTTTAAAATCTGTAGCAGGAATTAGTGCGATTGTTGCTATGCAACCTAATATCTACCGTTCTATTAAAACTATTTCAGAACAAGCTACAGGTAATGTCATTGGTGCTTTATTAGCAGTCATAATGGTAACAATATTTGGAAAAAATATCGTTATTATGGGTGTTACTGTCATTTTATTAATTGCTATATTATATAAATTAAATTTAGCTCACGTTGCTACATTAGCTGGCGTAACAGCGCTTATTATAATGGGACAACATACTGGGTCATTCTATGTCACTGCAGCATTTAGATTTATACTAGTAATGATTGGTGTTGTCAGCGCTTCTGTAGTTAACTTAATATTTTTACCACCCAAATTTGAAACTAAGATATATCACAACTCAGTGAATATTGCTTCTGACATTTTCATTTGGTTTAAACTCGTATTAAATGACGCATCTGACTATCATCAGATAAAAGAAGATGGAGAACAAATAGAATCACGTATATCAAAACTTGAACAGATTTTTAATTACTATAATGAAGAAAAAGCATTAACTAGAAAGGCTGCCTTCCAACAAAATAGAAAGAAAATTTTATTTAAAGAAGTTGTAGGCACTACAAGACAAGCTTATGAAGTACTAAATCGTATGGCTAGATATCAGAATGATCTTCACAATCTAAATTACAATTTAATTTTCCAGATAAAATTAGAATTAGATTCATTAACAGCCTACCACGAACAAATTTTAAAAAGCTTGTCGAAAAAAGCTCGTTACAATGTGGAACATTTTGATAATCAAATCATGAATCCTCAAAAGAAAGATCTAATGGATGCTTTTCAACAACAGTTAATTCAAAACCCTTATCAAGTAGAATATTCATATTCAAATATCATGCAAATTATTGCTACAATAGAAGAATATCGTTATTATTTAGAACATTTAGATCGATTAAGATTAAGTTTCTTCACTTATCACCGCAATGACACTGATATAGATATTGCTGATGAGGATTTTGATTTATAACAAGAAAATGGGGTTACGAAGCTTGTAAAATTTTCTTTATGAAATTCTCTTTGTTGACCCCCGACCACTCCGGCAAGGTTGACTAGAATTAAAATAGATTGTTACAAGTGCATTTTAACCAGTCAACTACTGCATATATATTTGAAGCCTGAGGCATTGAATTATGCCACAAGCTCATTTTTTACTATAAATTTTGTATGCTATATAAATGCTCATAAGCACCTTGTTTTTCAATCAACTCTTTGTGCGTTCCTGTTTCTACTATTTCACCATTTTGCATTACAATTATTTTATCTGCATGTGTAATTGTTGATAGTCTATGTGCAACAATGAGTGTAGTTCTGTCTTTACTTAATACATCTAATGCTTCCTGTATAATTGCTTCACTTTCTAAATCTAATGCTGATGTGGCTTCATCTAAAATTAAAATTGGTGGATTATTTAAAAAGATTCTTGCAATTGAAAGACGTTGTTTTTGACCACCAGATAATTTAACGCCTCGCTCCCCTACTTCAGTATCATAGCCATCATGAAGATTCATTATAAATTCATGCGCATTTGCCATTTTAGCTGCTTCAATAACTTCTTCCTCAGTAGCATCTGGGCGACCTAGTAAGATATTTTCTCTCACTGTATCTGAGAAAAGAATATTATCTTGTTGGACTAGACCAATTTGATTTCTTAAACTACCAGTAAGAAAGTCTTTAACATTATGATCATCTATTAATATTTCACCTTCAGATACATCATAGAAGCGAGGTATCAAGTTAATTAAGGTTGACTTACCACCACCACTCATACCTACAAAAGCTACTGTTTCACCTTTATTAATATTAAGATTTATACCTTTTAGTATAGTCGATTCATCTTCATTGTATTTAAAACTTACATTCTTCAACTCAATATGCCCTTGTTTAATTTCAATAGGTTGAGCGCCAATACCATTTTTTATATCGTAATCTTCATCCATCAATTGGAATACCCTATCCATTGATGCAAAACTTTGAGTTAGTGTCGTAAAAGAAGAAACCAATCTTCTCAGTGGTCCGAATAATTGTTCCAAGTATCCTACAAATGCAGCAAGTGTACCAACAGTGATTGAACCATTAATGGCTAAATAGGCACCGAAGCCAATAACGATAATTGGTCCTAAATCTGTCACAGTATTAATTGCTGCAAATGAGTAGGCATTCCATGACGTATGTTGAAATGCTCGATTTAAAAAATGTTGGTTTTTATGATCAAAGTTTTTAGCTTCATTATCTTCTATCGCAAAACTTTTAATGACAGACATACCTTGTACACGTTCATGTAAAAATCCCTGTACTTCAGCTAAAGCTTGCGAACGTTTACGAGTCAATTTTCTTAAACGACCGAAGAAGAAATACACTGTCAAAATATAGAATGGAAAGATGAATATAGCTGCGAAAGTTAACTTAACATCTAGGAAAAACATGATGGATAGTGCAATGACAATTGTTATACAATCTAACCATATGTTCATTAAACCGGTTAAAATAAAATCTTTAGTTTGTTCTACATCATTTATCACTCTTGAAATAACTTGCCCTACCTGATTGTTCGCATAAAATCTAGCACTTAAAGCTTGCAAATGATTATATAATTGTTTTCGAATATCATATAAAATCTTGTTACTCGTCCATTGTGCAAGATATTGACGTAAGTATTCGATTGGTGGTCTCACAATTAAGAATATAAATAAAGCTATGCCGATAGCTACACTTAGATGTTGAAATTTTTCATTCGTAGAAAGTGCACTATTATTAATAACGCCATCAATTGCATATTTGATAAGTAAAGGAATTAACATAGGAATGCCGAATTTTATAATCCCGATAATTATCGTCGCTATTATACGATATTTGTAAGGTTTAACAAATTCTAAATAGCGTCGTATCATACTAGTCCCCCCTATAATTTTCAATTCAATTTTTTAGAAAATTAATAGAGGTTGAAACTTTCAATTGCAAGCATCTCCTTTTGCAACTTTAAAGTAAATTCAACCTCTGCTTATTATTACTCAAGTACTATAAAACATATATGTAGCAATTACATCTTTTATGCTTAGTAATTTCGAATTTTTTTGTAACGCTCTTTCCAAACTTTTATAAAATCAGGGGCGAACGGACCTTTCTTTTGTTCTATCCACTGCTGTAAAATATCTACATTACGGCGTAAAATAACATCGATATCGTGTGGATAATTCATCTGATTCATGTGTTGTTCATACTCATCTTCATCTAGCAGATGATATTTACCATTAGGATAAACTTTAATGTCTAAATCATAATCAATATATTTCAAAGCTTCTTCATCACAAACGAATGGTGATGAAAGATTACAATAGTAATAAATGCCATCTTCTCTAAACATACAAATAACGTTAAACCAGAATTCTGAGTGAAAATAAACGATTGCCGGTTCTCGAGTAATCCACGTGCGACCATCACTTTCAGTAACTAAAGTATGATCATTTCCACCGATAATAACATGATCTGTTCCTTTTAAAATCGTCGTTTCAGACCATACTCGATGAATGTTACCATCGTGTTTGTAACTTTGAATTTTTATATTTTCTCCTTCTTTAGGTATGGATTCTTTTACCATACTCCACACCACCCTTTTAGTAATTTTCGCACTTTAGATTATATCATAATTTTAATTAAGTCTTTAAAGATGCGTTACTATTTTTAATATAGCCTCCAAAAATCAACTATAAATTTATGTTTTCAACCATTTATATATTTATATATTTTATCCATTGATACAGGTAATGTATATTCATCACGGCGATTTAAATTCATCCACTCAAGTTTATAGTCTTCCATCATTTTTTTAGAAAGAGATACTGTCTCAATTACACTATATACTTTAATATCCCAAGTCATATGAGTGAATTGATGTTTAAGTTTAAATACTATTTCCTCAGCTATCGATAGTGACGTTCCTAATTTATTCTCTAATTGTTCCAATGCATTTGGTGCTTCAAACATAGGAAATTGCCACATACCATTTAACAATCGCTCTTGTCGTTGCTCAATTAAATATTCCCCTTTTGCATTTCTAACTAAAAATACATGTTGCTGAATCGTTTTCTTCTTTATGTTTTTAGTTTTTACTGGTAAATTTAACACAGTCCCTTCTTTGAAAGCACTGCAATTGTCTTGAACAGGACAGAATAAGCACAACGGATTCTTAGGTGTGCAAACTAATGCGCCTAATTCCATCATTGCTTGATTGAAAGTACCAGAATGATGATAAACATAGGGCTGTAATTCTTTTTCATATGCCTTTCGTGTTGATTGCAATTTAATATCTCTTTGATCATTATTTAATCTAGACCATACTCGAAAGACATTACCATCAACGGTTGCTAAAGGTTTATTAAATGCTATACTCAATACAGCTGCTTGTGTATATGGACCAACGCCTTTAAGTTTTCCAAATTGATCTGGTGTTGAAGGAACGACGCCATTGTATTCAGATGCCACTTCTTTTACAGCAGTATGAAAGTTACGTGCACGGCTATAATAACCTAAACCTTCCCAATATTTAAGCACTTCATCTTCATTTGCCTGACTCAAGTCTTCTATGGTTGGAAAACGGCTAATAAACTTATGATAGTAGTCAATAACGGTTTTAACTTGTGTTTGTTGAAGCATAACCTCACTCAACCAAATATAATATGGATTAGAAGTCTCACGCCACGGCATTTCTCTTTGATTTTCATTAAACCACTGTATTAAATTCTTTTTAAATGTAGATTCATTTAACATACTTACATCCTTTCCAATCTAATTATTTATTTCATCTAATCAGTTTATAGCAAACTAATATTATTTTAATAAGTTTCTTAATTTCGTTATTTCAATTTTTAGATTATAATATATATTAAATTAACATGAAAAGAGTGAACGTTATGGATACAGCCACGCATATAGCAATAGGTGTTGGATTAACTGCTCTAGCTAGTCAAGATCCAGCTATGGCAAATACTATGGCAGCTACTGCTACAACCTTAATTGCCGGATCGTTAATTCCAGATGGTGACACCGTTTTAAAATTGAAAAATAACGCCACATATATTTCACACCATCGTGGTATCACTCATTCTATACCATTTACAATTTTGTGGCCTATACTGATCACATTTATTATTTATGTTTTATTCCAAGGAGTAGATACAACGCATATATGGTTATGGGCACAGTTAGCAGTATTTTTACATGTGTTTGTTGATATATTTAATTCTTATGGTACTCAAGCTTTGCGTCCACTCACAAACAAGTGGATTCAATTAAGTGTTATTAATACATTCGATCCAATCATATTTATTATACTTTGTGTAGGGATTGTCGTTTGGTTATTCGGTGTACATCCATTCATAGTATTCTTTCCAATTATTGGTATATTCATCATTTATTATATTATTCGTTTCAAAATGCAGAGTATCATTAAAAAGCAAGCATTAAGCCAGATAAAAGCACAACATAATCCTGTTAAAATATTTGTGGCACCTACGATGAAATTCATGGAATGGCGCGTTGCTATTCAAACAGAAGAACATGATTATGTTGGAAGAGCATTTGGTCGATATGTTGTCTTTAGTGATAAAGTTAAACGACAGAAATTTTCTCCAGATACTCTACTCTGGCAGATTAAAAGTAATAAAGACATTAGAACATTTCTAAACTTCTCATCAATTTATCGATGGCAAACTCGTAAGCTGGATGACGACACTACAGAAGTTCGTCTAATAGATTTACGCTATTTAAATAAAGGGCACTATAGTTTTGCAGCAATAGCACATGTCGATAATGATAACAATATAGATCACTCATATATAGGATGGGTTTTCACTGAAGAAAAATTACAAAAAAAATTATATTCTAATTAAATTTTAAAAAGAGTGAACCAGAACCATAAACGACACTATGATTCTGATTCACTCTTTTATTTATTTTTTGTCGCAATTATATTAGAGGAGTATTTATATTTTGAATGTGCTACATATCTCATAAGCATAAAATTAATTGCTCCAATCGTTACTATTATTAAAATGAAATAGATATGATATGAAATATTATACATATTCACTACGCCATAAATCGTAGAAGTCGCTAATCCATCAATTAAATAAAACAGAGGATTTAACTTTAACAATTGAATCATTAAATTCTCATTTGCAGAAGGAATAAAAATAATAGGTACTATAAAAAAGTTTATAACTACAGCTAACCAGAATATCATAGTCATATTTTTATATATAATATCTAACAATCCTAAAGTAACAGATATGAATATTATAAATAGAATCATCATTATATAAAATACAATAAATGCAATGAAAGATGCATCGAGATTCACTGGTTTAAACAATAAAGTAATAATTGATAATATACAACAAATAGAACTTCCGATAAGTGTGTTCGCAACTGTAATTATCAAAGGTGTTGATTGGAACGACTTAGTTATTAAATAATCTTGACTATACTCTTTAAAAGATTTAAAAATTGTCGCAAACATTGTAGCAAATGTAATCATAGCAAAAATTCTATATAGCCACCTAGCTTTACTAAGATCTTCAATCTCAATAAACGACAGTATAATTAGTGCTATTAATACTAAGACAAGTTCAACAATTAAGAGAATTGCAAACCATTTCCAAGTATCTATTATACGTTGCTTAGTAAACTTTATTAGTGATGGGAAAAGTTTTATATATAATAAAATGTTATCTATCATTTTTACACCTACAATTCAATGTATATCCACTTACTATTTTTCATATCTGCGATTAAATATCCATCACCTGACTTAACAATCCATAAATCTTGATTAATATGATATTTATCTTTAAGTTCATCTTTATTAATTATTGGAAAAACAAATCCTGTTAATTTATCTTGATCATTAAACAACATTTCAACTGGTTGTTGCGTTACTCCTACAACATATCTAGAATCCTTATCGGGAACAAGTGATTTTTTAACTCGATCATGTTTTTTATGTAAATGGCTATTATAATAATCTACAAAATTACTATAATTTGATTTCATATATGGAGATAATTTTTTAAATGAATGCGACTCATATAAAGCTGCTGGGTTAAAATATTGTAGTTTATGTTTTTCTACAACATAATCTTGATTATCGATATTAACACGATATTTTTTTGAATTTTCACCTGTTAATGTTAAAAGTGCGTATTTAGGAACTTTTGTATTAGAATCACCATTTAACGTTATCGAGTCGTCTAATACGATTCCATATGCCAATTTTTCCTCAAATGAGTCTTTATTTTCAACTTTCTTTTGAGCTTCAATTATAGGAACATCAAAGCGCCCAATGTTGTTAATGACTAATGCTCCAACGATGGCCAAACAAATCAAGCTTGCAATCAAAATTGTCCAAAACCTCACGACAAAATCAGGAACTTTCGCATGTCTATATCTTTCTACTCTTTTAAAGTTATAGCTCATTTCAGGGAGTCGACTACGACTTTCTTTCCAATCTAAATCAAAATTTTGCTGTTCTTCATCATTTCCTATACCCATTCGATCTTGCTCATGTTCTTTAAACACAGGTAAAACTTGATTTAGTGAACCTTCCATCCTCACTTGCCCATGTGAAATCCATGCTACATAATTACTTACTTTTTCAACTTTTCCAAGATCATTATCGATGAATACTAACGAATTATTATCGTTAACATAGTCTTTCGACAATTGTTTTGCTTTCTCTAAAAAGTCTTCATCAAGATGTTCAATGATATGGTTTAAAATAATCAATTCTTTTCGACATACACGTGCAATGCTTAAGATTAATTGTGCAAAATCAGAGTGACTAAGCATATTTATATTAAACGTAGACTTATCATCTAAATGTGCAAATTTGATAATTTGATCAACACTGTGCGATGTTGTTTCGTAAGAAAATAATCTTTGAATTTCTTTTACATATTGTCGCACTGTTATATGTATTAAATGTTTGTCTTTTATATCACCATAATAAGTAGAGACCGATTTATTAATTTTACCTCTATCAGGTTTAATGTCACTAGCCATTATCCTACCTAATAAAGTTTTAGAAGCCCCTGGCTCGCCAATAATAGCTAAAGCCTCACCTTGATATATATGTAGTGAAATATTGTTTAATTCTATGTCTTCTGCGGCATAACCAAATGGTAAATACCACTTTCTATTTTTCTTACTTCTATAATAATGCGTGACATTGAGCATTTTTAAGACTATTGAACTTCCCATTCATGTTACATCCTTCTAAATTTTTAATAAAGCGAGTGGCAATCCTTCTTCAGGGGTCTTACTATTAATTCTATATCCCCATGCAAATACACCTTTTAATCGTTCGACTTTGAAGTATTGGTCGCTTCCATCATTAAGTTTATACATTCTACCGAGCACTACCTTAGTACAATCGACTAAGTAACTTTCAGCAATGATAACTTTACTTTGATATACATCGTACTCATTCATGATGCCATTCATTTCAGCTTTACGCATTTTTTCTTTATATGTTTGTATTTCATATCTTAATTCTTGCTCAGACATTTCACTTAGCTTTTTATCATTCATCTGAAATACCACTTTCTTCTAATTTTGATTTAATTTTATCATATTTATATCCTTTTCTCATAAGTGACTCTATCGTCTTCATTACTAATTGTTGTCCGTCATACTTACGCCTTTGTTTTGTATATACTTTTTCAAGATCTTTTTGCAATAAATCATCTAATATATTTTCATCTTGTTCAAAATTTAATTCAGCTATTGCCTGTTGTGCAACATCCATAGAATATCCTTTTTGAATCAGACTTTGAAGTACCTTTTGACGTATTTTAATTTCAGGGCCTTTTTTAGTTTTCATAACTTTTTTGGCAACTTCAATTACCGCTTCAAATGATTGCTCTTCTTCGTAAATCGGAACATATGTATTTATAATATTAGGTTCAATTCCAACTTGATATAATTTCTGTCTATAAATTTCAGGACCTTTGTCAGTAGTGTTTATCATGGTATTCTTTAAGCTTTCAGCATAATCTTCATGGTTAATATACGATTCTTTGTAACAATAATCTATAACTTGTTGGATCGCTATGTCACTTATTTCATTTTGTTGCAAATGTTGTCGCACTTCTTTTTCAGTTCTCTTTTTATATGATAAGTATTGAATTGCCATATTAATACCTAAACGATAATGCTCATACTTTTGAATATTCTCCATATCTGATGGCTCAAGAATTTGACCTTTTTTTAAATTAAACTTTACAAGTGTATCGATATCTATTCCCATTTCAAATACTTCATCCAAGAATAAATTAAATCGCTCTTTGTTATTCTTTTGTACTTCTATTTTCGTAATTTTAGTCATATACCCACCACCTTAACTTCTATATATGTTCTCTATTAACTCATTCAGTTTAAAATATTCTAACAAACATTATTTTATATCACTTATCGCATTACACAAAATGTTTTACCTATATAAAAAGTCTTCATAAAGTTCATTTAAATTATGACTACTTTATGAAGACTAAATTATAATTACGAATTTTATATATACGCAAGCAAAACAATTCAATAGTTATTTAGATGACTTAATGCCTCTTGATATTGGCTATCAGATATATATTCTTGTTGTTTCATTTTTTCAAGGTTTGTTTTAATTCTATTTTTAAAGTTAACAGACATATTACTTATATCATAAACACTAGGTGCATTGACCTTACTAGCTAATATCGCACTTTGTAATACTGTAATTTGAGACATACTATCACTATTTTTATTTACTGTCGTACCAAAATAGTAATTGGCGGCACTTTCGATTGTATATTGATCGCTACCGTAATAAATATTATTTAAATAGAAGCTCAATATTTCATTTTTACTATATTGTTGTTCTACTTTATGTGCTACAAACAATTCTTTTAATTTTCTAGTGAAAGAACGTTCATTATCATAATAATAATTTTTCACAGTTTGTTGCGTAATTGTACTTCCACCTTGAACATCTCTATCCCCTATCGTTGAAAACAATGCTCGTGTTGTACCTTTTACATCAAAACCGTGGTGTTTATAAAAACGTTCATCTTCCATTGAAATAAATGCACCTTTTACATAATCAGGCATATTGTCTGCAGATACATAACTACTTTTATTTTCAATAGTTTTAAGGTCATCAACATTTGCTCTAGAAGATAAGTAATACATTAATCCGATAAACAATGCAAATATGATGATAAATATAATAAACAGACGTAAAAATATGCGTTTACTCTTTTTCTTTTTAGGTGGTTTACCTACAGGTTGATAATACGTATTGTAATGTGGTTCATTACGGTATTGTGAATGTCTCTCAGGCGAGTTGTTCATTCTTTGGCTTCTTTTCATGCGGTAGCTCCTTTACTTAAACTCACTCTATATTTGAGAGTTTAACAGTAGTTCTTATAATAAGCCATACTTAAAGCGAAAAATCGGTCCCAAGGTGTATGAGAATATATGACTATGAGACCAATATCTGAAGTTAAGTCATTAAATTACTATAACTAAATTTTTGAATAAAAAAAGAACCGAGAAGGAACATATTAAAGTCTCTTCTCAGTTCATTAAATACTGTGAATTTGTAAAATTGACGTATAAGATTATATCGAATAATATTCAAGCTTTACATCAACAAGATTTATGCTTGAAGTTGTTTAACAATTTCTCTGTTAAAATCGTCTAAGTCATCTGGTGTACGACTAGTTACGATATTTTTATCAACTACAACTGATTCATCTACTACGTTTGCACCAGCATTTGATAAATCTTTACGTACATTAAGTACAGCTGTTAGCGTACGTCCATTTAAATCATCAGTATCAATTAAAATTTGAGGTCCGTGGCAAATTGCAAATGCTGGAACATCATTTTTAGTGAAGTATTTAGCAAACGTACCATATCGACCTTCTGCATCTCCGCGAAGATGGTCTGGTGAGAATCCACCTGGTATTAGAAGTCCATCATAATCTTCTGGTTTAGCATCAGCAATACTTACGTCTACAGTAACTTTTTCACCATGCTTACCTACTACTTCAGCATTTGCAGTATCACCAATGATTTCTATTTCAAAACCAGCTTCTTCAATTGCTTCTTTAGGGCTAGTTAATTCAATATCTTCAAATTCATTTGATAAGATAATTGCTACTTTTTTAGTCATGTACTAATCACCTTTCTTGTTCGAATTATATTTATTATATAGACGAAATAGAAGGTTATTAAACATAGTTGAACTTAACCGGTTATTATTTAGTTAGACACTTGTTTTACTTTTTCTTCTAATTGATCTAGTAACCCAATCCATTCATCAATGTCTTCAACACTTACTTCATCAGGATTAACATGATCAATATCTTCTAAGAATTTTGATAATCTCGTTTTAATTTGTTCCATTGTTTGTTGTTCATTCATAAATGTTTCTCCTTTTTTATATGATTTTATTTAACAATACGTTAATTTTATCCTAACAGAATTTGACAAAAAGGGATATAATCTTAATAATGTTTAATGTACTTTTGCAACGAATAGAGGAATTTTTTTAGTTTAGGAGTAATAAATATGTGGATGACAAATCAGAAAAAACCCATTTCAATTTCAAATGATCCTTGGGAAGCTTATAACGATATTGAAGATTACGGACAGTTGACGTTGAGTAATATAGAATTTACAACCACAACGCTATGTAATATGAGATGTAGCCATTGTGCAGTTGGTTATACATTACAAACAAAAGATCCCGATGCATTACCTATGGATATTATTTATCGTCGTTTAGATGAAATACCTCAATTAAGAACAATGTCAATCACGGGTGGAGAACCAATGTTCTCAAAGAAATCAATTAAAAATATCGTTAAACCCTTATTAAAATACGCGAAAAATCGAGGTATTTATGTTCAAATGAATTCTAATTTAACGTTGCCTCAAGATCGTTATTTAGATATCGCGGAATACATAGATGTTATGCACATTTCACATAATTGGGGGACTATACAAGAATTTACTGATGTTGGCTTTGGGGCCATGAAAAAACAACCACCTTTAAAAGCAAAATTAAAATTATATGAACAGATGTTAGATAATGCGAGTACCCTATCAAGTCAAGGTATGTTTGTTTCAGCTGAAACGATGTTAAATCAGAGTACTTTACCTTACTTAGATAAAATTCATAAAGAAATCGTTAATGATATGAAATGCAGTCGTCATGAAGTTCATCCTATGTACCCAGCAGATTTCGCAAGTCAATTAAATGTTCTTTCTCTAAAAGAAATGAAACAAGCAATTCATCATTTATTAGATATTCGAGATGAGAATGTATGGATGCTGTTTGGTACGTTACCTATCTATCCATGTATTAATGACGAAAATGATCAAGCACTATTACAACGCTTAAGAGATGCAAAAAATGTGACAACACGAAATGATCCTGATGGACGAAGTCGCTTAAATGTAAATGTGTTTAGTGGAGATGTCATTGTAACAGACTTTGGAGATGAAAATGGTACCATCTCAAATATAAAAACAGACAAATTGACTGATGTATTTAATAAATGGCTCACTTCAGATTTAGCAAAATCTTTAAATTGTCATTGTGAGGCATTTCATTGTTTAGGCCCTAATGTATTAGTGAAAAACATGTATTATCCAAACACTGATTTCAAACAGAAAGAAATAGAAATGCACACAGAAAATATTTTTAGTTAAGCATCAATAATTCACATATATCTATAAAATAAGCACCACATAAAGTGAGTTTTAGAATAATTTTATGTGGTGCTTAGTTCTGTTTTATGAGAATTATAATATACTAGTTACAACGTTTAACTTGTCCGTGATTTATAATTCTTCAATATGTTGTGCATTTGATAAAAATTCAATAGTATTTTTACTTTCTTCTCTTCTATCTTTTCTACGTTGTACACGCTTAGGCGCACTTTCATAGAACCATTTTTCAACTTTTGATTCTGGATAGACATCTGGTACTTGGACTGGCTTACCATTATCATCTAATGCAACAAAAGTTAAGAAACTTAAGGCTGCTAAATGTTTTTCTTTATTTAATACATCCTCAATAATTATTTGAACACAAACTTCCATTGAACTTGTACCTGCATAACTAACCATCGCTTCATAAGAAGTAATATCTCCTGTTTTGATTGGTCTTAAAAAATCTACAGAATCAGTTGATGCTGTGACTACTTGGGCATTAGCATGTTTCATTGCAGTAATGGCTGCAATTTCATCTATGTTAGCCATCAATGAACCACCAAACATTGTATGGTGATGATTGGTGTCTTGAGGAAATACTTGTTTAGCTTTATAACTTTTTGATTCAGACATTGATTTACGAATACCTTGAGAATTTGACATGCGTTATACCCCTTTTATTTTAATTTCTATTTTTATTGAGCCCAATTGCCGTTTTTAAACACTAATTCTTTAGTGTCATCCTGTTTAATTCCATAAATCGTTAAATCTGCACTTCCTATCATGAAGTCAACATGGACATTTGAATCATTAAGACCACTGGCAATTTTTTCTTCAGTCGTCATTTCAGTACCACCTTCAACATTAAAGCCATATGCCGAACCAATGGCTAAATGACATGATGCGTTTTCATCAAATAACGTGTTGTAGAAAATAGTATTACGATTTGAAATTGGAGAATCATCAGGTACTAAAGCGACTTCTCCTAGTCGCTTAGAACCCTCATCAGTATTGATCAAATCTCTAAGCACATCTTCGCCTTTATCTGCTTTGAAATCTACAATTTGTCCATCTTTAAACGTTAATGTAAAGCCATCGATGATTGTACCATTATAACTTAATGGTAGTTTATTTGTTACATATCCATTAACGTTGTTACGATCAGGTGCTGTAAAAACTTCTTCAGTTGGTAAATTAGCTATAAAAGCTTGTTGATTGCCATTAACATAGCTCGTAGCATCTTCCCAAATATGTCCTTTAGGAAGTCCTACAACTAAGTCTGTCCCTTCGGATTGATAATGTAACGCTTTATAATTTTTTTCTTGCATCAATTTAGCATGTACACTTAAGTTTTCTATATGTTTTTTCCAATTTTCAATAGGATCGTTCCCGTCAATTCTTACGATATCAAACACTTCATCAATAAACTTCTCTAATGCAATTTCTTCATCTAAATCTGGATAAACACGTCTAGCCCAATCTTTAGAAGGAAAAGCAGCAACAACCCATGGAAACTCATTCTTTTGACTTCCTTCCATATATCCTTTGAATGCTTGACTATAACTCATTTGATTGGCTTTAAGTTTTTCAGGGTCTATACCATTTAGCAAGTTTGGATCACCACTAAGTAAAGCTAAATTTGCAGCGCCACGATTAGCATAATCCATTCGTTCATCTACTTCATACGATTTAACTGCATGATTTTCAAAGTAATCTACTGATTCATACTCAAATTTAAGTCTATTTAATTTAGAATCTGAATAATTTACTTTTACGTCTGAAGCTCCAGCTTTATATGATTCTTCAACAATTAAACGTGTTAAATCGATGGCATCAACTGAAGATCTAATAAAAACAGGTTGTTTAGGTTGTATATTCATACCTATTTTAACTAATAATTCTGCATACTGTTGTAATTTCTTGTTATAACTTAATGAAGTCATATCATCATCCTCCCTAATCTTGACGTAAGTTCCCCAACTCATCAGCAATTGCTGTAACTTCGCTTGGTGAAAAAGAATCTTTAGACATAACAAAATTATGAATTTCTTCTATATCATGCTGATTGGCATTTTTAAATTTAGCCGGATTTAACAAACCTTGATTAACAATATTTAATTTTTTTCTAATATCTGCAATCATTGTTTCATTATTATTTTGACTCACGTTATCACCTCTTTAATACAATATTCTATCAAAGTATGATAATTTAACAAACTTTTATCGGATATAGTATTATTATGTCTTTATAAAATTTTAAAATAAATATAAAATGGTTTATATAGGATTAATTAGGGGGAATAGAATATGGTAGATGTAGCATTTGTATGTCTAGGAAACATATGTCGCTCTCCTATGGCTGAAGCAATCATGCGTCAACGTTTGATAGATAGAAACATTTCAGGCGTTAACGTTTATTCAAGAGGAACAGGTAAATGGAACCTTGGAGAACCTCCTCATGAAGGTACTCAAGATATTCTTAATCGCCATAATATACCTTTTGATGGTATGATTAGTGAGTTATTTGAATCAAGTGATGATTTTGATTATATTATTGCTATGGATCAGAGCAATGTTGATAATATCCAAAACATCAATCCTAATATAAAAGGAAAATTGTTCAAATTGCTCGAATTTAGTAACATGGAAGAGAGTGATGTGCCAGATCCTTATTACACTAATAATTTTGAAGGTGTATATGAAATGGTACAATCATCTTGTGACAATCTAATTGATTTCATCGTCAAAGATGCAAATTTGAAAGAGGGGTAAATAAAATGGAAAACAAATTAATTCCTGGTATTTTAATTGGCGCTATTGTTGGTGGTGCTGCTACTTTAGCTGACAAATCAACACGTAACGCTTTAGTTCAATCTGTAAAAGATGTTAAAGAAGGTAATCGTACACGCAAACCTTCTAAATTCAATTCTATTAAAGACGAAGTATTATATTGGAAAGATACAATTGAAGAAATTCGTCGCAATAACCCAGAATTAGAAAAATCAATTAAAGATGCTAAAGATACTTTCGTTGAACGTAAGAATAAACGCATTGGTCAATAATTGATTGTTTATTTTAGCTAAATCTCTTTTATAACTTTAGTTAAAATAAAAACTAACTGAAAGTGATAAGTAAAATATTATTTTTGTTTTTCACTCATAGTAAGGCGGGACAATGAAATCTTTATTATATAACAGGTTTCTGTCCCGCTTATTTTACTATTTAAATTAATGTATGTGGTTAAAGCAAAGGAGATTGTTATGTCAAAAGAAAATAAATCAAACTCGAAGTATCTTAACTCTATTAAAGACGAGCAAGAGAAGAATCAAGATAAAATTAATGTTGATCGTACATATGTAGAGCCTCAAGAATTTCAATCTAAAGAACCAAAAAAAGAGAATCAAGTCTTTTTCGTTTCACGGTTAAACAAACCAGCTAAGTATACAAAAAAATCTAATTTTCTTTCTTATTTAATTTATCGAATAGGCAAAGATGACGCTTCAGGCTTAGCAGCACAAATGACTTATCATTTTATATTAGCTATGTTCCCAATGTTAATTTTCCTATTAACATTGTTACCATTATTTAACTTAGACCAAAGCCAAATCACCGGTTTATTAAGTAATGCACCTGCTGACACATCGAATCTTATTAAAGATGTAATTAGCGATGTCACTAAAAATTCTAGTGGCGGTTTACTTTCTATCGGGTTAATCTTAGCAATTTGGTCAGCTTCAAATGGTATGACTGCAATTATGAATTCATTCAATGTAGCTTATGATGTTGAAGATAATAGAAATGGTATTCTTTTAAAGATACTAAGTGTTATTTTCACAATTGTGTTAGGCGTCGTATTTTTAGTTGCCATGGCATTACCTACTATGGGGTCAGTTATTGCTCATTTCTTATTCGGTCCTCTTGGATTAGATAGTCAAGTTAAATGGATCTTTAGTTTAATTAGAGTTGTATTACCATTAATTATTATTTTGATTCTATTTACAATTCTATACTCAGTAGCTCCAAACGTTAAAACTAAACTAAAATCAGTATTACCAGGAGCTATATTTACATCAGTTATCTGGTTACTTGGGTCTTTCGCATTTGGTTTCTACATTTCAAATTTTGGAAACTACTCTAAGACTTATGGCAGTATCGCAGGTATTATTATCTTATTAATTTGGTTATATTTAACAAGTTTTATCATTATTATTGGTGCTGAAATTAATGCAATCATCCATCAGAGACATGTTATTAAAGGACAAACCCCTGAAGAAGCAGCGCTCGACCATGATGATAATAACCAGAACCACTATAATGAAGATACTACTTATGAATATAAACATACAGCTACTGGCAAAGATGAAGACTATAAAGTCGATAAAGATCCAGAAGATAAAGATGAAGAAGATGCTTCATTAACTGAGAAAATTAAAGATAAATTTACTAATAATGACGATGATAATAAAAAATAAGTGTTTAATTACTAATTAAATTAATAAAAGGTTGAGGCAACGGTTTATCGCCTCAACCTTTTTTATTGAATCAAATTATGTTGGAATGCATAAATTACGGCTTGTGTTCTATCTTGTACTTCTAATTTACTCAATATATTACTTACATGAGTTTTAACGGTTTTAATTGTAATATGAGAAGCACTCGCTATTTCTTGATTTGAATACCCTTTTGCAATTAATAATAAAATTTCCATTTCACGCTCAGTCAGCATTTCATATAATTCTGCACGTTTCTTCATTCTATTACGCATCTTAACTAAAACTTCAGGTTCAAATACAGATTCACCATTATAAGTTTTGCGTACTGCGTCGGCTATATCACTAGCACTAGTCGTTTTTAAAATATAGCTATCTACACCCGCATCTAATGCTCTATATACCTCTTTATCTTCAATAAAACTAGTTAACATTACAACTTTAATATGTGGCAAATCTTTTTTGATTTGAGTAGTTGCTTCAACGCCATCCATGTCATCCATTAATAAATCCATAAGAATTAAATCAGGTTTTAATTCATGAGCTTTTGCAATGGCATCTTTACCAGATTCCCCTTCTCCAACTATCTCAATGTCAGATTGTGTTGATAGATAACTTGATATCCCAATTCTAACCATTTCATGGTCATCAACGAACAATACTTTAATCGTCATTATTATCATCCTCCCTATTTAACGGTGCTTTAACTTCTATTCTCGTTCCAGAATCCGGTAACGATACAATATGGAATGTCGCACCAATTTCTAATGCGCGTTCTCTCATATTTTTTAATCCATAACTTTGCTCTAATTTCTCGTCAACATTGAATCCTTTACCATTATCTTGAATTCGAAGTAATAGATAATCTTGTTTGTTAAATAATTCCACTGTGACTTTTGTTCCATTTGAATGTCTTAACGTATTTGATATAGCCTCTTGTGTAATTCTAAATAAATGATCTTCTATACCTTTAGGCACCTTGAAATCTTGAATATCGTGTATGACTTTCATAGGCACTTTCTTTTGCAAATCAATAACTAAATCTTTGATACCTTCACCTAGTGATTTATCTTTTAGCCCTAAAGGTCTTAAATGAAGTAATAATGCGCGCATTTCAAGTTGAGACTCCTGTACCATTTTCTCTAAAACTGGTATTTGTTGATCAAGCGGTGCCTCTAACTTTGTTTCTTTTATTGCAGATAACATCATACTTGCTGCAAAAAGTTGTTGACTTACAGAGTCGTGTAACTCGCGAGCTAATCTCTGTCGTTCATCCTCAATGATTTTCTTAACTTTGACATCATTCATATTGTAGTTTTCATTAGTCAAGTTTTGCGTTTTCATTCGTAAACGGTGCAAGTCTTGATTTAGCGGAACTAATGTTTGATAAAGGTCTATGGTTTCGTTATAAAGCTCAATGTTTTGATCATTAATACCTACTGTTTCTCCTTCAATGGCATGTTCAATTTGCGACTTAATCCACTGATTTTGTTGATTAATTTTATATGCGAGAATTGAACCTACAATAATACAAAGTAAAATGATGACTAAATTTAAAAATAGAAAAACAGGTATCCCCAAAATTTGAGTATAAAACATACCTTGGAAATAGATAATATTAACAAATACTTTATCTATAAATAAGAACGCGGTTAACATGCTATAAACTAATATAAGCATTGAACCGATAGCTCTTAAGTAGTGGTTCATCGATAAATCACCTCAACATCTCCTATGAATGTTGAAACATAAACATTGACATTATAATTCTCTTCTTTAGGCTTCTCTTCAACTTGGATATGATTATTTTCAACTTTATACGATTGGCCATTTAAATAAGCATTTCCATATAGAGCAGCCATGTGTAAATTAATATTATAATTCAATGGTACCACTAACTGAATTTTCCCTAAAATATGTCTTACTACTATTGTATTATTCTCTTTAATATTTGCAGCTTTTGTCATATCAATGTGTATATCACCAACACCATGTTGAATTTGTACATCTTCCCATTTATAAACATATACAGGTGTGCGTTGCTCTCCAAACCACTTTTGTTTAATAAATTGAGGTGATGTAACTTCATCTTCTGAAGCAATCACTTTTAAAGGTTTAAACTTAAAAATGAGATATCTAATGATTACGATAACTAGAAAGACAAATAATATTATGATGGTATATTTATTCGACAATAAAGTAAATGCTATAAGCAATGCACCTATCCAAAACGCTAAGAGACCCCTTACTTTATGAAAGTAAAGGTAGCCTACATAAACTAATATACATCCCAAAAGTAATACAAATAGGTAGCCTATTTTCTCAAAAAAGATGTAATAAAAATTGGCAATAATCATTAATGCCGTAAATATGATTAATAACTCTGTCGATATATATTTTCGAGTCAATGTGTCGCCTCCTATTCCTTTCAATTAAGCTACTACACTCATTTGTTCAATTATGTCACATTGGCCTTGTGTTGTGATCTTTTCTTTAGAGCAACGATGAATATCCGCTTCAATTTTTGCACAATAGGCTTCAAATAGATCAAGTTGTCTTTTAAGACCTTCAATTTCATAATTATTAATTTCTTGTGCATGTTTAATATTATACGTATTAGTTATATCAATATATTTATTTTCTAATGTTGCAGTTAAACTGTCAATCAACTTATTCATTTGCGTTTTCTTTTCTTTTAAATATTCAATGTAATTTTCAATGCTCTTTAATTTTTGATCTAAACTGATTTTGTAATCATTAATGTTTTGTTTAATAACTACTTTAAGAAAGTGTTGTAAATATAAGTCCATATAATTCATAGAACCACCTCGTCCTTGATTAAGCTCAATTATAGTTTAAAGTGACTCAAACTCATATAGGCTCTAGGACCATCTTACTCTCATACTTTAGTACGATGTTTATTATTTCTATAGAATTTATATAAAATTCATGTAAGTTACACCTCAAATTTTATTTTCAACTTAAACAGGTCTATGATTAATTATATTTATTTTTGAACGAAGGTAACATCAATGATTAACACACATCGTCTTAATTGGCTTCCTTATGTACTTATTGTGATTTCACTTCACATTCTGTGTTTTGGCCTCCTCTATTTAGCAAATACTAATCATTTACTACTAGGTATGGGATTATTTGCTTATACATTAGTACTTCGATACGCTTTTAATGCAGACCATATAGCTGCTATTGATAATACAGTGCGTAAATTATTCCAACAATAACGTAATCCAGTATGTGTAGGTTTCTACTTCTCAATTGGACATTCGACAGTAGTCTTTTTTATGGCTGTCTTTTTAGGCATTTAACTTAAATAGGCTAAAGATGCATTACCCCACTTTCAAGAAATTGGTGGAATTATTGGCACTCTCGTTTCAGGAACATTTTTAATTATCATAGGTATATTAAATCTAATGATATTAATTTCTTTAATAACTTTATTTTTAAAGTTTCGCAAAGACAAAATTAATGATGAGAAGTTAAATGATTTATTAGATACACGTGGCTTTGTTTCTCGCATGGTCGGACCATACTTTAAATTTATTAGTCATATTTGGCATGTCTTGCCACCAGGCTTTCTATTTGTTTTAGGATTGGATACTGCTAGTGAAATCTCATTGCTATCTTTATCTTCAGGTGCATCACAGCAAGCAATTTCATTCGTAGGTATAATATCTTTACCTATATTGTTTGCTGCCGGAATGAGTTTGCTAGATACATTAGACGGTATACTTATGACTTCTGCTTATAATTGGGCATTCTTCACTCCTATTCGAAAAATTTATTACAATATTACAATTACTGCTATATCTGTTATCGCTGCGCTATTAATTGGCACTGTTGAATTACTACAAATACTAGTTGGTAAGCTTCAATTAAAAGGTTCTATCTGGGAATTTATTGAAAACATACAATTTGATAATATAGGTTATATTTTAGTGATTTTATTTATTATCAGTTGGCTCATTTCTACTTTAATTTGGAAATTTGGCAAAGTTGAACAACGATGGTCTTAATAGATTCATTTCTTGGACATTATTCGTAGAATAGTTAATACTTTATTGACTTTCACAAAGGAGATTATGTTATGACTAAAACTATTGCTCTAGTTACTGGTGCTTAATCAGGACTAGGATTTGAAACATCACTCATGCTTGCTGAAAAGGATTTCAAGTATATGCCACGATGCGTAATTTAGAAAAACAAATAGATTTAAAAAATGAAGCTACTAAAAGAAATGTAGACCTAACCATTTTAGAATTGAATGTAACCAAATTAGATAGTATTAAATCTGCTGTTGAATTCATTATACAAGAAGAAGGTCGTATAGACATTTTGATTAACAATGCTGGCGCCGGCTTTAATAAAACTACAGAACAAGCAACCGATGAAGAAATAAATTGGCAACTTAATTTAAATTTAATGGCTGTTATTCGAATGACCAAAGCTGTATTACCAATCATGAGATCACAAAGAGAAGGTCGTGTTATCAATATTTCGTCAGTTGGAGGCCTAGTTGGACAACCTTTCAACGAAATATATTGTGCCGCTAAGTTTGGTGTTGAAGGTTATACAGAATCTTTAGCAAGTTATATTCAACCTGAATTCAATATTAAATTTACTATTATTGAACCCAGAGGCATACAACCTGAATTTATGCCCAACATTATGAACCACTTAACTCAAACTGGTGGCATACAAGAAGATGAATATACGCACTTATACAATTCATATACTAGTGGTATTAAAGAAAATTATGGGCATGATGCTTCTCAAAGTTCACATGAAGTTGCGCAAGTCATTTTAAAAACAATTGAAATGAAAGAACCACCTATCAGAACGCGTACATCTGATTGGTATGAAACTTTCACAAAAATTAAAACCAAACTAGACCCAGATGGCAAACAACAGCAGAAACAAGTCTATAAATTATTAGTTAAATAACTTTATAAAACTAACTAGTATAAACTAAAAAACCAGTAAATGAGCGTTGTCATCTCTTTTACTGGTTAATTTATATATATATCGAATTTTTAATTAATAGTAATTAAATATGAAATTAATCAATTTTTGTAGTTAATAATGGTCCATCTTTAGTAACGATAACCGTATGTTCGATTTGAGCGACAAAACTCTTATCTCTAGTTTCGAAGGCCCATTCATTTTTACCTTCTGTTACAAAAGTTGCTTTAGAAGAAATAAATGGCTCTACTGCAATTACAACCCCTTCTTTAAGTAAAGTTTTATCTTTAGGATCATAATAGTTCATAACATGGTTAGGCGCCTCATGTAGTGATTGACCTACACCATGCCCAGTTAGATTTTTAATGACAGTTAAATCATTTTGACGTGCTGTTGCATGTACTGCTTTACCGATATTACTTAATTTAGTTCCAGGTTTAACTTTTGCCATTGCATTTTCAAATGCCATTAGTGCAACATCACATACTTTTTGTTTAAGTGGGTCACTTGCTTCACCCACAACAAAAGAAATACCAGTATCAGCGTAATAACCATTTTTTAGAGCTGATACATCTATATTAACTAAATCTCCTTCACGGATGATTCGTTTGCCAGGAATGCCATGGGCTACTTCTTCATTAACACTTATACATGTTTGTCCAGGGAAATTCTCATCATGAATAGGTGCTGAAATAGCACCATGTTCTTCAAACAAATCTTTAGCTATGTTGTCTAATTCTTTAGTTGTAATACCAGGTTTAGTAGCTTCTTGCATAGTATCTCTAACCTTAGCACAAATGTAACCTATCTCTTTTAAGGCTTGTAATTCTTCTTCTGTTTTTATAATCATAATATCCCGTTCCTTTTTAAATTGTGATTACACCTTATTATACCAAAAAAATTTTGATATACTAAACATACAAAAAATGAAGCGCAAAATAATTTCTGTTTAAAAGATAAAATTATAATTGTTATTTTCGTACAACGAGAGGATTTATCATATGGATAAATGGTACAAGAAAATTATAGGAGCGAGAACAATCAAAACTGGCCTAGCGACCTTTTTAACATCGCTATTTTGTTTGATGCTTGATCTCACTCCAATCTTCGCTATATTAACTGCTATTGTAACTATCGAACCTACTGCAAAGGCGTCATTAAAAAAAGGTTATAGAAGATTGCCCGCAACGGTAATTGGTGCATTATTTGCTGTACTTTTTACTTTTATTTTTGGTGACCAATCGGCTTTAACGTATACATTTAGTGCACTTTTTACTATCTTAGTTTGTACTAAATTAAACCTGCAAGTTGGTACTACTGTTGCGGTGTTAACATCGGTTGCCATGATACCTGGCATACACGACGCCTATTTATTCAACTTTTTTTCAAGACTATTAACTGCATTAATCGGTTTGGTTACAGCAGGATTGGTCAATTTTATAGTTCTGCCTCCTCAATATTATCAGCAAATTGAAGATAATTTAACGCAATCCGAATATAAAATGTATGAGTTGTTCTCTTCAAGATGTAACGAATTATTATTAGGAAAATTTGATTGTGATCATAGTAATGATCTTTTAAATAAGTTGATGGGTGTTATAAACAAGACTGAAACTTTAACTGGCTATCAAAAAGACGAATTACGTTATCATAAAAACAAAGAAGATGAATGGAAACGATTAAAAAATATTTCGAACCGTTCCTATATCGATAGATTACTGGCTACTCACCTATCAAATATTATATATTTACCTAAGCACATACATTTAGTTTTTACACCTGAGGAAAAAATAGCTATTATTAAAATTAGTAATAGCGTCAATAATATTATCAAAAGCAATCATTTTGAACCTCACCGCTCATCTGCATCAACACTTAAATCTTCTGTTAAACGCTTAGAAAAATTTGATCAGAATCAAATCAAGAGTCATGTCATTTATGAAATACTTCTAATCTATAAATTATTAGATAGTAGATATAATGACAAATAAAAAATGACGTACTGGAAAATTTCTATAAATCCGGTACGTCATTTTTAATTGCTTATTATATTTGTTATTTTTTTGATGATCTTTCTATAATAACTCTTTTAGCCGCTTCTTCTTCAGTGTTATCTAATTGCTTAGGTTCAAAAGGTATACCTTTACGTTCGCAGGCTTTTTCTAATAAATAATCAGTCAGTTCATGATTCTTTGGAAGGATAGGTCCATGTAAATATGTTCCTAATAAATTTTTATAGTGAATACCTTCTTGTTTATCATCATCATTATTACCGTGACCAACCGTAACATGTCCTAACGTACCAAAATTATGATGTGTTCGACCACCGTGATTCTCGAAGCCAACTATCGTTCCAAATGTATCACTCTCGATTACTATATCACCAGTTAATCGTTCAGTTCGTGATTCAGTATAGAAATCTAAGATACCTAAACCTTCAAGTTCAGTTCCATCAGGCGTAATATATTTTGTTCCTAAAAATTGATAACCACCACAAATCGTTAATCCTGGCATACCATCTTCAATAGCATCTTTAAGTGTAGTCTTTATCTTGCTTAATTCCTTAGTAGCAATACTTTGTTCTCTATCACTGCCACCGCCGATAAAGAAGATATCACAATTATCAAGCGTCACACCTTCAGTTTGGTTAACTTCTACTACATTTAATTGAATACCACGTTTCTTTGCTCTTTGTTTGAGTGCAATAATATTTCCTATATCACTATATAAATTTAATTTATCTGACATAAAATGATAAACGGTTAATTCATTCATATTTATTGCCCTCCTTTAAATGAACGATTAAGTTGTTCTAACATTGGAGATAAAGATGTGTAGTTAGGAATAGCTACAGTGAAACCTTCATAATTCATTGTCATTGCAGTTGCTTTATAAATATCTTTTTCAAGTATAATTGGAACATTTATTTCGGCTAATTTCAGACGTAATTGTAATTCTTCAGCTCGAGTCCCTGTAACAATGATCGTTTCAATATCTTGTTCGCTTAATTTCTCGAAATCGGCATCATAAATCCAAGAAGTATCACGACCATCAGCAGCATTATCATTTAGACTAATGACATATACTTTTTTACCTTCTAACTGTTCTCCTACTGATAAACTAGCATTCATACCTGCAGGATTCTTAGCTAAATTAATCATAGCCTCTTTATGATCAAGTTTAAAATATTGCATACGACCATTATCTGAAGTATATGATTCGAAACCAATTCCAATAGACTCATCATTGAGCCCTAATTCTCTCAACACAGTATAGGCAGCTAATGCATTATAAGCGTTGAAGTCTCCAGCAATTTTCATATTAAATGTTGTTTCATTTATATTTAATGCTAAGAACGGAGATACTGTGAATGATGAAACTTCATATTTAGGTAATTCACGTTTGAATCCACATGAACAATGGTAATGACCGATTTGATTATAATGAATGTAATCGTATGCTAATAATTTGCCACAATTTGGGCAATACTTACTCTCGTTCATAGTACTTTGCTCAAACTCATGTGCGTGTGCTTTCATACCATAATAAACGATAGAGTCACTAGCTATTTTAAGTCGACTTACAAAAGGATCATCTGCATTGAGTAACAATTTAATTTCTTTATTACTAATTGACTTAGCTATGTTATTTACCATTATATCTATTTCTCCAAATCGATCCATTTGATCACGGAAGAAGTTAGTAAATATCATCATTGATGGAGTGACTTCTTTTAAAACTCGAGGAATAGATCCTTCATCGATTTCAATAACTGCTACTTTAGTATTTTTAGTGCTTTGCATGATAAAGGCAGATGTGATACCTGCTGCCATATTAGCACCTTCATTATTATGTATAATATCAATATGATTTGCTTTTAATGTATGTCCTATAAGATTAGATGTCGTCGTTTTACCATTAGTCCCACTAATAAAGACGATGTCATCTACTTGTGCAGCTAATTTTCTTAATATATTTTGATCCACTTTGCGGGCAACTTGTCCCGGTAAATCTGTTCCTTTTTTCCCAGCAGCGATACTAGCCTTACGAGCCAATTTCGCTAAGTGCGTTGCAGTCCATTGTCTCATGTGCTTCCTCCTCATATAAATCACATGAATAATTATAACACGTAAAGGGTATAACAAAAAACATTCTCAATTAAAAATAGCAAGTTACATTCTAGATTATAATAATTATTATTTACTAATGAGAATAGATTTGTTATACTTTTAATGAACAAAGGCAAAATCAATTATAAAATCTTAAATAGAGGTGACTTAATTATGCTAAGTAAAGACTTGTTAGAAGCACTTAATGATCAAATGAACCATGAATATTTCGCAGCTCATGCTTATATGGCAATGGCAGCTTATTGCGATGATGCTTCATATGAAGGTTTCGCTAACTTCTATATCCAACAAGCTAAAGAAGAACGTTTCCACGGTAAAAAAATCTATGATTATATCAATGATCGTGGTGAACATGCTGAATTTAAATCAATACCAGCGCCTAAAACTGAATTTAAATCTATCCTTGAAACATTTAAAGATGGATTAGCACAGGAACAAGATGTTACTCGTCGTTTTTACAATTTATCTGAAATAGCTCAAAAAGATAAAGACTATGCTACGATTTCTTTCTTAAACTGGTTCTTAGATGAGCAAGTTGAAGAAGAATCAACATTTGAAACACATATTGATTATTTAAATCGTATTGGTGATGACTGCAATACTTTATATTTATATGAAAAAGAATTAGCAGCTCGTTCATTTGATGAAGAATAACTTTTATCTCAAGGTTTAATTGTGATTGAGACAAACTATTTTTATTGCTTGCCTAGTACATTGTAACTAACTAACATGCACAAAAAGGTATAATGCTAGTTATTCTCAAGACTCATAAATATTAATGGAGTGGATAATGAATTCGAAATGAATTCATTTCTACTCTTTTTTTATTTTATGAATGCAACATTCTGGAAATAAATTTATATTTTTAGCTAAAATAAAAGAATCAATACTTGAAAGGACAGTGTTAGGAATGGAAAATGCCTTTATAGCATTAGACTTCGAAACTGCAAATGGTAAACGTACAAGTATCTGTTCAGTTGGTATGGTCAAAGTAGTTAACAATGAGATTGTGGAATCTTTTTATACTTTAGTTAACCCTTTTGATTATTTCTCTCAGACGAATATTGAGGTTCACGGTATTACACCTGAAGACGTGAATGAAGCTCCCAGTTTTGAATATGTATTCCCTTATATGATGCAATTTATTGGTAAATTACCTGTTGTTGCTCACAATGCTGCTTTTGATATGAATGTACTTCATCAAAGTTTAAAACAGTTAAATATAGAAACACCCTCCATGATTTACTTCTGTTCATATCAACTTGCTAAACGTACAATTGATGCATATCGCTACGGACTAAAACATTTAATGAAACATTATAAATTAGATTTTCACGGTCATCATGATGCACTCAACGATGCTAAAGCTTGTGCAATGATTACGTTTAGATTATTAAAACACTATGACAATTTACAAAGTATGCTCCAAATTTATGGCAAAAATTTAAAAGATAAAGGTTAACCCACATAAATTGCAATTATTGGTTTAGTTTAATTGCTAATATCATCATGAACCTTTATCTTTCTATAAAATCATAAATCGTCATATTCTCATATGTTGACTGTTCTAAATTGCCAACCGTTACACCGATTAACCTTATTGGAACATCAGGATCCTTCAAATCGTTATACAAATCATAAGCTACGTTATATATATCAATATCTCTACTTACTGCCTTTCTCAAACTTCTTTGTTTGGAAAATGTTTCATATTGATACGTTTTTAATTTAACTGTTACGGTACTACCTGATTTTTGTAACTTAGATAGACGTTCTGCAGTCTTGCCAGATAATTCCCATATTTTTTGTAAAATTTCTTCATCATCATTCACATCAGTTGAAAATGTTCGTTCAGTACCCACGGATTTACGCACTCTCGTTGCTTTTACTTCACTATGATCAATTCCTCGAGCTTTAAGATATAAGCCACGACCTCTTTTTCCGAACCAACGTAATAATTCAAATTCAGTTTTATCATACAAATCTTTACCTGTATATATATCATGGTTATGCATGACTTTTTTCGATGCTTTACCCACACCTGGAAAGTCACCAATATCAAGATTCATTAAAATATCGTTTACATTATTATAATCGATAACCTTCATGCCATTAGGCTTATTCATACCACTTGCTAATTTTGCTAAAAATTTATTATACGATATACCTGCAGAAGAAGTTAATCCAGTTTGTTCAAATATATCGCGTCGAATAAACATTGCGATTTTAGATGCAGACAAGTCAGGTCTAACAAGGTGAGTAATATCTAAATACGCTTCATCCAATGACATAGGTTCTACAATATCTGTATAACTTTTAAATATAGACATTATAACGGCAGAGGCTTCTCTATAAGCGTCAAATCTTGCTCTTACATAATATCCATTAGGACATAATTTATGTGCTTGAGACATTGGCATTGCAGAATGAACCCCATATTTTCTAGCCTCGTAAGAAGCAGTAGAAACCACACCACGAGTACTTGCCTTACCACCTACAATTACAGGTTTACCTTTTAATTTAGGGTTATCTCGCATTTCTACTTGTGCAAAAAAGTAATCCATATCTATATGAATAATCCTTCTTTCAGCCATCGTCTCACCTCTTTTAAAATAAACCAAAATAAAATAAGCCTCAATATAATTATAATGTGACTAGCAACAAAACTCATGAAATGTGCACATAAATAATTATATTGAGACTCACAATTTATTCAAGTTCGTCATTAGCTTGTATAGGTCTTTGATGATACATAATTAAACCTTCATCTGATGGATGTACATATTCAAATTTATTAGTAAATGTAATACCTACTAAATATAAATCAATTAAGCAATATCCAATATGTATACTTAACATAATAATAATTGAGGAGTATGTGTAAATACTGAATATAAACATTAATACTCCTGTTAATATAAACATTGGAGCTAGCATTATTGTGCAATATTGCCATTTATTAAAATATTTTTTGGAAATATGTACTAATAAAAAACCTTTTTTATATTTAAAATGAGGCTGTTCTCCTTTTGAACAGATAAAAAATGAAATTCTATGAATCAGTTCATGTAGTCCTAAAATAACTATAAAACCTAAAATACCATATAATAAGTTAGCTAAAAATGTTTGTTCATGAATGGTTGTAAACATGAATGCCCATTTATAAGTAAACACTATCATAAATAAAATTACTACTAATTGAGTTGCCATAAATTTAGGTAAGTTGATTCTATTTGGAGAAAAATCAATTTTCTGCACAATAATGACCTCCAATCTCTGTTAATTTTCAATCATAGTATATACAGTCGATGTTAAGAAAAAAACCTTTTTTATAAGATTTAATGCTCTGTAACCATTTCTTAATATTTGTATTAAAATTTTACGTTTAAGATTTTCTTTCAAATAATGCAACTGTCTCTACATGTATTGTTTGAGGAAACATATCGACTGGTGTAATTTCTTGCAATTCATATTGTGAATCTAATATTTGAGCATCTCTTTGTTGCGTAGATGGATTACAAGAAATGTAGACAATACGCTTAGGATTTAGTTTAAGCAGTGTTTGTAAGAAAGTTTCATCGCACCCTTTTCTCGGGGGATCTACCATAACAACATCTGGTTTGATACCTTGTTGTTTCCATTTTATAATGACTTCTTCTGCCTTTCCACAGACAAAAGTTGTATTTTCAAATCCATTTAAAGTCGCATTTTGTTGTGCATCTTTAATCGCTGACGGCACGACCTCAACACCATAAACATGTTTCGCTACTGACGCCATATATAAACCTATCGTACCAATACCGCAATATGTATCAAGAACTGTTTCTTCACCTGTCAATTGCGCATACTCTATTGCTTTTTGATATAATTTTTCAGTTTGAGAAGAATTTATTTGATAGAATGATTGGTCACTTATCTTAAATGTAGTATCACTAAGTTGATCAGCAATCTTATCTTTGCCGTATAACGTTACAGACTGTTGCCCCATAATTACATTGGAATGACTATTATTAATATTTTGTTTAATGCTAGCTATGTTAGGAAAAGTTTCTTTTAATTTTTCAACTAAAATTGAAGCTTGCTGGAAATTTTTACCATTTGTTACAAAAACGACCATCTTATCATCAGAATAATAGCCTGTGCGAATAACTAAATGTCTTAAAAGTCCTTTTTTTGTACTCTCATTATAAACACTAATATCGTAATCAATAATCCATTGTTTGACGTGATTCATAATATCTTGGTGTATATCATCTTGAATTAAGCAACTATCCATATCTATAATATCGTGACTTCTTTGTCGATAATATCCTATAATTGCTTTTCCATCTCTATCTTTACCAATTGGCAACTGTGATTTATTTCTGTAATGCCAAGGATGATTCATACCGATAGTTTTGTTAATGATTGTATTACTAAATTGTGCTTTTCTATGGAATAAGTTGGTAATTTGTGACTGCTTCATAGCCAATTGGGCATCATACGTCATATGTTGCAATTGACAACCACCACACTTCCAATAGTATTTACATGGCGGTTCCACGCGTTGTTCACTTGGTTTAATAACTTGAAGAAGTTTACCAATAGCAAAATTTTTCTTTACTTTTATAATTTTATATTTAATCACCTCACCAATTAACGCATTTGGCACAAATATCGGATAACGGTCGATTTTAATGACGCCATGCCCTTCATGTGTTAAATCAACAACGTTACCTTGTTTCATTTCATTTTTAATTATGGTTTCCATTATTTCACCCCACATAAAAAGAGGTTAGAGTAGTTTAATCTTGGTTTTGTTTTTCATACCTAAGACATCAAAACTATTGCTCAACCTCTTCAACTGTATAATTTACTCTGATATTTCATTGTTTTTAATAATTTCTTCATTCGATGGCTTCTCTTCAATAATACCATCTTCGACTTGTTGATCTTCAGTTAATTCCTCATTATATATATCTTTTGGCGTACATACTTCGATATGTCTTTTTAAATTCAAGAAATTAGCTGGTAATTTACCACCATATTCACCATCTACATTCAATTGCATTTCAGTAAAGGATGAGATATTAATTGATTTAGCTTTCTCATAAATAACCTTTGGATGTTTAATGTGTTCTCCGCGAGATGCTAAGGTCATGATGTGCCCTAGTTCAGCAAGGTTAGCCTTTTCTACAATAATTAATGTAAAATGCCCGTCATCTAACTTAGCATCTGGAACTAATTTCTCAAATCCTGCCATTGAGTTTGTCAGTCCCAATAAGAATAATAATGCCTCACCTTGAAAAACTTGATTATCATATTCTATACGCAAATCTACAGCTTTCATCTGAGGTAACATTTCAAATCCTTTAATATAATACGCAAAGGGACCTACAATTGACTTTAATCGACTTGGCGTCTCATAAGAAACTTGAGTTAATTGACCACCAGCTGCTAAATTGATGAAATAACGATTATTCATTTTTCCTATATCCACTTTAGTCGTGTGATCATCAATAATAACATCAACAGCGCCCATAATATCACTTGGTAAGTGCAAGGCTCTACCGAAATCATTCACTGTCCCCATAGGGATGATACCTAATTTAGGGCGATTGGGCTGTTCAGCTATGCCATTAACAACTTCATTAAGTGTGCCATCTCCACCAGCTGCTATAATAATATCATAATCTCTTTTAAGTGCACGTTCAGCTTCAAGCGTTGCATCGCCTTCACGCTCAGTTGCATAAGCACTTGTCTCATACCCGGCACGTTCTAATTTAATTAAAACATCTGGTAAAGTTCTTTTAAAAAGTTCCTTTCCAGAAGTTGGATTATAAATGATTCTTGCACGTTTTCTCATAAATTATCCCTCATCTTTTTATACATATTCTTATATTAAATGATTTATAAGAGAGTTGGAAGTATTTAAATCAATAATCTTTAAAATACATTTATTACACTATATACAATTAAATAATCATAGCAGTTATAACATTAAAAATAATTGAACTAAAAACACCACACACCAAAATTAAAAGGCTTGTTCCCTAACCATGATAGGAAACAAACCTTAAATGATGCTTTAGTTCATTATGTTTAAATCTTTAATTAACGTTTATTTAATTCTTGTTTTAATATTTGGTTTACTTTTTGAGGATTAGCTTGGCCTTTAGATGCTTTCATAATTTGACCAACTAAGAAGCCCATTGCTTTCCCTTTACCATTTTTATAATCTTCAACAGATTGAGGGTTATTATCTAAAGCTTCAGTGACGAATTTAGTTAAAGTAGCTTCATCAGAAATTTGAACTAAACCTTTATCTTCCATAATTTGTTTAGCATCGCCACCATTTTCAGCTAATTCTGGGAAAACTTTTTTAGCGATTTTACTACTCATCGTACCATCTTCAATAAGTTTAATCATACCAGCAAGGTTTTCTGGTGTTAATTTAGTATCTTGTAACTCAACTTGGTTTTTATTTAAATATTCATTAACGCCACCCATTAACCAGTTTGAAGTTAACTTAACGTCTGCACCTTTTTCAATAGCACCTTCAAAGAAATCAGACATCTCTTTAGTAAGTGTTAATACGTGCGCATCGTATTCAGGTAAACCTAAATCATTTACATATTTAGCTTTACGCTCATCTGGTAATTCAGGGATTGTTTGACGTACACGCTCTTTCCATTCTTCATCTACGTATAAAGGTACAATATCAGGTTCAGGGAAGTAACGGTAGTCATCTGAGCCCTCTTTAACACGCATAAGAATTGTTTTACCAGTTGATTCATCAAAGCGGCGTGTCTCTTGTCCAATTGTACCACCGTTTAATAATTCTTCTTCTTGGCGTTTTTCTTCGTACTCTAAACCTTTTCTAACATAGTTAAATGAATTTAGGTTTTTCAATTCAGTTTTTGTACCAAATTCTTCTTGTCCATAAGGACGTAATGAAATATTGGCATCACAACGTAATGAGCCTTCTTCCATTTTACAGTCTGATACACCTGTATATTGAATAATTGAACGTAATTTTTCTAAGTAAGCATAAGCTTCTTTAGGAGATCTAATATCTGGTTCAGATACAATTTCAATTAATGGTGTACCTTGACGGTTTAAGTCTACTAAAGAGTATCCATCTTTATGTGTTGATTTACCAGCATCTTCTTCCATGTGAAGACGTGTGATTCCAATACGTTTTGTTTCACCATCTACTTCAATATCAATATAACCATTTTCACCAATTGGTTGATCAAATTGAGAAATTTGATAAGCTTTAGGATTATCTGGATAGAAATAGTTTTTACGGTCAAATTTAGAATTTGTAGCGATATCCATATTTAAAGCCATTGATGCACGCATAGCCCAGTCTACAGCACGTCTATTAACAACCGGTAATACACCAGGATATGCTAAATCAATAACATTTGTATTTGAGTTAGGTTCAGCTCCAAAATGTGCTGGTGATGGAGAGAACATTTTTGAGTCTGTTTTTAGCTCAACGTGAACTTCAAGTCCGATAACTGTTTCAAAATGCATTATTTCCACTCCTTATAATTTTTCATATGCGTCATGTAAATTGAATTGTGTTTCATATTGATATGCCACACGATATAACGTCTTTTCATCAAAAGGTTTACCGATAAATTGTAAGCCAATTGGTCTACCGTTTGATTGCCCACAAGGAACAGAAATACCTGGTAAACCAGCTAAGTTAACAGGTGTAGTTAATAAGTCATTAGCATACATAGTTAAAGGATCATCGATTTCATCACCTAAGTTAAACGCAGTAGTTGGTGCAGTTGGACCTACAACAACATCATAGTTTTCAAAAACTTTATCAAAGTCATTCTTGATTAATGTTCTAACTTTTTGTGATTTTTTATAGTAAGCATCATAATAACCAGAACTTAATGCAAATGTACCTAGGAAGATACGACGCTTAACTTCAGCACCAAATCCTTCTGATCTAGACATTTTATATAATTCTTCTAATGATTGGGCTTCTTTTGAATGGTAGCCATAACGTATACCATCAAAGCGAGCTAAGTTCGCTGATGCTTCTGATGACGCGATAACATAATATGATGGAATACCATATTTCGTATTTGGAAGTGATACTTCATCAACTTCTGCACCTAGAGATTTAAGTGTTTCAACTGCATTCTTAACAGCTTCTTTAACATCATCATTGATACCTTCACCTAAATATTCTTTTGGTAAAGCAACTTTTAAGCCTTTAATGTCTTTACCAATTTCTGAAGTAAAGTCAACATCTTCAACTGGTGCACTTGTAGAATCATTTCTATCAACACCTGAAATTGTCTCTAGAACGATAGCGTTATCTTTAACATTTCTTGTAATTGGACCAATTTGGTCTAATGAAGATGCAAAAGCAACTAAACCGAAACGTGATACACGCCCATAAGTTGGTTTCATACCCACTACACCACAATATGCTGCTGGTTGTCGAATTGAACCACCAGTATCTGAACCTAGACTGAATGGTACTAAACCTGCAGCAACTGCTGCTGCTGAACCACCTGACGAACCACCTGGAACAGCTGTATGATCGAATGGGTTAACAGTTTGTTTGAAATATGATGTTTCAGTAGAACCACCCATAGCAAATTCATCCATGTTTAGTTTACCGATTAGAATCGCATTTTCATCATGTAGTTTGTTCATTACAGTAGATTCATAGATTGGAACAAAACCTTCTAACATTTTACTAGCACATGTTGTTTCCACATCTTTAGTAATGATGTTGTCCTTAATTCCCATAGGAATACCAAACAATTTACCTTCCATTTGGCCTTTTGCTTGTAATTCATCTAATTCTTTTGCTTTTTTAATAGCATTATCTTTATCTAGTGCTAAAAATGATTTAATAGTAGGATCCGTTTCTTCAATTGCATCATAGATGTCTTTGACAACTTCTGAAGGCTTAATCTCATTGTTTTTAATCATTTCTGATAATTTTTCAACTGATTCATAACGAATACTCATCTTAAGCTTCCTCCTCATTCATGATAGATGGTACTTTAAATTGACCATTTTCTGTCTCTTTAGCATTTTTTAATGCAAGTTCTTGAGGAATGCCCTCGATTGCTTCATCATCTCGTAACACATTTTGTAAATCTAATACATGATAAGTTGGTTCAATACCTTCTGTATCTGCTGTGTCATTTTGTTTAGCAAAATCTAAGATACTTTCAAGTGTATTAGCCATTTCTTCAGTTTCTTCTTCAGAAATTTGAAGTCTTGCTAAATGTGCTATATGTTCAACCTCTTCACGTGTAACTTTAGTCATTTATTAAAAGCCTCCTTATTACTCATTCATCATAAAATTGTATCAAATTTTCACTTAAAAATCTAAATATTTATTGAGACAACATAACTTCATGACATTATTGATGATTAATTCATAGGTAAGTAATTAATAAATGCTTTACAAATAATGTAACTCAATTATTAATTTAACGATAATAATGACCTAAATTTTATATCAAAAATATTTATAATCTTTAATATGCATGTTACGTATAATAAAATCAATAAACATTTTTACATTTTGAAAACGCTTACTATCTTGCTTTAAAAGTGTTTATTTTTTTAAAAATTAAAATTTACACTTCTCTAAACCATTCACAACATTGTATAATATTACATGTAACTAAATTATTTGAAAAAATTACATACTCATGTAATTGAAATTTACCAATGTTTATAAGTCATCTAAATCTTCATATCATATAAAAAAAGGGGGTATTTCTTTATGCTTATTTTAGGAGCAAGCTTGTCTAGTCAAGTTAATACCAATTGGCAAACATACATAATGATTGCGATTTATTTTATTATTTTACTTATCATTGGATATTATGGCTACAAACAAGCTACAGGTAATTTAAGTGATTATATGCTTGGTGGACGTAGTATCGGCCCATATATCACAGCTTTATCTGCAGGTGCATCAGATATGAGTGGCTGGATGATAATGGAGCTACCAGGTTCAGTCTATAGTACTGGTTTATCAGCAATATGGATAACAATTGGTCTCACATTAGGTGCATATGTTAACTATCTAGTAGTTGCACCAAGGTTGAGAGTTTATACTGAAGTGGCAGGTGATGCAATCACCCTTCCAGATTTCTTTAAAAATCGACTTAACGATAAAGAAAATATTATTAAAATTATTTCTGGTTTAATAATAGTTATATTCTTTACTCTATATACGCACTCTGGGTTTGTATCAGGTGGTAAACTATTTGAAAGCGCGTTTGGACTAAATTATCATTTTGGATTAATTTTAGTTGCAGTTATCGTTATCGCTTATACTTTCTTCGGAGGATATTTAGCTGTATCTATAACTGATTTCTTCCAAGGTGTAATCATGTTAATTGCAATGGTTATGGTCCCTATTGTTGCAATGTTACAACTTAATGGTTGGGATACGTTTTCTCGAGTTGCTGAAATGAAACCAACAAATATGGATTTATTTAGAGGCACAACCTTCCTAGGTATTGTTTCATTATTTGCATGGGGTCTAGGTTATTTTGGACAACCTCATATCATCGTTAGATTTATGTCTATTAAGTCACATAAAATGCTACCTAAAGCTCGCCGTTTAGGTATAAGTTGGATGACTGTAGGTTTACTTGGTGCTGTAGGCGTAGGATTAACTGGTATCGCATTCATTCCAGATAATCATATTAAGATGGATGATCCTGAGACACTATTCATCATTATGAGTCAAATTCTATTTCATCCTTTAGTAGGCGGGTTCTTATTGGCTGCCATTCTTGCAGCTATCATGAGCACAATCTCATCACAACTATTAGTAACATCAAGTTCATTAACTGAAGACTTTTATAAATTAATACGTGGTGAAGAGCGTGCGAAAACACATCAAAAAGAATTCGTGTTAGTTGGTAGATTGTCGGTATTAGTTGTGGCAATTGTAGCAATTGCGATTGCTTGGTCTCCAAATGATACAATTCTTAACTTAGTTGGTAACGCATGGGCAGGCTTTGGAGCTTCTTTCAGTCCGTTAGTATTATTCTCACTTTATTGGAAAAAGCTAACACGAGCTGGTGCTATCAGCGGTATGGTAGCAGGTGCCCTTGTGGTAATTATATGGATTGCTTGGATAAAACCTTTAGCGGGTATAAATGAAATTTTCGGAATGTATGAAATTATTCCAGGATTCATCGTTAGTGTCATCGTTACATATGTTGTGAGTTTATTGACTCAAAATCCAGGTGACTTTGTTGAAAGAGATATTGAAAAAGTTAAATCTATTGTTCGTGAAAAATAATAATATTAAACAAAAACTACGGATAACCCAATTTGTAGGCGTTATCCGTAGTTTTTATGTTAATTATTATAAATATGAACTTGAGGCTCTTTATCTTCTTTAGATTTACTAATTAAAGCTCTTGGTGTATTTCCGTCTTTAATTCGAATTTCATAGCTATCGATGTTGTCAAAATATTTTCTAGCTTGTTCTGTAACATATTGAGTAATACCAATCGTTTCAGCTTGACTATAATAATCAATAGGTAAATCTATAGTTAATTGTGTTGGTTTTTTACCGTCAAATTTAACTTTACCTACTGCTTGAGTGAAGTTAGTAAAGTAATATTGTAGGTTGTCGTTGAATTGTTTAAAATTATTATTCAAATTTTCATTGTATTTTTTTGCTGTTGAAGATGGTAATAATGCTGACACTTGATCAATTTTTTTCCATTTATTAATTTTAGTTTGATCATCATCAACTGTAGTATTAGCAATAAATTCTCCCGGTGTAATTGAATTTAGATCGGATTGTTTATAAATCGCAAAATGAATAGGAATATCTTTTAAATCATCATTGGCTCTCAATCTTGTTAAGATTTCTGAAGCCATTTGTTTACCTTGTTTTTCAATTTCCTTATCATCAAGTTCTTTGCTATAAGTCTCTCCATCTTTCTCTTTCTGATAATAATAAACACTATTCATGGCTAGGCCAATTGTCATACCTTTAATATTTTTTCCTTTTGTATCCCCACTATCGTAAAAATCTTGTTCAAGAATATTAGATAAATAAGCTGGAGATTGTTCTGCGATTTTTTCTGGATCATCCTCACCTTTGTGTGATGGATTTAATCCTAAATTCTCACTAGCTTTATTGGATTCTTTCTCTTTTTCACTCATTTTATCTATTTCTTTTTTAGTGTATTTGGAATTTAAATAACTATTAAGAGTATCTTTATCTAGATATTGTCCGTCTTGATAAAGGTAATCATCAGTTGGAAATACACCTTTGCTTAGTGTCAATAAACCACTTTCGAAATCGTCACCATTGTAACTATTTGCCATGTTATCTTGTAATACACCACGGGCCTTACTTTCTTTGAATGGCAAAATCGTGCGGTAATTATCACCTTGTACGTTTTTATCTGTTGCTATTGTTTTCACATTATTTGAGTCAGTTTTAGTTTCTTGTTTATTCACAGATTGGTTATTTTTATTATCATTGTTATTGCCACATGCCGTTAACAACACAATCGACGTTATAATTAAGAATAGGGTCCGCTTCATTGCCGTTCTCCTCTAACTTGATATTTCATTTTGTTTAGCCACGAATTGCTCTTCTGTCCAAATTTCAGTATCAAACTTTTCTGCCTTAGTTAATTTAGAACCTGCATCTTCACCAGCAATTACTAAATCTGTTTTTTTAGTTACACTACTTGTAACTTTTGCGCCTTGTAATTCTAACCAGGCAGATGCTTCTTTTCTTGTCAGTTGTTGTAATTTACCTGTTAAAACAATTGTTTTATCTTTAAAATCAGGGTGCCCTTCTATATCAGAAGTTTTAATTCCATTATAAACCATATTGACATTTTTATATTTTAATTTTTCAATTAATGCTTTAATATCTTCATTTTCTAAATATGTCACAACAGATTGAGCTAACTTATCTCCAATATCATGAATATTAATAAGTTCTTCTTCAGTTACTTCAAGTAGTCTATCCATTGTTTCGTATTTTTCAGCTAGAACTTGACTTGCTTTAACTCCTAGATGACGTATTCCTAAACCAAATAATAGATGCTCTAGAGAGTTGGCTTTAGCATCTTCAATCGCTTTTAGTAGATTTTCAACTTTTTTGGAACCCATACGCTCTAAAGGTAATAAATCGTCTTCCGTTAGGTAGAAGATGTCGGCCACATCTTTAATCACATTGTGATGATAGAGTTGTTGTATAATTTTAGTTCCTAAGCCATCAATATTCATGGCTTGACGTGATACAAAGTGAATCAGCCCCTCTACAAGTTGAGCCTGACACTTTGGATTTATACAACGTAATGCAACCTCCCCTTCAATTCTTACCAACTCATGGTCACAACTCGGACAATGTGTTGGCATTGAATACGGTAATGTACCTTCAGGTCGGCGTTCCGTAATACTTTTCATTACTTCTGGAATTATATCGCCAGCTTTTTTAACTACTACACTATCCCCAATTCTGATATCTCTCTCATGTATTAAATCTTCATTATGTAAAGAAGCTCTAGATACAGTTGTCCCAGCAACTCTTACAGGATCAAGAATCGCAGTTGGTGTTACAACACCTGTTCTACCAATACTTAACTCAATATCTTGTAATGTTGTTACCACTTCTTCGGCAGGAAACTTATATGCAATCGCCCATCTTGGAGATTTCTGAGTGTATCCCATTTCATCTTGTTGTTCAATGTCATTCACTTTTATAACGATGCCATCAATATCATAGGATAATTGTTCACGTTGTTTTGTCCATTTCTCAATATATTCTAATACACCTTCAATATCACCCACGCGCATACGTTCATGATTTGTCTTAAATCCTAAACGATCTAATTCATCCAACGCACCACTCTGAGTAGTTGCATCAAAATCTGTGAAATCATTAACACTATATAAGAATACACTTAATTTACGTTTAGCTGCCAATTTGGGATCAAGTTGCCTTAACGATCCCGCTGCTGCGTTTCGTGGATTAGCGAATGGTTGTTCTTCATTCTTTTCTTTTTCTTCATTTAGTCTTATAAAAGAACTACGAGGCATGTAAGCTTCGCCACGAACTTCAAAACTTAATGGTTCATTAATCTTTAATGGAATAGCATGAATGGTGCGTAAATTTTCAGTTATATCTTCACCTGTAGTACCATCCCCTCGAGTTAAACCTTGAACGAAGCGACCTTCTACATATTTAAGGGACACAGCTAATCCATCAATTTTCAATTCACACATATATTCAACACTACCGACTTGTTCACGAATACGTTGATCAAAACGACGTAATTCTTGTTCATTGAAAGCATTACCTAAACTTAACATTGGTGTATCATGATTGACTTTTTCGAAAGAAGATTGCACCTCCCCTCCTACACGTACAGTAGGAGAATCAGGTGACTTAAATTCTGGATGTGCCTCTTCTATATCTATTAATTCTCTTAATAATTTATCGTATTCACTATCTGGCACTGAAGGATTATCTTGCACATAATATTCATAACCATATTGATTTAATAAATCATGTAATTCATTCACACGACTTTGGATATTGTCCATAAATTAATCCTCCTTTTTCTCGATTGGGGCAAATTGAGCCAATAGGCGCTTTGGTCCTTCTGATTTAAATATAATATCTAATTCAACTGAGCCATTTTTCTCATTAACGTTACTTACCATGCCTTCACCCCATGATTTGTGCGTAACTTTATCTCCTATTTTCCAATCAGAAGCAGAGACTTGTTTTTTAGAAGACGTTGTACGTTTACTAAATCCACGCTTAGGTTGTTTGGATGATGTTTTTGGGGTAATCGTTTGACGCTGTTGCTTAGATGGTGTCTCTAATAGCTCTTCCGGGATTTCACGTAAAAATCTTGAAGGCATATTAGATTGTGAGCGTCCATATAACATTCTAGACGTCGCGTGCGTAATATATAGAACTTCTTCAGCTCTTGTTATTGCTACATAACAAATCCGACGTTCTTCTTCCATTTCGTGGTCATCATCACTCTTAATTGCACGAATATGTGGAAATAGCGATTCTTCCATTCCCATAAGGAATACAATTGGAAATTCTAAACCTTTCGCTGAGTGCATTGTCATAAGGGTTACGCCACTCTCAATTTGAGCTTCATCGATGTCTGCTACTAGTGATAAATCCGTTAAAAAGTTAATCAAGGATTGTTCTTCTAATGGTGTATTCTCTTCATAATCTTTAGGCACTGACATAAATTCATCTATATTTTCAAGTCTACTACGTGATTCCAGTGTTTGTTCGCGTTCAAGCATATCTCTATACCCAGATTTATCTAATATTTCAACAACAATTTCACTTACCTCTAAAAATTCCTGTTCTTTAATTAAGCTTTGAATTAGTTCATAAAATTTAATGCACTCTTGAGTTACTTTTTTTGAAAGACCAATAAAATCTACTTCTGCCAATGCGTCAAACATACTTATATTGCTATCATTCGCATAGCGTTGAATTTTCTCAACTGATGAAGGTCCTATACCTCGTTTTGGAACATTGATTATGCGTTGTAAACTAATTTCATCATTACTATTAGCTACTACTCTCAAATAACTTAATAAGTCTTTAATTTCTTTTCTGTCATAGAATTTTTGGCCTCCAACCATCGTATAAGGAAGATTAGATTTCATAAATGTTTCTTCTAAAACACGTGATTGTGCATTGGTTCTATAAAGTATTGCCATATCACTATAATCTTTTCCAGCTTTACGGTGTTTCATTATTTCTCTAACCACATACTCAGCTTCATCACGCTCAGTCATTGCTTCATAATATTTAATTTTTTCGCCACCTGTATTTGCAGTCCACAGGCCTTTAGGCTTTCTTTCTGAGTTATGTTTAATGACTTCATTTGCAGCAGTCAGGATGGTCTTTGTAGAACGATAATTTTGTTCTAAAAATATCGTTTTAGCATCAGGGTAATCTTCTTCAAAAGATAGGATATTTTGAATATCTGCACCCCTCCAACCATAAATTGACTGATCTGAGTCACCAACCACACAAAGATTTTTAAATTTACTAGCTAACAACTTTACTAATGTATATTGTGCTTTATTTGTATCTTGATATTCGTCTACGTGAATATATTGGAATTTGTTTTGATAATATTCAAGTGCATCTGGAATGCGTTCGAACAACTGAATTGTTTTCATAATTAAATCGTCAAAATCAAGTGCTTCATTTCGAGTCAATTGACGTTGGTATCCACTATAAACAGTAGCTACCATTTGCGAATGGAAGTCATTAGCCTCATTAATTGCATCTTCTGGTGTTTTAAGTTCATTTTTTAAGTTACTAATCGCCCCAATAAACATTCTTGGTTCAAAGCGTTTACTGTCAATATTTTCATTTTTTAGAACGTCTTTTATGACGGATTTTTGGTCAGTAGGATCAATAATAGTAAAATTATGTTCAATGCCTATTCTATCAGCATCACGTCTTAATATTCTTACGCACATAGAGTGGAATGTAGACATCCAAATCACTTGTGCTTCTTCCCCTACTAATTGTTCAACACGTTCTTTCATTTCTTTAGCTGCTTTATTTGTAAAAGTAATTGCTAATATATTGTAAGGAGAAACGTCTTTTTCATCTAATAAATAGGCGATACGATGTGTTAATACTCTCGTTTTACCTGAACCAGCGCCGGCCATAATTAGTAATGGACCTTCTGTAGTTCTTACCGCTTCACTTTGCTCTTTATTCATATTATTAACTAATGAATTCATTTATTAGACTCCTTTTTTATTTTTACTGTTTTAATAGCCTTTTTAATATCGTCATAAATAATATTACCTACTATAATAGTGTCAGCATATTGTGCCATCTCTCTGGCTTGTTCTATAGATGTAATGCCACCGCCATAAAACAATTGTGTATTCGTTAATAATCTGGATGCGGCTTCCACTTTTTCAATATCGCCATACTGACCACTATATTCTATGTACATCAACGGTAGTTTGTACATCTCATTAACCATTTGCGCATATGCCTCTACATCTTCAATATCTATATTAGTATTTGATTGCGTTAATTGTGCTACTTTACTATCAGGATTTAAAACTAAATACCCTTCTAATACGACTTCATCAAAATTAACCATGAATCCGAATTGCTTTAGAGCTTTATGCATCATCCCATTATGATATGTAGTATCCTTACTATTTAGAACTGTTGGTACAAAATAAAAATCGAAACCAGGAATAATACTCTCAATATTAGATATTTCAAGGACTAATGGTAATGGATATCTTCTTACTCTACTCATCAAATGAATGACATTATCTTCGGTAACATTATCTGTGCCACCAATCATGATAGCATCAGTATCTGACATACATAGTGAATCTAAATCATTATCACTTATTTCTTTGGCGGGATCTAATTTAAACACATGTTGCCACGCTTTAATGTCATACATATTCCTTTAACTCCTTTTTTTAACATACACTAAATTATATCATTTTTGGTGTACCAATTCTAAACAGAATCATTAGAATCTATACTGTCTTTTAAAGAACGAAAGACCTAATATCTTATAAGTTTATTTGTTAAAAATTAAGTAAATTAAAAGTTGTTTACTTACTATTAGCCTGTATAAATTCAATATAAAACAGAATGCTCCCATCAAAATATCCAAATTATTGTCAATTTTGAAGGGAGCATTTCAATTTATAAATATATGTTAAACGTATTATTATTTTTTTGTTTCTATATTTAATCGTTCTAATATCATTGTATATGCGTCATTACCCCATTGTAATGATCGTTTTACTCTAGATATTGTTGCTGTAGAAGCACCAGATTCTTTTTCGATTGTTGCGTAAGTATACCCTTGTTTAATCATCTTAGCAACTTGTAATCTTTGAGATAATGATTGTAATTCATTGACAGTGCATAAATCATCAAAGAATTGATAACATTCTTCTCTATTTTCAAGTGTAAGAATTGCATCAAAAAGTTCATCTAACGCTTGTCCTCGTAATTTCTCTATTTGCATCTCAAACAACCCCTATAATCCGTTTTCAATATAATCTCATTTTAACGCATTAAATAGTTAAAGTGTAGTATTTTTATTGAAAACCGTTAACTTATTACTCTAAACCTGCACGTTTAAAGATTGTATCAACTTGATTTAAATGATGTTCAGGGTTGAAGCATTCATCTAATTCTTCTTTAGAAAGCACATTAGTGATAGACTCATCCTTTTCTATTAATTGACGGAATGGTGTTTTAGTTTCCCAAGATTCCATTGCTTTAGGCTGCACTCTATCATATGCTTCTTCACGAACCATGCCTTTATTAATTAACGCTAGTAATACACGTTGTGAGAAGATTAGTCCAAATGTTTTATCGATATTATTTCTCATGTTGTCTTCAAAAACAGTTAGTCTATCAACAATATTAGTGAATCTATTTAAAGCATAATCTAAAGCAATTGTAACATCTGGTAACATTATACGTTCAGCTGAAGAGTGAGAAATATCACGTTCGTGCCATAAAGGCACATTTTCATAAGCCGTTGTAATGTAACCTCGAATCACTCTTGAAATACCTGTTATATTTTCTGAACCAATAGGATTTCTTTTATGAGGCATAGCTGATGACCCTTTTTGACCTTTTGCAAACGCTTCTTCAACTTCACGTGTTTCTGTTTTTTGTAAATTGCGTATCTCTACCGCAAATTTTTCAAGAGATGTAGCTACCAGTGCTAGTGTAGCGATATAGTATGCATGACGGTCACGTTGTAATGTTTGAGTAGAAACGGGTGCAGTATCAATACCTAAATGGTCACATACATATTGTTCTATTTCAGGAGGAATGTTAGCAAATGTACCAACTGCACCACTCATTTTACCAACTTCTATTTCTTTACGTACCTCTTTGAAACGCTTTAGATTACGTTTCATTTCTGTATACCATAATGCCATTTTAACACCAAATGTAGTCGGTTCAGCATGTACACCATGTGTACGTCCCATCATCAATGTGTATTTATAATTTTTAGCTTTCTCTTCTAAAACTTTTATGAAACGTTCAATATCTTTCTCAATAATTTCGTTGGCCTGCTTTATAACATAACTTAGCGCTGTATCAACAACATCTGTAGAAGTTAAGCCATAGTGAACCCATTTACGTTCGTCACCTAACGTTTCCGATACTTGTCTAGTAAATGCCACAACATCGTGTCTTGTTTCTTGTTCTATTTCTTGCGCACGTTTCACATCTACTTTAGCATTCTGTCTAATTTTTTTTACATCTTCTTTAGGAATGTGGCCTAATTCACTCCAAGCTTCACAGGCCAAGATTTCAACCTCTAACCAAGCTTCATATCTATTTTGATCAGTCCAAATATTTGCCATTTCTTCTCTTGAATAACGATCAATCATTTCTAAACTCCTATTCTATGTATAAATTTATATTTTAAAACTGTACATTAAACGTAAAATATTAGGAAAGGTTCGTTTTTACAACTTCATTTTTATTTTAACAGATAATTAATCAAATGTATAAATCTTTTTTTTTACAAACTTAGTATAATGGATTTTATCTAAATAATACACTTATCTAACAATAATCCGATAATAAAAAGAGTAAAAAGAAGTTGTACTTTAGCTTCTTTTCACTCTTAATAAAATTAATTTGAGTTGTAATTCACATTATTAAATCAAAGCTTTTTACCAACAAATTGAATATCCTGTCTTAATACTACTACATTACCTTTTTCATCTTCTGTATATATAGGTTTTTCAATTCGTTTAACTGGCATATAGCCTTCTTCACGCATACGTGATAAACATTTTGAGATAGTTTCATTTTCATTTACTTTGAACTTCATCGTCATGCTCCACAACACTTTCTATTTCTTTTACTTCGTATGCTTTTACTTTTCGAGTTCGAACGCCTTTAGTCCAGAAACCGCCGTGAATTGCTCTTGGCTCATACGCTATAATAAACGCTTTCTCATCTAAATTTCGTACTGTCTCCATTAATTTACGTTCATAACGTCTTGGCGTTAAAATCTGCATTACCATTCGACTACCATCGCGACCATGTGCTGCATAGTGTGTAACACCATAACCTAAATTTCTTAACTCATTTGGTAAATCAATTTCATACTCTGATGAGGTTACATTTACGACAGTATACCCTAATGCGAGTCTTTCTTCAATTTTCATACCTACTAAAATCCCAATCGAAAAACCAAACGCATAAGCAAAGATATTTTGAATTTGGTCTAAACTAGACATTACCATACCAAGACCAACTACATATACTAACACTTCAAGGAAACTTACTGCAGCCGCCATATAACGATAACCTTTTAACGTTAATATTGTACGCATTGTTAAAAATGTAACATAAAAAACGTTGATGACGAATATCGCTAATACCATTGACCATGGATTTGAAGTTATCACTGACATACTAATCCCCTTTTCTTACTTGGATATCTAAAATCCAGATAATTTTATCAGTGAATTTTTATTTTGTCACTAGAAAAACTTTTTTAATTTTTAGGCCAAGTGTAACGCGTATAGGCTAATTCACGTTTATGTGCATTTTTGACATAGTGATTTTCAATCGTATCACGGGCTTCACTAGATATGTGTTTTCCTTCTAAATAGTCATCAATTTGATTATAAGTAACACCCAAAGCTTCTTCATCAGGTAATTGTGGTTTATCATCCTCTAAATCTGCTGTGGGAACTTTTTCGTATAAATGCTTTGGTGCATTTAAATATTTAAGTAGCTGTCTTCCTTGTCTTTTATTTAGACCAAAGATAGGTGCGATATCAGCAGCACCATCACCGTACTTAGTATAAAATCCTGTAATATTCTCTGCAGAATGATCCGTACCAATAACAATACCACTACGATTTGATGCGATTGAAAATTGAACCTTCATACGTTCACGTGCTTTTTCGTTACCACGTTGAAAATCCGTTAATTCAATACCAGCCTCGTTTAAAGATTTAACACTTTGATCAACAGCAGGTTTAATATTGACAGTAATGATTTCATCGGGATGAATAAAGTTTAAAGCGTCTTCAACTTCTTCTGCATCTTTCTGTACACCATATGGTAATTTCACAGCGATAAATTGACAATCTCGCCCTTCATTACGTAATTCTTCAACTGCTAGCTGCGCTAATTTACCAGTCAGAGTAGAATCTTGACCACCAGAAATACCTAACACTAAAGATTTAATAAATGAATGTGATTGCACATAGCTTTTAATAAATTGAATAATTTCACGTGACTCTTGTTCACTATCAATATGTTTCTTCACTTTCATTTCATTGACTACAATATCTTGTATATTAGTCATTGTCTTCCTCCATCTCTTTTACGTGTTCTGCAACTTCGAAAATACGCTTATGTTTGTTGTCCCAACAAGCTGTACTTAAATCCACAGGGTATTCTTGAGGATTTAAATAACGTTTATTTTCATCCCATAATTTAGATAATGCATTTTTAGAGTATTCTTGTGCCTCTTTTTCACTCGGTAATTGGTAAACAAGTTTCCCATTTTCAAAGATTGAATGATGCAAATCAATCGCTTCAAAGTGTTTGATATGTTTCATTTTATACGTGTGAACTGGATGGAACATTTTTAAAGGTTTTTCATTATTTGGATTCTCATATTCTAGAGTAATATAGTCACCTTCTGCTTTACCTGTTTTAGTATTGATGATGCGATACACTTTCTTCTTACCAGGTGTTGTCACTTTTTCTGCATTGTTGGACAGTTTAATTCTATCAACATATCGACCGTTATCATCTTCAACTGCTACTAGTTTATATACTGCACCAAGTGCTGGTTGGTCATAACCAGTAATTAATTTTGTACCTACACCCCATGAGTCAACTTTAGCTCCTTGAGATTTCAAACTCATTATCGTTTGTTCATCTAAGTCATTAGATGCAATGATTTTAGCATCTTTGAATCCCGCTTCATCTAGCATTCTGCGTGCTTCTTTAGATAAATAAGCAATATCTCCAGAATCTAAACGGATACCAATGAAATTGATTTTATCCCCTAGTTCTTTCGCTACTTTAATAGCTGTAGGAACACCTGATTTAAGCGTGTGGAACGTATCAACTAAGAACACACAATTTTTATGGCGTTCTGCATAAATTTTAAAAGCTTTATATTCATCACCATATGTTTGAACTAAAGCGTGTGCATGCGTACCAGAAACAGGTATACCAAATAATTTACCAGAACGCACATTACTAGTAGAATCAAAACCACCGATATAAGCAGCTCTAGCACCCCAGAGCGCAGCATCTAACTCTTGAGCACGGCGAGTTCCAAATTCCATTAATGTATCATCAGGTGCTACTTGACGAATTCTACTTGCTTTAGTCGAAATTAATGTATGGAAGTTGATTATATTAAGTAATACGGTTTCTATAAGTTGCGCTTGAATTAATGGTGCCTCCACTCTAAGTAAGGGTTCATTTCCAAAACACAATTCACCTTCTTGCATTGAGCGAATATTACCAGTGAACTTTAAATTTTTTAAGTAGTTTAAAAAATCATTTTTATAACCTATTGACTGTAAATATTCAATATCAGAATCACTAAAATGAAAATGTTCAATAAATTGAATTACTCTTTTTAAACCATTAAAAACTGCATATCCACTCTCAAATGGCATACTTCTAAAATACAAATCAAATACTGCATTTCGTTCATGAATACCATCATTCCAATAGCTCTCTGCCATGTTAATTTGGTATAAGTCATTATGTAACATTAAACTGTCATCTTCGTAACGATGCACCACAATCTCTCCTAACGCTGTTTTAGTACATTTTATCATAATTCAGTAGAAGTGCGTATTCACATACCATTGATACAATTAAAATTTAAATAAGTACCAATAAGACAAATTCGTGACAATCTATGTAATTGAATGAGTTAATTCAATGTCTAGATTATAATATGAACCGAGGTGGTTATATGTTATTGGAAGAAGCAAGAAGTTTTATCGAAACGATGTATCGTGAACTTAATTACAATCCATCTATTTTTGATAAAAGAATAAAAGAGATAAGAAAAGAAATTGAACATACTGGTACATATACGCATACTTCGGAAGAGTTGACGTATGGTGCTAAACTTGCTTGGCGTAATTCTAATCGCTGTATTGGGCGCTTATTTTGGGATTCTTTATATGTAGAAGATGCTAGGAATGTTGATAATGAGCGTGATTTTATAGATACAATCAATCATCATCTTAAACATGCGACGAATAATGGTAAGATCAAGCCTTATATAACGATTTTTTCACCTAGTCAAGCACCTCGTATCTATAATAATCAACTTATTAGATATGCTGGTTATGAACATGCCGGTGATCCATCTGAACGTGAAATCACACAAATAGCGGAGCATTTAGGTTGGAAAGGCAAAGGTACTGATTTCGATGTACTACCACTCATTTATCAATTACCTAATGATTCTATAAAATGGTATGAATTACCCCATGAATTAATAAAAGAAGTTGAAATAGAACATGAACATTATCCAAAATTAAAAGATTTAAATTTAAAATGGTATGGTGTTCCAATCATTTCTAATATGGATTTGAAAATTGGTGGCATTACTTATCCAACTGCCCCGTTTAATGGATGGTATATGGTAACCGAAATAGCAGTACGCAATTTCACTGACTCTTACCGCTATAATTTATTGGAAAGTATTGCAGAAGCGTTTGAATTTGGTACACTAAAAAATAATTCTTTTAATAAAGATCGAACACTCGTTGAACTTAATTATGCGGTATACCATTCATTTAAATCTCAAGGTGTTTCTATTGTTGATCACCTAACTGCATCAAAACAATTTCAATTATTTGAAGAAAAGGAATTAGCAAATAACCGTGATGTCACGGGTAAATGGTCGTGGTTAGCCCCACCACTTTCACCGACCCTAACCTCAAATTATCATCATGGTTATAATAATGAAATCAAGGATCCTAATTTTCATTATAAAATGAAACAGTCAATGAAATGTCCATTTCACTAGTGTTCGATAATACGAGGTGACGAACAAAGATGCGTTTATATTATTTAGGCCCTAAGGGAACATTTTCTTATTTAGCTGCAAAAACTTATTTATCTGAGGAAGAAGTTACATATTCACCTAAATCAAATCTCTATGAAGTAATTAAAGCCGTTAATAGTCATAGTGATGCTGTTGGTATCGTACCTATTGAGAACTCAATTGAAGGTACTATTAATATTGTAGCTGATGCACTTGCACAAGAAGATATATACGCTCATGGCGAAATCCATTTAGATATTAATTTTGGTTTATACGCTAATAAAGGTACTTCACTGGATGATATTGAAAAGGTTTATTCCATTGCACCTGCAATAAGTCAAACGAGTCAATATATCCATCGACATCATTTCTTATATGATTATGTTGATAGTACTATTCAAAGTTTAGAGAAAATTGACACACATATCGCTGCTATTGCACCATTAGGAAGCGGAGAGTCATATGGTTTCGAACCGATAGACACACATATACAAGACTATCCACATAATGTCACTCGTTTTTTGGTAGTAAAAAGTAATGAGCACTATAATGAATCTGCTTCTAGTACGCTATTACTAATAACACCTAAACATGATAAAGCTGGATTATTAGCTAGTATACTTAACACATTTGCATTATTTGACATTAACTTGTCATGGATTGAGTCTAGACCTCTTAAGACGCAGTTAGGTATGTACAGATTTTTTGTTCAAACCGATATTGGGAAAAATGAAAAACTCTATAAGGTTATCACAATATTACAGACTTTAAATTTTGAAGTTAAAATTATAGGTGCATTTAATCGCCATTAGATAAGCATCGTAAGGCATTATGACGAAATTATAAAAAATTGTTGTCTTGTCCTTATTTAACACTGATTTATCGAAATTAAATAGCCAGTAAATGCGTCTTCAAAACGTATTTACTGGCTATTTATTGTTGGGTTGTGTTCGAAAACATTATCTCTACTCAGTCTACATTAATTTTTTTAATCGTAACATCTTCACCCTGGTTTAGGGTTAAATCTTCTATATCTTCTAAATGTATGGTTTGTGATGCTTTATCAAAAGTATTACCGGCGATAAACAATTGCTGATGTTTTATATTATTATAGCTTCTAATGTGAATGGCATCTTTTTTCATTTCTCCAATAAAGTGATTACCAATCACACTGAAATTCTCACCAGCTTGAGATTCCATGACTTTGCCAGTAACAGGGTCAGCAGCATTTTTTCCATCTTTTACCCCTAAAAATCGAATACCACCGTTACAATTTTTGAATTTATTGCGTGAAATAATCATATTTTTAGCTTTTAGGGGTGTTAATGCATAGTCTTGAGTTCCCTCAAAACAATTATCTTTTATATGCACATTTTCGTAGAACTTGTTATACCTGCTTGCATGTGAGCCAATTGCTCTATTCCATGGACGCATTTGATGGTCATCTGAATTCCCAAAATAACAATTCTCAATGACTACATTTTTAGTGATGGTTCCGTCTGTCGTCCCAAATTTAGGAAACGCACCAGGTACTTGAATATCTAATTGAATTGCTTCAGAAAATGAACGATCCCCATCAAAATCATTAAAACCTTTAAAATTACAATTCTTGATATACAAACCATTAATACCACAAGCGTCTAGAGCATGTCCGCCAACTACGTTTAATACTGTTACACCTATTAATTGAATATCTTCTGCATGTCCAATTGACATCGCAGTATTATTGTATGGATATTTAGAGCCATTCATATCAAACGTCCCACCTTTAATATAAATATGACTATTACCTTGATACCCTTTATAAAAACCGAAACGATGACCATTTTTTAAAAGTGCATCCGTACCACATCTTAGTAATGTCGTATCATCTTCTAGTAATAAAGTTGTTGAGTCATAAATGATGAGTGCTTTCGAAATATAATATGTACCGCTAGGTATAAGTACAGTGTGTTCACCATATCTTGCTTTATTCAGTGCTCGTTGTATTGCTTTAGTGTCTTTGCGTTTATTACATCCTTTTAATCCATAATCTTGAGCATTTATTAACATAACGTATCCCCTATCTAAACTTTCAAACCTATTATATTGCTATATACCATTTTAGAATGGGATTAGCTATAATATATATAATGATTAATGAGGTAATAATTTAATCGTTTCTATTATAATTATACAATTTTTAAATACCTCAAACATTTAATAGAGAGGAAGATTGATCATGACTAGAAAAGCACTAATAGTAGTAGATTATTCTTATGACTTCATTGCAGATGATGGTCGATTAACATGTGGTAAACCTGGGCAAGATATTGAATCTTTTATACTGAAGCGTTTAGAGACATATCAGTCTGAAGGCCATGACATTTTCTTTATGATGGATTTACATTATGAGAACGATATGTTCCATCCTGAGACACAATTATTCCCCCCTCATAATATTGAGGGCACAGCAGGACGTGAATTATATGGTAAGATTAAGGCCTTTTATAATAACTTTAGTGGAAACAGTAATATTCATTACTTAAATAAGCGCCGTTATGATTCATTCTATGGTACACCTCTAGATAGTCTATTGAGAGAGAGAAATATAAAGGATATTGAAATAGTAGGTGTTTGTACTGATATTTGTATTCTACACACTGCTGTTTCAGCCTATAACTTAGGGTATAACATTACAATTCCTAAAGATGGTGTTGCTTCATTCAATGAGAGTGGTCATAAATGGGCATTAGGACATTTTGTAAACTCATTAGGCGCAGAGGTAGATGTAGCTAAATAAAACATGATAAAATAAGATGAAAAATTAATTGATAAGGGTGGATAATAACAATGGCAAAAACTTATATTTTTGGACATCAAAATCCAGACACAGATGCAATAGCTTCAGCTATCATCATGGCTGATTTTGAACAATTAACTGGTAACTCTGAAGCAACGCCATATCGTTTAGGAGATATTAATCCTGAAACTAAATTTGCTTTAGATCATTTTGAAGTTAAAGCACCAGAATTATTAAGTGATAATTTAGATGGTCAAGAAGTAATCTTAGTCGATCACAATGAGTTCCAACAAAGTGCAGAAACAATTTCTGACGCAGAGATTAAACACGTTGTGGATCATCATAGAATCGCTAATTTCGAAACTGCTTCACCGCTTTGGTACCGCGCAGAACCAGTTGGTTGTACTGCTACTATTCTTTACAAAATGTACAAAGAACGTGGCTTTAAAATTAAACCGCATATCGCAGGTTTGATGATTTCAGCAATTATTTCTGATAGCTTATTATTCAAATCTCCTACTTGTACTGATGAAGATGTAAATGCTGCTAAAGATTTAAAAGATTTAGCAAATGTTGATTTAGATGAGTATGGTTTAGAAATGTTAAAAGCTGGTGCATCAACTACTGATAAATCTGCAGAGGAATTATTAGACATGGATGCTAAATCATTTAATATGGGCGACTATGTTACACGCATTGCCCAAGTAAATACTGTCGACATTGATGAAGTATTAAATCGTAAAGATGATCTTGAAAAAGCAATGTTAGAAACAAGTGCTAATGAAAAGTATGATTTATTTGTATTAGTAGTTACTGACATTATTAATAGTGATTCTAAAATCTTAGTAGTAGGTGCAGAAAAAGATAAAGTCGGCGAGGCATTTAAAGTTCAATTAGATGATGGCATGGCATTCTTATCAGGCGTTGTGTCACGTAAAAAACAAGTGGTACCTCAAATCACAGAAACTTTAACTAAATAAAACATATTAGCAATTTAGTTATCGCCTTTATATACGCAGTTGAATGAATCTTTTCATTCAACTGTTTTTTATTGAAAAATATTTAGGGTATAGATATGATGAATTACATCATTTATTTTAATTTAATTCTTTAATATAGATTTTACTATTTAGGAGGTATCACACATTGCCAAGCATTGAGCAACAATTTGAAGAAAGTAAAGCTTTTTTCAAAACACATAAAACGAAAGATTTAAAATTTCGAAAACATCAATTAAAACTTCTAAGTAAAAGTATTAAAAATCATGAAAATGATTTACTAGATGCTCTAAAGACTGATTTAGGAAAAAGTCCTGTTGAAGCATATGCCACAGAAATTGGTATCACACTAAAAAGTATTAAAACTGCAAGAAAAGAACTTAAAAATTGGTCTAAAACAAAACAAGTTGATACACCTCTATTTATGTTTCCTGCAAAAAGTTATATCAAACAAGAACCATATGGCACAGTATTAATCATTGGTCCGTTTAATTATCCCGTACAGTTACTATTTGAACCTCTAATTGGGGCTATTGCAGCTGGAAATACTGCTATTATAAAACCATCTGAATTAACACCTCACGTTGCCACGGTCATTCGTCAAATTATTGAAGACGTATTTACTACGGATTATATAGATGTTATCGAGGGGGGTATAGAAGAAACAAAAACATTAATTAATCTGCCATTTGACTACATATTCTTTACAGGTAGTGACAAGGTTGGTCAAATCGTGTATGAATCAGCAAGCAAAAATTTAGTTCCTGTTACCCTTGAATTAGGCGGAAAATCTCCAGTTATTGTAGATGATACCGCTAATATTAAAGTTGCTAGTGATCGTATTAGTTTCGGTAAATTTACTAATGCAGGACAAACATGTGTGGCTCCGGATTATATATTAGTTAACAAGAAGGTCAAAAATGAATTGATTGAAGCACTTAAACAAAGTATTCAAGAATTTTACGGTACTAACATAGATGAAAGTCCAGATTTTGGTCGCATAGTTAATGATAAACACTTTAATCGCTTAAATGAATTACTTAATGTGCATCAAAACCATGTTATTTTCGGTGGTAATGCAAATGCTACAACACGCTATATAGAACCAACTATTTTAGATGGTATTACGTCTAGTTCTAAAATCATGCAAGAAGAAATCTTTGGACCTATCTTACCTATTATTACTTATGATGATTTTAATGAGGCAGTAGATATTATTCAGAGTAAAGCTAAACCGTTAAGTTTATATTTATTTAGTGAAGATGAGAATACTACACACCGTGTATTAAACGAATTATCTTTCGGTGGCGGGGCAATTAATGATACTTTAATGCATCTTGCTAATCCTAATTTACCATTTGGTGGTGTCGGAATGTCTGGCATGGGACAATATCATGGTAAATATACTTTCCAAACCTTTAGCCATAGCAAATCATACATCTTTAAGTCTACGCGATTAGATTCAAGTGTTATGTATCCGCCCTATAAAGGTAAATTTAAATATATTAGAACATTTTTTAAAAACTTATAAAAATTTGCAAAAAGCCACGACATTTTACACTGCCGTGGCTTTGTATTTTTACTTAAATAAAACTAACATGTACACCTTCAGGTGCAATTTGCTGATTATCTGTTGGCGTTAATTTACCAGTATTTGTGTCTCTTTTAAAAACTGTAATTTCATAATTACCCTCTTGATGGGCACAAACTAGATAGTCATCTGATTCAGTAATATTAAAATCTCTTGGGAATTGGTCCCCACTTTTAACGATTTCTACAGGGTTTAGTCCCGCGCCATTCTCTGTAATCGTGAATACCGCAATACTGTCATGACCACGGTTACTAATATATAAAGTTTGTTGATCATGCGATAAGCGAACAGCCGCTAATTTAGTGTCATCATTAAAATCTTCAGGAACAGTTAAATGACGTTCTAGTTCTTCAAATTGACCATCTTTATATTTAGCTACGCTAACATAATTAGATAATTCATGAACAATGTAGGCATATTCACCATTATTGTGAAATGCAATATGTCTTGGACCATCTTGATCTTTAAATTTAGAAACTTTGTATTCTTTAAGACCTTCATTACTGAATTCATAAGTTACAACTCTGTCTGTACCTAAATCAGTAGCTACAACATATTTGCAATCGGGTGTTTCATTTATATAGTGGACATGTGAATGCTCTTGACGCTCATGACTTCCAAGTGGATAGTCGTGATTTAATTCTTGAATTAACTTAATAATCTCACCTGTATCTTTATTCAATTGATATATTCTAGCGATACCAGCGCCGTATACTGCTTCAAATAAAAAATTGTGGTCTGATGATATCGATATATAGCAACCTGTACCCTCTTCAGATTCTAAGCATTTATTAATTAATGTTAACGAACCAGAAGCTTCTTTTTTAAAAGCAGCTACCCCGCAGTGTGCGCCTTCTTTAGTGATTGCGTATAAATAATCATCTGTTTGAGCAAGATAAGTAGATGCTTCAATCTCATAACCAGTATTAACAGAACTAATTTGTCCACTATTTTCATTTAATTCGAATAAGTAAATACCTTTACCTTCTTTTTTTGTGTATGAACCGATATAACCCTTCGTCGTCATCAGAATACCTCCTATTGTCTAATTACCTTTATTTTATTAAAAGATTGGTGTCTATGACAATTATTCTTAATCATTGTTTGAATTTATTGAAATAAAAAACCAGTAACTCCAAAACTGAAGTCACTGGTTAAATTAATATTATTACGCGTTATTACTTTCGATATCTGAAACGATTTCTTTAGTTTTTCTTTCGATATCTTCAAAGTCTTTCTTGAAGATGTAAGCAAATGCTACAACACCTACACCAACTACTACTGATGTAATAACTACTAAGCTTAATAAGAATTTGAATAAACCTTTAATTAAATCCCACATGTATGTTTCACCTCTAAATAGATATAAGTATGTTTACAATTTTATATATTATCATACTTACTGTTATGGTTAAATAGATACCTTTTTTCGTCTTATAATAATAACTATAAAATAAATTTCAAAATTCAAAAACTTCATAAATTTTCAATTGTAAATTAGTTTAATACAACCACCAAGCTTTTACTTTGTTATATACTTTTAAATATGCGTCCTTAAACATAGTACCCCTCCTTGTTTTTTAAATTTTTCTTGCTATCATGTTCAGTATAATAATAATTATATTAGTTTTCAATTAGTGCTATTTTACAATATTTAGAATTTTCAGGAGGCCTTCTCATGCAACAAGTGAAATCAGATATAATGACGTTTAAAGGATCACATTATGATTTAGGGGTCAAAACAGCGCTATGGCTAAAACAAACGCCCTTATTGCAAAATCGTGAACGTGAATGGAAAAAACGTATGCCCCGATTTGATATAGATGTTAACGAAACGTATCAAATATTTCAAACATACGCTCCAGAAATATGGGAAGAGTTAATGGGTATGCAAGAAGTACTGAACTTACCTACAAAACAAATGATATTAAATTTTGCACATTACCGCTTCACGGATTTAAAAGAGAGTGGATGTACTGTATTTCAAGGTAAGGATTTTATGGTGCGCAATTATGATTATCATCCTGCCACATACGATGGGAGATATCTATTATTCCAACCTAATGACGGTGGGCTAGCGCAAATTGGGCCTACGTCTAGAGTGACAGGTCGTATGGATGGTATGAATGAAGCTGGTTTGACGATGGGCTATAACTTTATGCATCGTAAACACCCCGCTAATGGCTTTGTATGTTATATGATTGGTCGTCTTGTTTTAGAATATTGCAAAGACGTTGATGAAGCCGTTAGATTCTTGAAAGAACTTCCTCATAGAAGCTCATTCAGTTATATTTTAATGGATAAAAAGCTTAATCACGCAATCGTTGAGGTTACACCACGTTCTTTTGATGTCAGATATGATAAAGTATGTACAAATCATTTCGAAATCTTAACGCATGAAAATCGTAATTACACAAAAGAATCACGTGAACGTTTAGAACGTACTGTCTCACAAACCTCTCAATGCTTAGATAAACTTACAGCTTTTAAATTATTTAATGATCCAAAATTCGAAATATATAGCAAATTATTTAGAAGTTGGTCAGGTACGATACACACTTCAATGTATGAACCGCAAAACTTAACCGCTTGGATGACACTAGGTGAAAATCAAACACCCACATCAATAAATTTTCAATCCTGGTTAGATGGAAATGAGTTAACTATCCAACAATTTAGCGGTCTAATTGATACCGATTTAACATTCGCAAATCATTAAAAAAACGACGAACTTTTAAATCGTTCGTCGACTATATAAGTGATTGCCTCTTATTGTGTAGGCAATCATTTTACTTTATTGTGATATCTTCTTTTACCGTGTAAAATTCAATTACATTATTACTATTTCCTACCTTACCTTTATTAAAAGATTTATTTTCAACTTTTGCCTCTCCTGTACCTGGGTGTAATTTTAATAAAGTATTTTTAGGTTCATCTTTATAGTCCAAATGAATATAATCAAGCTTACTTGATCCTTTTACATCTGTTTCACTATTCATGTTTGTGAAATTAAGATAACCAAGTTCACTTACAAATAACGATTTTTTTATCTTTGAATTATTTACTTCGACGTTACCTACCCCTGTCTTAAATTCACTATTAATGATATCACTGTTTTTAATTTTTACTCCACCAGCATCGCTCTTGTAGGAAAGATTATCAAATTTTGAATTTTGAATTTTTAAATATTTGTTGTCTTGATAAATCGAACCTTTCTTAACGTTAATGCCATCAAGATTCACATTTCCAAATCCTGAATATACATCTAAATTATTAATACTTTTATTTGGAAGTGTAACTTCAATTTTTGATTTACTTTGATTAAAAGGATTAATATTAACGCTATAACCCCTCTTGTCAGATTTATGCTCTTTTATGTTTAATGTATCTTTTTTGCGATATACCTTAACATCATTATCACCATAATATTTAACACCACAATGTTCTCCTTGCTTAATTGTGACTTCTGAATTATAGCTGTAAATATCTAAATTATTCATTTTCACATTACTGTATGCTCTATCATATTTTAGCTTTTTAAATTCATCTTTATCATGCACAAACCAGACTAAAGTTGCTGCTAAGAAAAATCCTACAAATATTACTATGCCTGTTATCATTGCTTTCTTCATTGTTTAATTCTTCCTTTAACCGTTTGGATATACCAAGTTAAATATTTTAATACAAGTCGATATAAATTTTGTGTAATTTTCATGGTAACTACAAATAAGACGATACCTAATCCGGCATATGAAATGCTAAATAAGAAATTGCTAAACGAATCAACAATCCCTTTAATGATACTCATTGATATTATTATTAATGGAAGAGAAATTAAAAAAACAGAGAATATAAACACAATAAACAATAACGCTATAAATATTACAATAGGGATGATGATGAAGAAAAAAGAAAGCACGCCAAGACTTAATGAAGCCATTATAGCCCTAATAATATTCGGTAGGTTAGGTGTTACTTTAGCATAGGATATTGCTTCTTTGGCTTTAACTTCTTTACCTATATCATGTGGTTCTTTTAAATCCGATATAATATCTTTTTCTGATTTCCCTTTCGATTCTTGTTCATAGAAATGATTTTCATAATCATCCATGAGTTTATCTTTTTCTTCTCTTGGTAATTCATCAAGTTCTAATTCAAGTTCATTTAAAAAGGTAATCTTATCCATTATTTCACTTACTTTCTTAATTGAATTATCTCTATCTTAACGAAAAGTAGCTTATTTTGATGTACATTGTAAAAGTATCACTTTTTAACGACTAAAAAATTCAATTCGTTTAACCACATTATCTTTATATAAAATGGACAGCTTCATATGGTGCTCTTTATCAACATAAATTAACGCATCATATCCTTTACCTACTTTATCTTTACTATAATTATCACCTAAATAATTGATTGCATGATTCACTCTATCTCCAATTTTAACACCGAAGTTGGTTGTTACATCATGATCATTAATCAATACAATCCCTTTTACTGTTTGGTGTTTATTTTTTACTTTTACAGTTAAATCTTTATGGTTTTTATCGTTATAGAATTTGTATCTATCCAACTTTATGTGATGATTTATCTCATAATCATTTTCATTAAATGGTTCATTCAATTGAATATCATTTATCTTCACTTCAGTAAGATCAATTGTTTTTTCATTTTTATAGATTGTAAGACACGTAACCACTATAAAAGCTATTATTGTAAAAATACTAAAGATTATCCATCGATTTTGAATGCGCAAACGTACCACCACTTCTATTCTTATTAACTTAAATATATCATAACCACTTACTGAGAAACATCTAAACCACTACAATCATTTCTTACAGAATTGTAACGTTGCTTTAACGTTCTTATTATTGTGATAAAACTAATATATTTTAAGTTTTATAATTATTCTTTCTTAGTAAAAATTGTTATAATGATATAAATTTAACGGGGAGGTTTTATTTATGGCTAATTTAGAAACGTATTTTAATAATAGTCAGCCACTTGATGAATATATCGATAGCATGACTTTGAATAAAGATAATGTATTAACAATTTACAATGCATTCACACTACCTTCGTCTGACGATAGAATCAATCAACTTAAAGATAGTTCTTATTCTAAAGTCTTGGTTATAAGTGAAGATTGGTGTGGTGACGCTATGATGAACTTACCTATATTAAAGCGTATAAGTGAATCACTACAGCTAGAAGTACGCGTATTCCATAGAGATGAAGACACAAATCTCATTGATCAATATTTAACAAATGGTACAGCACGTTCGATTCCAATCTTTATCTTTATGAATAATCAATTTGAACAGATAAGTGTTTGGGGCCCTAGAGCTCGTGAAGCTCAAGAATTTGTTACTCAACTTAGAGCTGAAAAACTACCACCTAAAGATGCACACAATTATGAGGATAAAGAAAAAGAAGTACATCATGAAATCGTTTCTAAATATAAATCAGATACTGACTTATGGAATCAAGTTTATGACTCTATAATCAGTAAGTTAATGCTATAAAAGTATATAAAGTAAGAGGGTAATAAAACAAACTTTGTTTTACTACCCTCTTTTTGGATATCAATTTCTTGGCATCTATTATATATCCCTTTTAGCTGCATAAGCAATATTCGCAATGAATAAAATAACAATTGATGCTAAAGAAATAAACCATTGCCAATTTGAAAATTTAATACTATCCGTTTGAGATTTCTCAGTTAAGTAACTAAACGGAATATACTTTAATGATTTTTGAATTTTTTCCCCCCAGTCAGGAATCAAACCAATAAAAGGTTGAATAAATGGAACTATAAATACTAAGAATATACCTAGTGTAAAGATTACTGCCGGTTTTTGAACAATTAATGTAACTAAGAATAAGAGTAAACCAAAGAACAGTAAGAAGATAAGATAGAACCAAATGTTCGTTAAGAACTTATCTCCGTCTAAATTTTTTCCATCAGTAAATGCTTGTACTAACATTAATGTGATATATGTGATGAATGCAAAAATGAATGAAAATAAAATAATTGAAATTGTTTTAGCAATAATATATCCAATTCTATTTTTCACTTTATTCATATAAAGTTGAATCGTACCTTGTGAATAATCACGTGTAATTGTCTTAATCACTACTAACAAGCCAAAGAATAAGAACATCCAATTTGCCATAGATAAAATAGATGAATAATTTACTTGATCATTATTTCGTGCCATTAAGAACGTTATTAATCCTAAAACTAACCAGATTAAAATTAGTGCTATATATGTTAAGTAGCTTTTACAAAAACTCAATATATCATATTTAACTAATTGTAAACTTCTCATTTATTTGTCACCTCTTTGATTAATATTAAAGTACGTATCACGAAGCGAACTTTTTCTTGTTTCAATATACTTAGGATATAAATCTTTTTGTGCTAAAGATTTGAGTAATTGTTTATAATCTTTTTGTGCTTTAATCATTATTTCTCCACTATCTTTGTGTGATTGAAGCACGTTAAAATGTTCTGTTAAATAGTCTAGTGCTGTATTAAATTCACTAACTTCAAATTTAATCGATGTATGATCTTGCGCACTACCATCTTTCATATTGACATCTTGTACAAAATTTCCATCACGTAGAAAGACAGCTCTATCACAAATCAATTCAATATCTTCCAATTTATGACTTGAAATTAGAATTTTCATTTCTAAATCATTCACTAATGATTGAATAGTCTCTAATACATCAATTGAACCATCTGGATCCATACCGTTTGTCGGTTCATCAAGAATTAGATATTTGGGTTTGTTCATTAATGAAACTGCTATCGCAAGTTTTTGTTTCATACCCATTGAATACTTTTTCACTTTTTTCTTAATGTATGGTCTCATACCAAATGCGTCAATGATTTTATCTGTATATTCTTTGTCGAAACCTTTGCCTAGAACTTGAGCAAATAATTTCAAGTTATTTAATCCTGTTTTATTATCATATAATTTCGGATGTTCAATAAGATAGCCAACGTTCTCGTTATCATTTAATTGAACTTTCCCTTTAAAATTAATAATATTGCCATTCATGACTTTCATTAATGTTGTTTTACCAACACCATTTTTACCAATTAAACCTACAATTTTGCTATTTCCAAAATCAAAATTGATATTATCTAAAACATTGTTATCTCCATATGTTTTTGTAATATTTTCTAATTTCATATAGGCCCTCCTTTATTTTCACGCTGAATTATACGTCTTAATTGAATCAAATAATTTATAATCATCCAAACAATACTTAAACTTAATAAACCATAATTGTAATATATGCCAAAGATATTATAAGAAATATGATGATGAAAAACGAATGCATTAATTAGTGTAAAAACCATTGTAATAGCGAATGGAAAAACTAACATCATTATCAAGATATAAGGTGCATATGATATCCCTTCGCGTTTCTTTTCAGTATTCCTACTAAATGCAATTGGAATACTGAAAAAGTTTACAAATATAAAAGCAATCGCAGTTGAGTATCTTAAATCCCCAAAATCAATATTAGATGATTGAAAATTGTACAAAGCGATAATAAAACCACCAAAAAGTGTTAATACGATACAGGTAATGTAATTCGCATTAAGCATGTCTTTTTTAGAGACAGGTAAACTTTCGTAAAATAAATATGAACTTTTACCTCCTAATCTTCTATGTAGTCTAAACAAGTGTCCAGAGTCTAATATGCTAACCGCCATTAATGTGATTGCAATCGGTGCATAGAATAAAAAATAAAGTTCTGTTTTAGAAAATACGAAAGCATATAACGGATTTAATAGAAGTAACAAGATATAAATGGCAATCGTTATACTCCTACATTTAAAATTTCTAATAAGTAATTGCTTCATTTTATCAACCTACTTTGCTGAAAATCTTGTTGATTGTCATTACTTTTAGACTTTTCGATGTAGATCATAAGTTCTTCAATCGTAGGTTGTTTAATATTAACTTTTTTTCCGAACAATTCTTTAAAAACTTGTGCCTGTTTAGTAAAACCAACAAAACCTGTCGACTTCACTTCTTTATAAAGGAACAAGCGATTTAATTCCTCGTCTAAATCTTGATTATCACCTTGTACAATTGAGTATTGTTCTTGAAGTTGATGACGAAAACCTTGCATAATAATTTCTCCATCTTTTATATGTACAAGATAGTCAGCAATTTTCTCTAAATCCGAAATAATATGGGTTGAAATAAATAAAGTCTTATGTTCGTCGAGTAATTCACTTTGTAAAATTTCTAACACTTCATTACGAACAATAGGATCTAACCCCGCAGTTGGTTCATCTAATATAAACAATTCAGCATGGTGACTCAAAGCTAGTGCTAAAGACAATTTCATTTTCATACCTGTAGAAAAATGTTTTATTTTTTCATTGAAAGGTAAATTGAATTTTTCTAAATAATTTTTAAATGCTTGTGAGTCCCAATCGGTATAAAATGGTGAGACCATTTTTTCAAGTTTTTTTGCAGTCCATTGTTGGTTAAAATAAACTTCTGAATAAACAAAACCTATTTTATTTTTTATCCATTTCGGTTTGTTTTCTATTTGTTTACCAAATATTGATATATGACCATGATTAGGTTCTATAATATCCATTATCATACGAATTATCGTTGTTTTCCCTGCCCCATTAGCCCCAATGAATCCAGTTACAAATCCTTGAGGAATACTGAATGAAAGATTGTTTATTGAAAATGCACTACTTTGTAACGACACATCTTTTACTTCAATGACATTCATTCTTCTTCCTCCTCATAAATTAAAGCTAGTATTTCTTTTAATTCCTTGAGAGGCATATCTATTGTTTTTGCTTCTTTAATCATTAATCGAGCAAGATTTTCAATTACAAAGAATTGCTTTTCTTTTAATATGGAACTATCTTGTTCTTTAACAAATGTACCTTTTCCTCGGACAGTTGTTACGAATCCCTCTTTCTCAAGATCTTCATAAGCTCTTTTAGTTGTAATTAAACTCACCTGTAAATCCTTTGCAAGCTCACGCATCGAAGGTAAGTGGCTACCGGCTTCAACATAACCCTTTAAAATATTCTCTTTTATTTGTTGTTTGATTTGTTCATAAATGGGTTGCTCACTGGTGTTCTTCAATATAATTTTCATTGATGTCCCCCTTTAATAACTGTATATAAATAATATACACACTATATACACGTTTGTAAAGGAAACAATGAAAATACTTATATTAGTTGGTATTAAAGCTACAAACTGTATATACATTATAGATACAATTCTTTTAAAAATTAAAACTCTATATCTAACGTCAAACGCTAATATAGAGTTTAAAAATGTTATTTTCTGTTTTTCTTTCTATCATTATTACGATTAATAAAAGCACATATGATAAACATAATTGCTGCTAATAATAATTTAACCCCTTGATTCTCGTGTCCTGTAGCCTGTAAATAATATCCAATAACAAATAAGATAATTGCCAAACTAACGAAAATCTTAGTTAAATGTTTCATCATAATCAACACCTCAATACATGTATTATAACAAATTAAAATTATAAATTTGCTTACTAAATACATTTAAAATTGAAAATATTAATCCATATGTTACAATTTAATTGTATCCACGAATTACATTACACAACCCCTAACTTGTGACGGCAAGTTAGGGGCTTTTGTGTATGGTCATCTATTTATCTTTCCACTTAGATTCTAACCAAACACGGAATATAACGAGTATACCACCCGAAATTAATGTCACCATACCATCTAATAGCCACGACATTACACTACACCTCCAAATGAAAAGTGTCATATCTTATGATGACCTGACATTATTCTAACATAAAACACGAACAAATGTTCGATTTTTTAAAAACTCAACTCTCAATTCTTTGTAATCATTATAGGAACACTTTATCTTTAAGTCATTTAAAGATAATATATTATTAAACACTAAAATAAAGTGAGGTTAAATAAATGAACCCATTAGCACAAAATTTAAATAATCAACTTGTTGATCATTGTCCAGAAATATTAAGTATGCTATCAAATTTAGGTCAATCAATGTATTATCCAAAAGGCATTTTATCTCAATCTGCTGATGCTAAAAGAACTAAATATAACGCTACAATTGGAATGGCTACTAATAAAAACGGGAAAATGTATGCTGATACTTTATTTGATGTCTATAATCATTTATCTCCAGATGAAGTCTTTCCATACGCCCCACCTCAAGGATTAGAAGCTTTAAGAGATTTATGGCAAGACAAAATGCTAAAAGAAAACCCTGATTTATCCAAAGAGACAATTACTAGACCTATTGTCACTAATGCGTTAACTCATGGATTATCTTTAATAGCTGATTTATTTGTAGAGAGTGGAGATACTGTTTTAGTACCAACACATAATTGGGGTAACTACAAATTAATTTATGAAACACGTCATTCTGCAAATATTGAGACATATTCAATCTTTAACCAAGAAGGACATTACACAACAAATGATTTAGTTAATACTTTAGAAAATTTCAATCAAGACAAAGTCATTTTAATTTTAAATTATCCAAACAACCCTACCGGCTATACACCGAACAATGTTGAAGTTACAACTATAGTTTCAGCGGTTCGTTCACTAGCTGAAAAAGGAACAAAAGTGATAGCTGTAGTAGATGATGCATATTATGGTTTATTCTATGAAGATGTTTATCGTCAGTCTATTTTTACTGCACTAAATCAAATTGAATCAAGCAATATTTTACCAATTCGTTTAGATGGTGCTACTAAAGAATTCTTTGCGTGGGGGCTACGTGTTGGTTTCCTTACATTTGGATTAAATAATAATGTTGCTAAAGAAGTGCTAGAAGCGAAAGTTAAAGGTTTAATAAGAAGTAATATTTCAAGTGGACCAATGCCTTCTCAAAGTGCTATTAAATACGTTTTAGAAAATCATGATGAATTTGGTAAAGAAACCCAACAAAATATAGATACACTAAAAGAAAGATATGAAGTTACAAAAACTGTTGTTTATGACGATAAATACAAAAATCATTGGCAAGCCTATGATTTCAATTCTGGTTATTTCATGGCAGTCAAAGTCAATGGCGTAAATCCTGAAGAACTACGTACGCATTTAATTAACGAATATTCAATCGGTATTATAGCGTTAAATGACTCAGATATCCGTATTGCTTTCAGTTGCATTGAAAAAGATGACATTCCACATGTTTTTGAATCAATCGCAAAAGCAATCGATGATTTAAAGTAAGAGATTGATATAAATAAAAAAAGTAATTAGGATGACATTGAAGAAGTATTTATATTCGATTTATTCAATCTATCGAAATTAAAAATAACTCGAAAGCTGTGATCTAAATGGTAATTATTTTTTCAATATTGCTTATTATTACATTAATCTCCACTTCGTATTATTTGTATCTTTACGCTTTTACTTCGAAAGCACATGTACCCAAAAATTTATATTTGTTCATAGTATCACTCATCCTATTTATCTTATTTGGAGCATGGTTATTAGATTTATTATAAATTTTCGGATTATAGTTCTTAATTAAAAGACGAGTCTTGGGTTTAATTCCTAGACTCGTCTTTATTTTAGATAATATGGTTTTTCAAATTGTTATAATCTTTCGAAAGTTAAGTTATCTTTATATTTCTGCTTCTTCCATTTTCTAATTTTAGTTCTAAATGACTTAAATGGTGCTACGATGTTAATGTGAATCCATTTCCAAACTGGCCATTTGGAAGGCCTTAATGAAGCCCATTGCCTTTTCCGCTCTCAAATAATGTTACATTATCTAAACTTTTAATTAAATTAATAATGCTATCTACTTCCTTATTGAACTGATTAATAAGTTGTTCTAATGTGTAGTTTGAGTACGTTTTATAGAATTCTTGATATAATCCTCCTAAATTATTCCACTTATAGTCAGGACTTGGGGTTACAACTGGTATATTTTTTATTATCATTCTCCCACGATTGAATTAAATTTAACCATCCAAGCTGGTATGCGATCATCTGTGCAGGTGTTCTATCGACACCAATTTTATATACATCCTTATCTGATTCTGATACATCACTAAATTCATTAATAAAAAGTTCAGCTCTCTTACTAATTTCAAATATTAAATCATCTTTATTTGAATAAGTCTGCATGTTATCACCGCCTAGCATTTATATATTTATTATATAATATTTCATTAAATTAAAATATGTATTTATCAACTATATTAGAACTTAAATTATTGGTATATTTATTGTTAAAAAGCTTCACCCCCACTAAAACCGATTATATAATAAAATTTCTTTTTTAATTTACTTCTTAAATTTTCTATTGTGATAGGATTTGTGAACCAATAAACCTCCGCTTTGTAAGAAATAACAAGTCAATGCTTAGTAGCATTAATGTTTTCCTTGTATTTGATTTTTCAAAATCAAAATTACTATTTTTTTAATAATGTTCTTAATATAGGTCTTCAGTTTATTAATCTCATCTTATTTCCTACTAACATTATACAAAAACCTTATTTATAGACATAATATGTCCTTTCTATTTGTTAATTTGTATTGTGTACCACTTAAAAAAGTAGTTTTTAATAATTATCAAGGAGGAAATCCAAAGTTTTAGTAACATCAGTATTAGCCGGAACATTATTATTTACAGGGGTCGGAGCAAGTCAACATGTACATGCTACTGATAGCGTAGTAAATGCTAACAATGCTACTAATATCGCTGTTGAAGTTATGAATAAAAATGGTAATGATGGCCCTAGATTAGAAAATTATTATGATGTAGAAAATAAAGGAAATCACTATTTAGTTCAGTACGGAAATAAATCTGGTGCTGGAACTGGAGCTATAAGGGTTTATAAAAACGGTGATGTAACTAAAGAGAGTGGATACAATGCTACTATTGACAAAGGTAACTTTATTTATATTGGTAAATATGAATAGGACAAATCTTTGAATAGCCAAAAGCTATCTAACGATAATTATCAATCAGTTCAAAAAAACTACATCAACTGATGACATCAGTAATATAACAAATGAAAATAACATTTCATTAAACGAATCTAAATCAACTAGTAAATCTTTATCAGAAACAGGTAAGCAATCTAATTATGGTTTAATTTCAATTGTCGCTTCTATATTATTTGCAGCTGGTTCATTAATAGCATATGGGAGAGTTTCTAAATTTAATTAATTATTATCATAAGATATTAACAATACTTATTCGGGGGATCATTTATAAAACGTAAATTAATTTATTTTATCTCAATTACTGGCTTAGTATTATTACTTGCTGCATGTGGTAATGGACTAAAAAAAGGAAAATATTATTTTGCACAGAGTAGTGGTATTGTCTATTTAAATGTCGACATGGTTTTAAAAGTTCCAAAAGATAATGCCAATACAGCTAAATTAACATATGGTGGCGAAACATTAAAAGTTACAATAAAAGGTGGAAAAATGATATTTACTGATGGTAATGATAAAGAAAGTATAAATTATAAAGTTGAAGAAAATGGCGAAACTATCAAATTAGATGGCGGAGAAGGTCATAATGCTATATTTAGAAAGCAATAATCACCCAAAAATCCTTTAAATTTGTTTCAAAGCCATTTTTATTTGTTTTTTAGTTATATTTTAGATAACATTATTAAGTAAAACTTAAAAATATCGAAACTTCATATCAACAATAAAAGGGTAGCTCTTTCAGCTACCCTTTTCATACTCTATCATAATATATATCGTTTTACATCATACCTGGCATGCCACCCATACCTTGATTATCATTATTATCTGGTTCAGGGATAGTTGCAACTACTGCTTCTGTAGTTAAGAACATCGCAGCAACACTTGCCGCATGTTGTAAAGCTGAACGTGTAACTTTAGTTGGGTCTACAATACCTTCTTCAAGCATGTTTACCCATTCATTTGTCGCAGCGTTAAATCCAACACCTGCATCTGCATGTTTTAATCTTTCAACAATAACTGAACCTTCTAGCCCAGCATTTTCAGCGATTTGACGTACAGGTGCAGATAAAGCTTTAAGTACGATGTTAACACCTGTTGCAACATCACCTTCAGCCTCGATTTCATCTACTTTATTATAAATATTTACTAATGCAGTACCACCGCCAGCAACAATACCTTCTTCAACTGCAGCACGTGTAGAGTTTAAGGCATCTTCAATACGTAATTTACGTTCTTTCAATTCAGTTTCAGATGCAGCACCTACTTTAATGACTGCAACGCCACCAGCTAATTTAGCTAAACGTTCTTGTAATTTCTCTCTGTCAAAGTCAGAATCAGTTTCTTCAATTTGTGCTTTAATTTGACTCACACGAGCATCAATACTATTGTCATCTCCATCACCATCGACAACTGTAGTATTATCTTTTGTTACTTCAACTTTATTAGCACTACCTAACATATCGATTGAAGCATCTTTTAATTCTAAACCTAAATCATCTGTAATAACTGTAGCTCCAGTTAAAATAGCTAAGTCTTCTAACATTGCTTTACGTCTATCACCAAATCCAGGTGCTTTTACTGCAACTGCAGTAAATGTTCCACGCATACGGTTTAATACGATATTTGTTAAAGCGTCTCCTTCAACTTCGTCTGCTACAATTAAGATTGGACGACTAGATTGAACAACTTGTTCTAATAAATGTAAGATATCTTGGAATGAAGAGATTTTTTTATCTGTTACTAAAATATATGGTCTTTCTAACTCAGCTATCATTTTATCTGAATCTGTAACCATGTATGGTGATTGATACCCTCTATCAAATTGCATACCTTCAACAACTTCTAATTCGGTATCTAGTCCGTTTGATTCTTCAATGGTAATAACACCATCATTACCAACTTTATCCATTGCTTCAGAAATGTATTTACCAATTTCTTCATCTGCTGCAGAAATTGCACCTACTTGTGCGATTTCATTTTTATTTTCAACTTTTTGAGAAATATCGTGTAGAGCTTGAACAGCTACTCTTACTGCTTTATCAATACCCTCACGTAATCCTACTGGGTTAGCACCACTTGTTACGTTCTTTAATCCTTCTTGAATCATTGCTTGTGCTAATACAGTTGCAGTTGTTGTACCATCACCAGCAATTTCGTTTGTTTTATTAGCAACTTCTTGAACTAATTTAGCTCCCATATTTTCATAAGGATCTTCTAATTCAATCTCTTTAGCAATTGTGACACCATCATTTGTAATTAATGGTGCTACATATTCTTTATCTAATACAACGTTACGTCCTTTAGGTCCGATTGTAACTTTAACGGCATTAGCTAATTTATCGACACCACGTAACATAGCTTGTCTTGCATCTTCAGAAAATTTAAGGTCTTTAACCATTGATTATACCTCCATTGTTTAAAATAGTTTATTATTACTTATTAATTATTATTTATAAATTTTAGTCTTCAATTATAGCAAGTAAATCTTCAACATTTAAAATTAAGTATGTTTCATCTCCACGTTTAACTTCTGAGCCAGCGTATTCTTGGAATACAACTCGATCTCCTTCTTTAACCTCTGGAGCAACCTTTTCACCATTGTCTAAAACTCGTCCAGTTCCAACAGCTACTACTATACCTTCGTTAGACTTTTCTTTTGCACTGTCAGTAAGTACAATGCCACTTTTAGTTGTTTGTTCTTGTTCTTTGCGTTCAATAATCACACGATTTCCTAATGGTTTAAGCATGATCGTTCCTCCTTAACAGGTTCCTTTTTAGCACTTAAATATAATGAGTGCTAATCTATATTTTATATTAATCAAATTTGGTCAATTTTTCAAGCGAAAGGGTTATCTATATTTTGTATAACTCACAATTTTGCGATAAACTAACTAATGTTGATTAATTTTTTTGGAGGAATAGTATGAGGAGAATTTGGGTAGCATTTCTTACCATTATTATTTATGGATTAGCACAGTTTTTACCCTTACTTGCACAGCAATTACCTTTCTTTAAAGATTTAAAAGGGATGGAACTAGCTAAAGCGGGCGTATACACTCAAGTTATTTTATTTGTAATAGCAGCATTATTAATAATTTGGTTAAATAGTATTATCAAAAATCCAACAACACTGGAGCGAGGTTATAAAGAACCTAAACGCTACATTTTACCTTGGGCTTTATTAGGATTTGTTGTCGTGATGATTTATCAAATGGTAGCTAATCTAATCACTATGTGGTTAGTTGGACAACCACAGCAAAGTCCAAATACTGAGAGAATTATGGCAATTGCAAAACAGCTTCCAGTTTTCATATTATTAATCTCAATAGTTGGCCCAATTCTAGAGGAATACATATTTAGAAAAGTTATATTTGGTGAAATCTATAATAAAATTAAAGGAAATCGAATTGTTGCGTTCTTAATCGCTTCAATAGTAAGTTCAATTTTATTTGCGATAGCACATAACGATGTTAAATTTTTCTTCATATATTTTGGTATGGGTATGTTATTCTCTCTTGCTTATGTTTTAACTAGACGTATTGCGGTTCCAATTATCATTCATATGTTACAAAATGGTTTTGTAGTGGCAGTCCAATTTTTCTTTGGTGACACAGTTAAACATTTACAAGAACAAAGTAATTTTATAATTCATTTTCTATTTTAATAAATGAACGCATCTATTAACCTCATCATTTTAAATGACAATAATAGATGCGTTTTCTATTTTAGTTTTTAATTTTCCTATAAATAAACCTACCTGTAACACCTACGAAAATCATAATTATAGATGTAATTAAAGCAATATTTATGTTTTTATATTTGTCTTTATTTTCCGCTTCTTTACTTTTTTCATTGGTATCTATAATTTTATCATCATCATGGCTCTGTATATCTGCATCCTCTTTTTTATCTCTATCACTTGGCTTTTTCAATTCAGGCATAGATCCAATTTCCCCAGTTATAAGTGCCAATACTTGCTCATCTAAATTTTTATAATACTTTTTCGAATTCAAAGGGTTAAAATATTCAAATCTGAAATAGTTAGAACCTTTTTGTAAATAATCTAAGTATTCATTATTAAATGATTGTTTTCGGAAAAGCCTGTAAAAATCTTGATTCGAGATATACTCATTATTATTCCCCAACCGGTTTACCTGATTTATAATATATGGATTGTATTTATATGAACCAGTTGCTAAACTATTTAATCTATTTAATAGCATTGACTTGCTATAAACCAAAACTTCACTTTGCATATTGTCATTATTTGAATAAGTTTCAATATGACTTTGTCGATGATTTTGTTGTAAGTTATCGCCATAGTGCCATTGGTTAGTATTAGACCCACTCATAATTGATTGATTTTGATTTCTTTTAGAATGAGATGTCGAGTTGCCATTATTCTTATGTGGGAAAATTTGATGAATCATTGAATCAGATACAGTGTTGTTATGACGGTTAGAACCAGTTGATTGGTTTCCGCTTGTTGAACCATTATTATTATTAAAAACGGGTTTATTAGGTTTTACTGTATCATTGGTACTTGAGTGTTCTGAATGATTGCCAGGATAGTTACTATTATTATTTGAATTGCTATTGGAATTATTTTGCGAACCATTATTTGATCCAGAATTTGAATGATTATCACCTTGATTTGAACCAGAATCCTCATCATGTTTAGGTGGTTGCTGATGATTGCCACTGTCTCCTGGTTTATTTCCTCCATCATCTTGCTCGCCTGAGTCATTATTCCCTGGATTGTTTCCATTGTCTGGTTTACCTGAATCATTATCTCCTGGTTGTTCTCCGTCATCAGGGTTGCCTGATGAGTCATTGTCTCCTGGTTGTTCTCCGTCATCCGGGTTGCCTGAATCATTATCTCCTGGTTGCTCTCCATCATCCGGGTTGCCTGAATCATTATCTCCTGGTTGCTCTCCATCATCCGGGTTGCCTGAATCATTATCTCCTGGTTGGTCTCCATCATCCGGGTTGTCTGAATCATTATCTCCTGGTTGCTCTCTATCATCCGGGTTGCCTGAATCATTATCTCCTGGTTGCTTTCCGTCATCCGGATTGATTGTTTCATTGTCTCCAGAATTATTTGTGTCATCACCATTATTTAAATCAGTATTACTGCCTGAGTTACTATTATCAGATGAGTTACTTTGATCAACAGTATTATCACTATTTTGATTAGCATCATTCTCGTTATTTGATGATGTATCGCTTTCACCGCTATTTTGATTATTATTATTTTTTTCTAATTCAGTTGAATTTTGGGTATCAGATTGATGATTTTCATTGATGTTATTACTACTATTTTGACGTTCTTGGGTATCCGTGTCTGAACTAACCTTACTACTATTAACTTCATTCATAGCTTGTTGATTATTTTCTGCAGCTTTTACGATGCTCTCATTTCCTAGCATAGATGTGCCTAAAGCTAAAATGAGACCTGTATGAGCTATTTTCTTTTTCATCAATCTTCCACCTCCTCGTTTTATAACACTTACAGTATAAAGAATATTTACATATAATGCATTGAAATAAGGTTAATGATAAAAAATATTAATATTTTTGACATTTTTGTTAAAAACATTTTACATATTTAAGTATAATATTTATACTAGAGATATAACTTATACAAACAAAGGAGATTTAACATGGGGTTATTTAGCAAATCAAAAACAAAACCATTTTTACAAGAAATCGAAGATAGACGTACTATCTATAGCACTGAAACAACAATTTCAATCAGTGATAAAGAACTAGAAGATATGATAGAGCATATTATTAAATACACTCCTTCTGCTTTTAATTCTCAATCTACTAGAATCGTATTGTTATTAAATGATCAACATCACAAATTTTGGGACAACACTAAAACAGTATTAAAAGATGTGTTGGGACCTGACCGTGATTTCACTCCAACTGAACAACGTATCGACGGATTTAAACATGCGTATGGCACAATTCTTTATTTCGAAGACGAAGATGTGATTAAAGGTTTACAAGAACAAATGCCAAATTATGCTGATAACTTTGCTAATTGGTCAATTCAAACAAACGCAATGCATCAATTTGCAGTTTGGACTGCACTAAGTTCAAAAGGAATTGGCGCTTCATTACAACATTACAACCCTTTAGTAGATCAAATCACTACACAAGAATTTGACATCCCTGCTTCATGGAAACTTGTTGCTCAAATGCCATTTGGTGACATCCGTGAAAAAGAAATACAACCAACTAATAATAGATTAATAGTTAAAAAATAATCTACATTCATTGATATCGATTAGATCAACAATTCAAGACTCAGTTTCTCTCTAGAATTCATTTCTCTGTTGAAATTGAGTCCTTTTTATATTTATTTTCAAAAATAAAGCATTTTAATCATCAATTTCAAATTTTGATTTTCTTATTCTATTTTAGTAAATTAGAGATAATCATGGGATGAGGAGATTTTTAAATGAAAATACAATTATTTCAATTTTATGTATCATATGGCAATGTAGAAAAAAATGAAAATAAAATAAAAAATTGGTTCGAAAATAATTTGGAGGAAGATACGGAGGTTGTTGTTCTTCCTGAAATGTGGAATAACGGATATGCATTGGATGAATTAAGTGAGAAAGCAGATAGAGAACTTAGCAGAAGCTTTCCCTTCATCCAATCCTTAGCTAAACAATATAACGTCGATATTGTAGCTGGATCTGTATCAAATATTAGAAATGGCAAAGTTTATAATACTGCATTTACCGTTTCTAAAAACGGACATAGAATAAATAAGTACGATAAAGTTCACTTAGTCCCAATGCTAGATGAGCCGACATATTTAGAAGATGGCAAAACAGTACCAGAACCATTTCCTCTATCTTCAGGTACTCAAGCTACACAAATTATTTGTTATGATTTAAGATTTCCAGAGTTATTAAGATATCCCGCGCGTAATGGTGCACAGATAGCTTTTTTTGTAGCTCAATGGCCAACACCTAGATTGAATCACTGGAGAGTCTTACTTCAAGCACGTGCAATTGAAAATGACATGTTTGTTGTTGCTTGTAACGGAACTGGAAATGACGGTAATACTGATTACGCTGGTCATTCAATGATTATCAATCCAAATGGTGATATATTAGTTGAATTAGGCCAGGATGAGGACACAATCTCATTTAATATTGATTTAAATGAAGTTGATGTTCAACGTGAGAATATTCCTGTATTCAAAAATTTAAAACCAAATCTATATAAATAGTTACTAATCTGTATCCAATTATATGGATACAGTTTTTTTACAAAAAAAGTCACGAGCTTGGGAGGAACTCGCGACTTTCATATTAAGGGAATGTTTTTACAGTTATTTCAATCTTTTGGGGATGTTATTAATTATGAAAATTTTACGATAGCTTACATCCTGAAAATATTTAACTTCTATATCTTACAATAGCTAAGTTAAACACTTTCCACTGAGTTTAAACTTCAGTAACTTTACTTAGTTCATTAATAAGTTGGGATGGCTTATTAATGAACTCGTTTAACTACACGAAGAAAACAAAGTAAGAAACTTCATATAAACAAGAAGTCACTTTAGTAATAATGATCAATGGGACATTACTACTATTGCAATGGTTTCATAACCATTAATAACACTTACAACAATATAGTAAAGGTGTCAATAATTTCGCAACTACAAACAAAATTATTTAACTCAATTACCAAACAATAACTATTAAATTTAAAGACTAAGATTATTAAGTTTTTATCACTTGTAAGTGATATGAGTCTATTTAAACACAACCTATGAATAAATAATCAATTATTTCTTAAATCGCATTTTTTTATACATAACTGTAATATTTTATATGTTAAAATATTACTTGTAATTTCAATATAACAGTTAAGTATTTATTTTGAACAGTTAAGCATAAGTACCCAGACCAATTGCACTAAATTGTATAATTGATATAAGGAGAGTGGCACACCATTGAAAGCAATTGATAATAAGATTGAGCAATTCGCATTATATTTGCAACGCAAAAATAATCTTGATTATATTCAATTTTTGAAAGTAAGATTGGGATTACAAGTTGTTGTAAGCAATCTATCAAAAACAATAGTGACATATGGTGTTGCACTTATCTTCCATACATTTCTATACACTTTATTTACACATGTTAGTTATTTTTTAGTTAGACGTTATGCACACGGGGCACATGCAAAATTATCATTGCTATGTCATGTTCAAAATTTAGCTTTATTTGTAGCATTACCCTGGTTGCTAGTATATTTTCAAGTGAATCTGGGTATTATGTATTCTGTAGTTGCAATTGGGACTGTTTTAATTATTTACTATGCTCCTTCAGCAACTAAGAAACAACCAATTCCTAGTCACTTAAAAATGAAAAAGAAGCTATTATCAGTCATCATAACAATGGTTTTATTAATAATTTCATTTTTAGCACCAGAACCGTTTAAGCAATTAATTTTATTAGGAATTACACTTGAGAGCATTACATTATTACCAATCTTTTTTCCTAGGGAGGATTATTAACTATGACAGTATTATTAAATTTAATCATCAAATTATTTACATTTCTTTTACAATCAATTGGTACAATAGCTTCATTCACTCCTTGTACTACTTATTTTGATGAACCAGAAGTACCTGAGGAACTAACAAACGCTAAATAATGATAAAAAAGTGTAGAAAGTGTGTATGAGTATGGATTTTTTATCAAATGTGCCATTAGCAGTTTTCCAAGGAATACTACTATTTATAGTTTCAAATATAATTTTAAATTTAAAATACACATTAAGGGATTATTTACTAATTGCAGGAATAATAATCCCTTCTTCTATTCTATATTATTTTTTTGATAGCTTTGCATTGATTGTTTTATTAGTAGGATGTGCCATTTTTTTATATTCAAAAGTTCAATTTTATTCTATTTTGACTGTACTAAGTTGTGCTATCATAATGTTTTTTAGTAATTTTGTAACAGTTATTACATTTGTGCTCTTTGAAAATTACTTAAACACTAAATTTTTAATATTTATTGTATACATAACAATATTTAGCAGCTTTTCAATTCTGTTTGGTGTTTTTTTCCGCTTTTTATTAAATAAATTAAAACAATCATATTTATCTATCAACAAAACGTATCTTACAATTATTTCGCTTGTCTTGATTTTATCTTTTATAATATTATACGCTTACTCACAAACACCGAAGTTAGATATTTCATCCTTAAAAATGTACGGTTTAATTTTCATTGGAATTATTCTTTTCTTTACTGTTCTAATTATTTTCATATCTAACTTTATGATTAAAGAACTACGTTATAAACGTAACATGGAAGAGATTGAAACATACTACGAATATACGTTACAAATTGAGTCAATTAACAATGAAATGCGTAAGTTTAGACATGATTACGTGAACATCTTAACTACAATGTCTGAATATATTCGTGAAGATGATATGCCTGGATTAAGACAATATTTTAATGAAAATATCGTACCTATGAAAGATAATCTGCAAATGAAATCTATTAAAATTAATGGAACTGAGAATTTAAAAGTACGTGCGATTAAAGGCTTAGTTACCACTAAAATTTTACAAGCTCAAGAAAAAAACATTCCAATTAGTATAGAAGTACCTGAGTTAGTAGAACATATAGAAATGAACACGATTGATCTTAGTCGTATCATTGGAATTATTACTGATAACGCAATAGAAGCATCTGAAACGCTTGAAGATGCATTAATACGTATCGCTTTTATTAATACAGACTCTTCTGTCATGTTTATTGTTATGAATAAATGTAAAGAAGATATGCCACGTATTCACGAACTATTTCAAGAACGCTTTTCAACAAAAGGAGAAAATAGAGGTCTAGGATTAAGTACTCTGAAGGAAATTACTGATTCTACTGAAAATGTATTGCTAGATACCACAATAGAGAATGGCTACTTTATACAAAAAGTAGAAATCATTAACAATTAGTCATAAGGATGTGTAATCATGAAAATATTCATTTGTGAAGATGATGTAAAACAACGCGAAAATATGGTTTCAATTATTAATAATTACATTATGATTGAAGAAAAACCTATGGAGATTGCGCTTGCAACAGACGATCCTTATGAAGTCATTGAAAAATCTAAAGAAATGAATGATGTCGGATGTTACTTTCTAGATATTCAATTAGAGGCTGATATCAACGGTATTAAATTAGGTAGTGAAATTCGTAAGTATGACCCTATTGGAAATATCATATTCGTTACAAGTCATAGTGAGTTAACATACCTAACCTTTGTTTACAAAGTGTCAGCAATGGATTTTATCTTTAAAGATGATCCAAGCCAATTACAATCCAGAATTATTGATTGCTTAGAAACTGCACACACTCGCTTAAAATTATTATCTAAAGAAAGTACTGTTGAAACGATTGAATTGAAACGAGGAAGTAATTCAATTTATGTTCAATATGATGACGTAATGTTTTTCGAATCATCTACAAAATCACATCGATTAATCGCACATTTAGATAATCGTCAAATTGAGTTCTATGGCAATTTAAAAGAATTTGCACAACTTGATGAGCGGTTCTTTAGATGTCACAACAGCTTCGTTGTTAACAGACATAATATTGAATCCATAGATTCAAAAGAACGTATTGTCAATTTTAAAAACGGTGAGCACTGTTTTGCTTCGGTTCGTAATGTTAAAAAAATATAGTTATGTCTATCAAACTTTTTAAATATAAATTTCATCACAGAAGTAAAAATAATTGAGAATATCACGTATAAAAAAGCCAGTAAATGATCTACTAAAATCATTTACTGGCAATTTTTATCATTTATTTAATTCAGTTGTAACATCTTCAATTGTAGGAATACTCTCTATTGCACCGTATTTAGTTGTAACCTTTGCGGCCACCATGTTGCTAAATTTGAGAATGTCCTGTCCTTCTTCTTTTAGCAACTTAGTAATATTTAATTCGTCACTCAATAGCATTCTACTTATTGCAGCTCCTATAAAGGCATCCCCTGCGCCAGTTGTATCAATTGCTTTTACTTTAAATCCTTCATGATGTATCTTAGTCCCATCTTTTAAAATGATACTTGCACCTGCAGCACCTTGAGTATAAATAACTGCTTCTACAGAACCCTCAAATAATGATTGAATAGCTTTATCTTCATCCGCTTCACCAGTTATAAATTCTAGCTCTTCATCTGAAATTTTAATCACATTAGCTTTCGGTAAAAATTCATGAATTGCTTCTTTACATGCTTCAGCGTTTTGCCAAAGAGGTAAACGAACATTAGGATCAAAAACAATGGTTGCATTTGCTGACTTAAATTTATTTACTATAGATTTGTGAGCTTCTTTCATATTACTTTCAACTAAATCAACAGAACAGAAATGTAATACATCGTTTGGCTTGATTGTAATTTCATTTAGATATTCAGCTTTATAAAGCATATCAGCTGAGGGTTTACGATAAAATGAAAAATCTCTTTGTCCATCTTCTTTTAAACTCACAAATGCTAGTGCAGTATTAGCTTCATCTGTTCGCTTTATAAATTGAGTACCTACACCAATATCTTTTAAAGTTTCTACGATAATATCTCCAAATGCATCATTACCTAATTGAGTGACCATTTCAGTGGAGGCACCCATTTTTCGAGCTACACTCACAACATTAGCTGGTGCACCTCCAACCTGCCTACTAAACTGTTCAACATCTTTAAGTTCAGAGTTCTTAACATTTGGAATAAAATCTATTAATGCTTCACCTATCCCATATAACTTTCTCATTTTTTACTCATCCTTAAGTTCATATTTAGTGAATTTTAAATATACTTGTCCAGTCTCTGTTGAAGTTTCTATACCTGTAGCATTTTCATTTGGAAATATTCTTGATGTTAAAACACGTTCCCCATCATTACAGAATATTTCAATACTAGATGTATCAACAAATATTTGCAAACGTGTGAGAGGAGAATCCAATATCGTACTTCTCGTTAAATCTTGAACATTTTCAGGCAATAATCCACTTTCTGAGCGATCTAATGTAATTTTTTGTTCCCTTGTATTGTAGATAATTTTGGTGTTATTTTGTTTTGAGGTCCGTAATTCAAAATAAATTTTTGAAGCGTCATTTTCAATAATATCAATAATTAGTTCATATTGTTTGCCTTCATATGGATGTAATTTTCGGTTAAATTTATTTGCATAACCTAATGCCGTTTCTTTATTTTTACGTAATCGTTCAAGACCTTTAAACGGGCGTTGTCGTAATTGATTATTCTCAATTGTTAGTACTCTAGGTATCGTTAAACAATGTGCCCATCCTTCTTCATCAGTAGGATAATTTATTTCTGGCAAGCCCATCCAACCTATTAAAACTCGATTGCCATTTTCATCTAAGAAAGTTTGGGGTGCGTAAAAATCAAAACCATTATCCAGTTCTACAAATTCACTATGATCAAAGGATAATGAATCAAAATTTAAATCCCCAATTAAATATCCTGATTGATATATATTTCTAAACTGATCCCCTTGTGGATCTATTCCTTGAGGGCTGAACAGTAAGATATCCTTAGAATCTAATTTAAAATAATCGGGACATTCCCACATATAACCAAAGTTTTTTAATTTAGTATCAATTTCTCCACAATATGACCATTGATTTAGTTGCTTATCATTCGTTTTATAAATTAAGCAGCAACCAAGTTCCTCGTTTGTTTGAGCACCTATAATCGCATAATATTCATTATTTAATTCAAAAACTTTAGGATCTCTAAAATGACTTGTATACCCTTCAGGTTGTGAAGGAATTACGGGTTCATCAAATTTAGTAATCTCTCCATTACTTTGAACTTTAGCAATCATCTGACTAGCATATCGATTCCATTGTTCATCACGATGATTGCCTGTATACATGTAATATAAATCTCCATTATGATCAAAAGCACTACCACTGTAAACACCATGGCTATCATAATATGTATCGGGTTTAATTAAGGTATCTTGTGGTTCAAATGCCACTAAATCATCACTAGTATAATTAAACCAATATTTCAATCCATGCACTGCTCCTAATGGGAACCATTGATGTGAAACATAATATTTGCCGTTATGATAAATTAATCCATTAGGATCATTTAGCAAACCAGTTTCAGGTTGAATATGAAATATTTGACGAAATCTTGACGCTTTAACTTGTTGCTTGAGATTTTCTAAGTACTTTTTATCAACGTCTTCAATACGACGATAACGTTCTTCTCTTGACCATTCAGCCATATTATTCCTCCAAAATAATTTAAATCTAAATTTAATATAATTTTATCATTGATTATGGTATCGGTTCCATAGTTTTAAATATTTTTAAAAATTCTCTATTTCAACAGGAATGACAGTTTTAGATACTGCATTTTTAGAAAAAATTAATTCATTCAATTGGTTCATAGCATATGTGCCAGCTTTAAAATAATTGAATTTAACTGTCGTAATAGCGGGTGTAACAAGTTGGGTCATTGGGTCTCCCCCAAATCCAAAAATTTGATAATTTCCAGTAGCATTGTTTTGTTGAGAATAAAATTTATGAATTGCTAATGCAATAGGATCTGTTGCTCCAATTAACGCATCGATACCACTAGAATTTTTTAACTTCTTAGAAACATCATTTTTTGCCTCTTCATATTTAAAAGAAGTTAAATAAATTTCAGGATGAACATCGTATTTTTTTAAACCATCAATAATACCTTGTTTACGTTTGACGCCTACAGCAACGTCCTCCTCACCTACACCAAAGAATACAACGTTTTTATGCTTTTTACGCCCTATCTGTTCCCCTACTATAAAACCAGCTTGATAATCATCATGAATTATACTATGTAAATTGGGATAGGATTGCCCAACCAGAATTACCGGTACATTTAATTTTTCAATTACTTCCAAGTGTTCATCAGTCAAAGTAGTAGCCATTAATATGATGCCATCCACTTTACTTCTTGAAAATGTCTCCAAGGCCTCTATTTCAGCACGTATATCTAAACCAGTATAGTTAAGTAATAATTGATATTGATGTTGATGGCATACAGATACAATTCCTTTCACAGTTTCATCAACCGCATGTGAATTCATCCTTGGAATGATAGCACCAATAAGATTCGTATGCTTAGCTCTTAAACTTTGAGCAAACTGATTCGGCTGATAATCATGTTCTTCAATAATTCGACTTAATTTTTCTTTAGTTTGATGGCTTACTGAGCCACCATTTAAAAAGCGGGAGACCGTGCTTTTAGATACTCCCGCTAATTTTGCGATATCTGATATATTTTTCATTAGATTAATCACCTAAATTAGTTTTCATTTAAAGATTATTTTATCACAGAAATAATCTCTCAAAGTAACTTTTTTAATATGTATTAGTCTAATAATATTATCAATATCTCTTATTTAATTTGTTTAGTTCTCCATAAAAATAGGCTTTCTCACCATGAACAAGTTGATCTAAACCTGCTTTATCTTCTTCTTCAGTAGTAGCGATAGGCATTATTTTCTGTAAAATTTTTCCTATAATCTATGTTAAAATAATGGTATAACACATTACCACGACAACAGCTAGTATTTGAATTAAGATTGAGTGTACATCTCCTGTATAGATTAAACCATTTGATACATCATTATTAACATGGTGTGATTGAAAAACACCGGTAAGAATGGCACCAACAATTCCTCCAGCTCCATGAATACCAAATGCATCAAGTGTATCATTATATTTATACTTCACTTTAATTACATTAATAACAAGGTAACAAGCGATTCCACCTGCAAATGAAATAATAAAAGCACTGAAATAACTAACGTAGCCTGATGCCGGTGTAATAGCGACTAATCCTGCCAACACGCCTGATAACAATCCAAGTAAACTTAATTTCTTAGTAATACAGTACTCAACTACTAACCAGCTAAAAGCGCCACCACTTGCAGCAATAATCGTATTTACAAATGATGTTAATCCGACATCATTTAAAGTATATGCACTACCTGTGTTAAAGCCATACCAACCTATCCATACTAAAATACCTCCAATTAAAGTGATTAAAAGATTATGTGGCTGTATTTTTTCAATTTTTTTACCATTACCTATCATAATAGCCAAAATTAGTCCTGAGAGTCCAGATGTGATATGTACAACTGTACCACCTGCATAATCAAGAGCACCAAGTTGTTGAATCCAACCTCCGCCCCACACCCAATGCGCAACTGGACTATATATTAAAATCACCCATAAAAAGATAAAGATAATAAATGGAAAGAATTTCATACGTTCAGCGATTGAACCTGAAAGTATTGAAACTGCAATTGTACAAAACATCATTTGGAATAGCATAAATAATGCAAATGGAATATGCGGACTTAATTGATCATTAATTGCAAAGCCAACATGCTGTAACCCAATTAAATCAAAATTCCCTATCAAAGCATTCCCAGTTCCAAAACTTAATGAAAATCCTAATGTAACCCATGTGAAAGTCACGATAACCGTTGCTGCCATACTTTGCATTACTGTATTCAAAACATTCTTTGATTGAACTAGACCACCGTAAAACAAGCTAAGACCTGGTGTCATAATCCATACAAGTAAAGTGCAAAGAAATAAAAAAATTGTGTCATCCATCTTCATAATTACCACTTCCTTTAAAAATATCATAATGATACTAAATTGAAATAGCAAAAATACGTAAGATAAAATGACACAATATGTTACATAATGTAACATAGACGCTTTACATGCCTATTTTGTTTTAAGCTTTCTGAATTGTAATTGTCCATGAAGCATCGTCTAATTGTTCATAATTCGTAACTGGATAACCTTGCTCGGCTGCCCAATTAGGAATAGCTTCTGTTGCTTGTGTACAATCAAAATCAATTTTAAGTTCATCACCACTATCTAGTGTTTGCATTTTCTTTTGCGCTTCTATTAATGGGAATGGACAAACCATACCTACAGTACCTAACTCATATAACATTGTATTACCTCCAAATTAATTAAGTTGTTTGTACTTGTTTTGTCGCTGTTGTTGCTTGAGACTTAGATGTTTGTTTTTCTAATTTTTTCATTGGTCTAATAAATATAAAGTAACTCATAAACCATACACCTAAAATCATAGAACCAAGTGCTATCCATCCTTTCCAAGACATGATAGCAGTTTCTACTAAACCATTTCCAATTGAACATCCTCCAGCTACTGAAGCACCAAATCCCATACAAATACCACCAATAGCACTATTGCGAATGGTCTTCTTATCAGGTAATCGCCATTTAAATTCACGTGATCCTTTAGCAGCAATATAAGAACCTAAGAATATACCTAAAATCAATAATACTCCCCAATCAATTAGCTTAGTATCACCTGTAATTAAAAAGGTAATTAAGTTTGCTGAAGGTGTAGTAATGCCTAAGCCGTAATCTCTTCCAGTAGAAATACTCATTGGCCAAGCTATCAAAGCAATTAACCCTACTGCAATACCAGACACAAATGGATGGTATCGTTTTTCAAATAAATAGTGTCTCAAGCCACTATACTTTTGTTTAAGCTTTGGAACTGCAAATTTGGGTTTTGGTTTACGTAATGTTTTAGTTACAAAAATGATAGTTATAATTGTTAATACTAACGTAAACACCCACATAGGAATACCGGTAGTCTGAGACATATTTGCACTAATGTTTGTAGGTTTATTAATCCATGTCATTACTGGAAGTAAAATACCAGTTTTAGTAATAGCGGCAGTTACAGCATATAGTACGAGCGCTACCCAACTGCCAATCAAACCTTCACCAGCTCGATACCATGTACCTGTAGCACATCCTCCTGCTAATACAATACCGATTCCAAATATAAAACCACCAATAATTGTACCTATAATTGGAAATGTACTATCTGGGATAGATATAACATTTAATCCGGTTAAAATAAGTAGTCCAATACTTTGGACTGTAATAGCAACTAATAAGGCATAAAACATTTTATTATTTTTTTGAACGTACATATCTCTGAAGCCACCAGCTAAACAGAAGCGTGTACGTTGCATCACAAACCCTAATAATATACCTACTATAAGACCACTAATAATCATCCATATCACTATCATTTCATCCTTTCCCGATTATTTTACTAAGGTATTATAATCAATTGTACTAAATTTGGCAACATCTTAAAATTAAACGCTTTTGATTTTTAATAATATGATGTTTTCAATACTAAATGAAATTAATGAATTTTAAACGTAAATTAAAAAACATCCCTCTTATAAAGAAGGATGTAAGAATATAAATATAAAAATTTAATTAGAATAGTTTTTCATAAAGAATAGCAATGATTGCAATTCTATGCCCAAGTCAATATGATGCACTTGTACGGTATTAGGTACTTCTATTCTAGCTGGTGTGAAATTTAGTATACCTTGAATATTAGCTTCAACTAATTGATTCGCAACCTGTTGTGCCGCTTCTTCTGGTGTAGTTAATATTACAACATTTATTTTTTGAGCATTGAGTACTTTTTTTAAATCGTTCATATGATGCACAGATACATCACCAATCTCTGTTCCGACAATCTGTTCATCTATATCAAAAGCCTCAGTTATTGTCATTTCATCATGAATTGAAAAGTTATATGTCAAAAGTGCTCGACCTAAATTACCAACACCTACTAAAGCTATGTATATATTATCACTATCACTTAGTGCTGTTTTAAAGAATTCTAATAGACTATCTATATTGTAACCGTAACCTTTTTTGCCTAATTCTCCAAAGTAAGAGAAATCTCTTCGGATGGTTGCTGATTCAATATTAAGTGCCTCACTAATAGCCTTAGAATTAACCCTATCAATGCCTTTAGACTTGAGTGTGTTAACGAATCTGTAATATAAAGGTAATCGCTTCAAAGTTGCCCGTGGAATTTTAGATTTATTATGAGCCATTTAAAATGCCCCCCCTTTATGTTTGAATTTTATAATCTATGTATCCAAACTATTTTGAGTGCTATACGTTTTAAATTTAAATATGTCGTTATGTCCTATTATGAATACTGGAATATTATACCTTAACATATTTTAAAAATAAATAACTTAGTTTCAAGAAACTAAGTTATACGGTAAAATATAGAGTAATATACAATCTAATTTCGAGTAATAAACTTATAAATAGAAAGGTGAAACCTGAATGATACTCTTGCAATTAAACGATATTTCGAAATCATTTGATGGCGAAGATATTTTTACGCGTGTGAATTTCGAAGTAAAAACAGGCGAACGAATTGGTGTCGTAGGAAGAAACGGTGCCGGTAAATCGACTCTAATGAAAATCATTGCCGGTGTTGAAGATTATGATAGCGGTCATATATCAAAAATCAAAAATTTACGTATGGGTTATTTAACACAGCAAATGACACTTAATTCATCCGCTTCAGTCTTCGAAGAAATGTCAAAACCGTTTGAACATTTAAAAAAAATGGAACTTCTAATTAGAGAAGAAACGAACTGGCTAGCTGATCAAGCATCTAACTACGATTCAGAAGAATATCAACAACATATGGAACGCTATGAATCTTTAACTAATCAATTCGAGCAACTTGATGGTTATCAGTATGAGAGTAAAATTAAAACTGTTCTACATGGTTTAAATTTCAATGAAGATGATTTCGATAAACCTATCAACGATTTCAGTGGTGGTCAAAAAACGCGATTATCCTTAGCCCAAATGCTATTGAATGAGCCAGATTTATTACTACTAGACGAACCTACAAACCATTTAGATTTAGAAACGACGAAATGGTTAGAGGATTATTTAAAATATTTCAAAGGTGCCATTGTTATTATTAGTCACGATAGATATTTCCTAGATAAAATCGTCACTCAAATTTATGATGTTGCACTTGGCGATGTTAAACGTTACGTCGGAAATTATGAACAATTTATTGAGCAACGTGATAAATATTACGAAAGCAGAATGCAAGAATATGAACGTCAGCAAGATGAAATTAAACGATTAGAAACATTTGTAGAGAAAAATATAACACGTGCTTCAACTAGTGGAATGGCAAAAAGCCGTCGAAAAACACTAGAAAAAATGGAACGTATTGACAAACCTATGTTGGACGCAAGAAGTGCTAACATTCAATTTGGCTTTAATCGTAATACAGGTAATGACGTTATGCATATTCGTAATCTGAAAATTGGTTATGATTCGCCTATAACATCTCCTATTAATATTGAAGTAAGTAAGGGGGATCATATTGCTATTATTGGCCCAAATGGCGTAGGTAAAACTACTCTGATCAAGACCATCGCTCGACGTCAAAAGCAATTAGAAGGTGAAATTACCTTTGGTGCAAATCTTCAAATTGGTTATTATGATCAAAAGCAAGCTGAATTTAAATCTAATAAAACAATTATCGACTATGTTTGGGATCAATATCCAACAATGAATGAAAAAGATATTCGTGCTATACTCGGACGTTTCTTATTCGTGCAAGATGATGTAAAAAAAGTCATCAATGATTTATCTGGTGGAGAAAAAGCTCGTTTGCAATTAGCACTACTTATGCTTCAAAGAGATAATGTATTAATCCTTGATGAACCAACAAACCATCTTGATATAGATTCTAAAGAGATGTTAGAACAAGCGCTAAAAGATTTTGAAGGAACTATTCTTTTTGTGTCACACGATCGTTACTTTATTAATCAATTAGCAAATAAAGTATTCGACTTAAATAATGACGGTGGCCAAATGTATTTGGGAGATTATCAATATTACATCGAGAAAACAGAAGAAGAAGCAGCACTTGAAGCTTTTAAAAATGAACGAAATGATTTAAGTAAAGAGGATACTTCAAATCAAAATGAAGCTAATGAAAATGTAAATACTTATGATTCTCAAAAGCAACAACGTCGTGAGCAACGAAAATTAGAACGTCTCATTGAGAACTGTGAAGCCAAAATTGAAACATTTGAGAATGAAATAGCACGCATTGATGAACAACTCACTCAGCCTGACGTGTTCAATAATCCTGATAAAGCCTCATCATTAGCGAATCAGAAACTTGAAACCGAACAGAAGTTAGAACAGGTTATGTTGGAATGGGAAAATTTACAAGAAAATATCTAAAAACTCATCATTTCACTATTAGCTAGAAAGTATTAATTAACTTTCTAGCTAATTTTTTTATACAAATTTCAACAAAAGTTATAAACAGCTAAAATACGATATTATCAACTATCCACATAGTTATCCCACTTATCCACAACTTATTTAAAATTCTTTTACAAACTTTTTACACAAAATTAAATTCATATCCACATTGTTAAGAACGGTTTATCCACAACTTATACACTTAATGTTGATAAGTACAAACGTTCCCTATTGACCTTTTCAATTGCTTTTATCTCAATAAAAAACCTCTTGTTAACAGTGGATCTTAATCCTTACGTTAAAAGAGGTTCCTTATGATTATTGAAATAATTAATTCGATTAAATAATATAAATTTAAACGTCTATAGTAGCTTCTTCTATATCCATATTATTTTCGCCATTCAAATCTAACTTAGCTGTAATTCCTGACTTATAATAGTAATATGCTGCAGCACCAATCATTGCTGCATTATCAGTACATAATTTAGGACTTGGAATGGATAAATGAATATTATTATCTTCACATAATTGTTGTAAACGATGTCGCAGTCCTTTATTACTTGCAACACCTCCAGCAACAATAAGTCTGTTAACTTTATAGGCTTTACATGCATTAATCGCTTTAGTACTTAATACGTCTACAACACTATTTTGAAAACTAGTTGCTACATCTTCTTTTACAACTTCTTCATTCTTTTGTCGCAAATTATGCAGTTTATTTATAACAGAACTTTTCAATCCACTAAAACTAAAATCATAACTTTCCTTTTCTAACCACACTCTAGGAAAATCATAAGTATCTTTACCATATTGAGCTAATTTATCAATTTGTGGCCCTCCTGGGTATGGTAAATCAATTGTTCGAGCGACTTTATCATACGCCTCTCCCACTGCATCATCTCTTGTCTCACCAATTACTTCGAAATGCATATGAGATTTCATATATACTAATTCAGTATGGCCCCCTGACACAATTAGCGCAATTAATGGAAATGTTAATGTTTCTTCTAAATGATTAGCATAAATGTGACCAGCAATATGGTGTACAGGAATAAGTGGCTTGTCATAAGCAAAAGCTAGTGCTTTCGCTGCATTAATACCGATAAGTAGTGCACCAATTAATCCTGGTCCTTGAGTCACTGCTATTGCATCAATATCATTCATTGATATATTTGCAGTTGTTAATGCTTCATCAATCGTTGTCGTAATCCCTTCAACGTGATGTCGACTTGCAACTTCAGGTACAACACCACCGAAACGCTTATGACTCTCAATTTGACTTAATACAATATTAGATAAAATTGAATTTCCATTTTTAATGACACTTACACTTGTTTCATCACAACTCGTTTCTATTGCTAATATTAATGTTTCTTTATTCATTTAAGTTCACCCACATTACCATTGCATCCTCGCCTTCTCCATAATAATTTTTACGTTTACCTCCATATTGAAAACCCAAATTAGTATAAACATGTTGCGCAATTACATTATCTACCCTAACTTCCAAGCTCATCACTTCACATGAATGGCTTGCATAATCCATGACATATTTTAATAATAATTGTCCCAGTCCATAACCTCTAAAGTCTTTATGAATTGCTATTGTTGTAATTTGAGCTTGATCAATAACCATCCATAGTCCTAGATATCCGATAATTTCATTTTTAAAAACAATCACAAAATATTTAGCAAAGTTATTTTCATTCAATTCATGATAAAATGCATCAATTGTCCACGAACTATCATTGAAACTATCTCGTTCTATATCGAATACACTGGGGACATCATCTACTTGCATTGCTCTAATTGTTAATTCTGCTTCTGTTGGTTTAGCCAATTTCTTTCAGCCTCTGATAATTTAATATAATTAGGAACAAATGTATGAATCGGTTCACTTTTAGTTATGAGTTGTTTCATAGTTGGAGCATGAGGTAAATTATTTTTTATTTCTCCACCAAGTTGTTCGGATAACTTATCAGCATCTCTACCAACATAAAGAAATGGTTGGTTCATTTTAGTTAATTGCTTTTTTAATTCTTCAATAGGTAAATATTGATCTTCTAAAATAGTTGTTATATTTCCATCAACGTTTTGATAAACACCAGTGTATACCGCTTCACGACGTGCATCAATGATTGGAACTAATAATTTTTGTTCATCATTCTCTACTGTTGCAGCTAATGCTGCTAAAGATGATACACCATATAATTTAGTGTTCAATGCATAGGCCAACGTTTTAGCGGTGGTTACGCCAATTCTAACTCCAGTATAGGAACCTGGACCCTTAGCAACTACAATCCCATCAATAGCATTTTTTTCAATTTTTGCTTCTTCAAATAAGTGCTGAATACCAGGCATAAGTTGACTCGTATGATCTTTTTTATCTTCCGACGTAGTTTCTGCCAAGACGATATCATCTTGCATGATTGCGATTGACATCGGTTGATTAGATGTATCAATCATTAATAAATTCACTTTCAACTTCCTCCTTTACTTTTAAATAATGGGTTCCTTGGGCTTCTAATTTTATAATTCTTTTTGATTCACATAAAGTTTCTATATTGATTATTAAATGTTCCTTAGGTAATAAATCTTGAATAAATTGACTCCATTCAATAATGGTAATGCCTTCATCTTGAAAATATTCATCAAATCCTAGATCTTCATCTGAATCTTCCAAACGATAACAGTCCATATGATGTAATTTTAAATTACTCCCTTTATATGATTTTATAATATTAAAAGTAGGAGAATTAATATTACGCTTAACTCCTAAATGTTTACCTATAAATTGTGTTAGTGTAGTTTTACCTGCCCCTAGGTCGCCATTTAAAAGGATTAAATCACTAGGCTCTAAGTGTCGAACTAACACGTTTGCAAAATGATTTAATTCATCCAAATTATTAATACTTATCATTAGTCCCACTCTTTCAAATTTTTTTAATCAAATGATTATTCATGACCATTTCAGAACTTATGGTAACTTATTTTATTCTCGTAAACTAAATTAAGTCATAAAAATTTTAACTTACTAATTATAACAAATTCCTTAAACAATTTCCCTATACTCAACACAAGAATGATGAGATTAAGTTGTTAGAAAATTCTTAAAAATGCTATTGACTTAATAAAAATGATATAGTAAATTAAGTTTATCGAATTTTTAAACAATTCTAACTATTCTAATATAACCATTCAAGAAAGGAGTATATTAAAATGACAAATCAAACATATAACCCGACTGACAATTTAATTATTTTATTATACTCGCAAGGACTGGAACTTTAGTAATTATCTGTTACTAAATGTTTAAGTCCTATTTCTCATTGAATGGGACTTATAGACGTCCCAATCATAAATTGGGACGTCTTTTTATGTTTTAAACTTATTGTGTTTTATGGGGGGAAATTATTTATGAGAAGTGACATGATAAAAAAAGGTGATCATCAAGCACCTGCTCGAAGTCTTTTACACGCCACGGGCGCACTTAAAAATCCTACAGATATGAACAAACCTTTTGTAGCAATATGTAACTCTTATATCGATATTGTACCTGGACATGTGCATTTAAGAGAATTGGCTGACATTGCTAAAGAAGCTATTCGTGAGGCAGGTGCTATACCTTTCGAGTTTAATACTATTGGTGTTGATGATGGTATAGCTATGGGACACATTGGAATGCGTTACTCACTTCCCTCTCGAGAAATCATTGCTGATGCTGCAGAGACCGTTATTAATGCGCACTGGTTCGATGGCGTATTTTACATTCCTAATTGCGACAAAATAACACCCGGTATGTTATTAGCTGCCGTTAGAACCAATGTACCAGCTATATTCTGTTCTGGTGGGCCTATGAAAGCTGGTTTATCAGCGCAAGGTAAAGCTTTGACATTATCATCAATGTTTGAAGCGGTTGGCGCATTTAAAGAAGGTAAACTCTCCAAAGAAGCATTTTTAGATATGGAACAAAACGCTTGCCCTACTTGCGGTTCTTGCGCGGGAATGTTTACTGCAAACTCAATGAATTGTTTAATGGAAGTGTTAGGCTTGGCACTACCATATAACGGTACAGCTTTAGCAGTAAGCGAACAAAGAAGAGAAATGATTCGTGAAGCTGCATTTAAATTAGTAGATAATATCAAAAAAGATATCAAACCACTTGATATCGTAACTCGAGAAGCTATCGATGATGCATTTGCACTTGATATGGCGATGGGTGGTTCAACTAACACGGTATTACATACGCTAGCCATTGCAAACGAAGCTGGTATTAATTACGATTTGGAACGTATCAATGAAATCGCTAAAAAGACGCCTTATTTATCTAAGATTGCACCAAGTTCTTCATATTCTATGCATGATGTCCACGAAGCAGGTGGTTGTCCAGCTATCATCAATGAATTGATGAAAAAAGAAGGAACATTACATCCAGATAGACTCACAGTTACTGGAAAAACACTTCGTGAAAATAATGAAGGTAAAGAAATTAAGAATTTTGATGTCATTCATTCACTAGATGATCCTTATGATAAGCAAGGTGGTCTCTCAATATTATTTGGAAATATAGCGCCTAAAGGGGCTGTCATTAAAGTTGGTGGCGTTGATCCTTCTATTAAGACATTTACTGGTAAAGCAATTTGTTTCAATTCACACGATGAAGCTGTTGAAGCAATTGATAATAAAATCGTACGCGAAGGTCACGTCGTTGTTATTCGATATGAAGGTCCTAAAGGTGGACCAGGAATGCCTGAAATGTTAGCCCCTACTTCTTCAATTGTAGGTAGAGGTTTAGGTAAGGATGTCGCATTAATAACTGATGGTAGATTCTCTGGTGCAACGAGAGGTATCGCTGTCGGCCACATTTCACCAGAAGCAGCTTCAGGTGGACCTATTGGACTCATTAAAGACGGCGATGAAGTCACTATTGATTTAATCAATCGAACTTTAGATGTTAATCAAACTGAAGAAGAACTTAATCATCGTAAAGAAGCATTACAACCTTTTAAGGCAAAAGTGAAATCAGGTTATCTGGCAAGATATACTGCTTTGGTCACTAGTGCGAATACTGGTGGTATTATGCAAGTTCCCGAAAATCTAATCTAACTAGAGGAGTTGTTCGACATGACAAGTAAAAAGGAAAGTAGCATAGTAAGTCCTGATGCTATGGACTATTCAAAACAAACTAGTCTAAAAGTAGATAGTGATTTAGACGCAAATAATAATTTCAGATCTGGTTCAGAACTTTTAGTAGAGGCATTATTACATGAAGGTGTTGATTTCATATTCGGTTATCCTGGTGGCGCAGTTTTACCATTATACGACACTTTCTATGATGGTAAAATTAAACACATCTTAGCAAGACATGAACAAGGTGCTACTCATGCTGCAGAAGGTTATGCAAGAGTATCTGGCAAAACAGGTGTAGTGGTTGTAACAAGTGGTCCTGGCGCTACAAATGCTATTACCGGTATAACAGATGCGTACTGTGATTCCCTCCCTTTAGTTGTATTCACTGGACAAGTAGCAACACCAGGAATTGGTAAAGACGCTTTTCAAGAAGCAGATTTACTTTCTATGACTACACCAATTACAAAAGCTAATTTCCAAGTTAAAAATGTAAATGATATTCCAAGAATCATTCATGAAGCATTTTACTTAGCAAATTCTGGACGCAAAGGCCCTGTAGTTATAGATTTTCCTAAAGATATGGGTGTGCTTAAAACATCCGTACCACTTGTAAATAAGGTGGACTTACCGGCATATAATGTCATTGAAAATCCTAAAGATAAAGATATTAGTCAATTAATTCAATATTTAGAGAATGCAAAACAACCACTTATCTTAGCAGGCGCTGGCATCAATCATTCACAATCTAATGAATTATTAACTCAATTTGTAACCAAACATCAAATTCCAGTAGCTACTACACTTTTAGGTCTGGGAGCTATTCCTTATGACAATCCACTATTTCTAGGTATGGGTGGTATGCATGGCTCCTACGCAAGTAATATGGCTTTAACTGAATGTGATTTATTAATTAATTTAGGTAGTCGGTTTGATGATAGATTAGCAAGTAACCCTAATGAATTTGCTCCTCATGCAACAGTAGTTCATGTGGATATTGATGAATCAGAAATTAACAAGGTGATTTCGACTGACCTAGGGATAGTTGCCGACTGCAAAAAAGTACTAGAAGCTTTATTTCAAAAATTTACAAATAAAACTTCCCATGAACACTGGGTTAATCATTGTATTGAGAATAAGCACAAACATCCTTTTAAATATAAAAAAGCTGATGACACATTTTGCAAACCTCAAGAAGCTATTGAATATATCGGAAAAATTACAAACGGTGAAGCTATAGTTACTACTGATGTTGGTCAACATCAAATGTGGGCAGCTCAATTTTATCCATTCAAACATCATGGTCAATGGGTTACTAGCGGTGGTTTAGGTACTATGGGCTTTGGTATTCCATCAGCTATCGGTGCTCAATTAGCTGAACCCAATAAAACAGTTATTTGCTTTGTTGGTGATGGTGGTTTTCAAATGACAAATCAGGAAATAGCGTTACTGCCTGAATACGGACTCAATGTAAAAATCGTTCTAATCAATAATGGCACATTAGGTATGGTTAAACAGTGGCAAGATAAATTCTTTAACCATCGATTCTCTCATTCAGTATTTAATGATCAACCTGACTTCATGAAGATGGCAGAAGCATATGGTGTAAAAGGTTTCTTAGTTGATCATCCAAATAAACTAACTAAAACACTTGATTCAGCATTTAATTATAGTGGACCTGCGCTAATCGAAGTGAGAATCTCACCTACTGAACCAGTTAATCCTATGATTCCAAGTGGCAAAGCGAACCATGAAATGGAGGGGTTAGAATGAAACGAATTTTACATTTAAAAGTAACCGATCAAGTGAGCACATTAAACAGAATTACAAGTGCATTCGTTAGACTACAATATAATATTAATGAATTAACAGTTAAACCATCTAAAGAAAAAGGTATCTCTGATATGCAAATTACTGCAGATATTGAAGATGAAGCTATATTTAAAATTTTAATTGCGAAGTTAAAAAAACAAGTCAGTGTACTCGAAGTTCAAGATATTAGTCAGAACTGAGTTAAGCTGTACATTGATGCGCTAGTATAATTAAATAAATCACCACTAACATCACATAATTTAGATAATTTCTTTATCTAAAATTTTAAGAATATTCTAAATATTAAGTTATTTAAATTTTGGAGGAATGTATTATGACTAAAGTTTATTACGATCAATCAGTTGAGAAAGATGCATTACAAGGTAAAAAAATTGCAATTATCGGTTACGGTTCACAAGGACATGCGCATGCACAAAACCTTAAAGACAATGGTTATGACGTTATTGTTGGTATTCGCTCTGGTGATTCTTTTGATAAAGCTAAAGAAGATGGCTTCGATGTTTATCCAGTTGCAGAAGCTGTTAAACAAGCAGATGTCATCATGGTGTTATTGCCAGATGAAATCCAAGGAAATGTCTATAAAAATGAAATTGAACCTAACTTAGAAGCTGGAAATGCCCTAGCATTTGCGCATGGTTTTAATATCCACTTTGAAGTTATCAAACCACCTAAAAATGTTGATGTCTTCTTAGTAGCTCCTAAAGGACCTGGTCATTTAGTAAGACGTACCTTTGTTGAAGGAACTGCTGTACCAGCACTATTTGGTGTACAACAAGATGCTACTGGTCAAGCACGTGATATTTCATTAAGTTATGCGAAAGGTATTGGAGCTACGCGTGCAGGTGTAATTGAAACAACATTTAAAGAAGAAACCGAAACAGATTTATTCGGTGAGCAAGCAGTACTTTGTGGTGGTATTCATAAATTAATCCAAAGTGGCTTTGAAACTTTAGTTGAAGCGGGCTATCAAAAAGAATTAGCATATTTCGAAGTATTACATGAAATGAAGTTAATTGTTGATTTAATGTATGAAGGCGGTATGGAGAACGTTCGTTACTCAATTTCTAACACAGCAGAGTATGGTGACTATGTTTCAGGTCCTAGAGTCATCACTCCTGATGTTAAAGACAATATGAAAGCAGTATTAAAAGATATTCAAAATGGTAATTTTGCAAATAGCTTTGTTAAAGACAATGAAAATGCCTTTAAAGAATTCTATAAATTACGTGAACAACAACACGGTCATGAAATTGAAGCAGTTGGTCGTGAATTAAGAAAAATGATGCCATTCATTAAATCTAAAAGTATTCAAAAATAAAAGCTAAGGGGTTGTTAAAGATGGAAAGCCATATTCAAATTTTTGATACAACATTAAGAGACGGTGAACAAACACCTGGAGTTAACTTTTCTTTTGATGAGCGATTAAAGATTGCCAAACAGTTAGAAACATGGGGTGTGGATATACTTGAAGCAGGTTTTCCCGCTTCAAGTGCTGGTAGCTTTAAGTCTGTTCAAGCTATATCAAATACTTTAACTAAAACAGCTGTATGTGGTTTAGCACGCTGTAAAAAATCAGATATCGATGCTGTTTATGAAGCTACAAAAGATGCTGTAAAACCAGTTATTCACGTTTTTATAGCAACTTCATCTATTCACTTAACGCATAAACTCAAAATGACCCAACAACAGGTTTTGGAATCAATTAAAGCGCACGTCAGTTACGCCAAACAATACTTTGATGTCGTTCAATTTTCACCTGAGGATGCCACAAGAACTGATACAGATTTCTTAATAAAATGTGTACAGATGGCAGTAGACTGTGGTGCTACAATCATTAACATCCCAGATACAGTTGGTTATAGTTATCCAAATGAATATGGTCGAATTTTTAAAACCTTGATTGAGAACATTAACTCTAAACAAGACATTACTTATAGTGCACATTGTCATGATGATTTAGGAATGGCAGTTGCTAATAGTCTGGCTGCTATTGAAAATGGTGCCACACGAATCGAAGGAACAGTAAATGGCATCGGTGAACGAGCAGGCAATACTGCTATAGAAGAATTAGCTTTAGCACTGTATGTCCGCAAAGACCACTATGGCAATGAAACACGATTGAAACTATCAGAAACAAAAAATACTTCTGATATTATATCTCGTTATGCTGGCATACGCGTTCCTAGAAATAAAGCCATTGTTGGTCAAAATGCTTTTAGTCATGAGTCTGGCATTCACCAAGATGGTGTTTTAAAAAATCCAGAAACTTATGAAATCATGACGCCACAACTTGTTGGTATAAGTAAAAATGATTTACCTCTTGGTAAGCTATCCGGTAAACACGCTTTTGCTGAAAAATTGAAATCTTTAGGATATGATATTGAACCACAAAATCAGGCTGAATTATTTAAACAATTCAAAGCCATTGCTGATAAAAAGAAAAGTGTAACTGATCGAGATATACATGCGATTATCCAAGGTACTGAACATGAGCAAAATGCAATTTATCAAGTTGATACGCTTCAATTGCAGTTTGTTTCCAATGGTTTACAAAGTGCTGTTGTCGTTATAAAAGATAAAAATGGTAATATTTATCAAGATTCAAGTATAGGAACTGGTTCAATTGTGGCTATATATAATGCAGTTGATCGAATTTTTAAATATAAAAGTGAACTCATTGATTACCGTATTGATTCTGTCACTGAAGGTACCGACGCTCAAGCAGAAGTACATGTTTCATTAATTATTGAAGGTCAACCTGTTAATGGTATTGGTATTGATTATGATGTGTTATATGCCTCTTGCAAAGCATATGTAGAAGCACATGCTAAATACGCTAGTGAAATTCACAAAAAGGAAGGTAATCACTAATGACTTATAATATTGTAGCTTTGCCAGGTGATGGAATAGGACCAGAAATCTTAAGTGGTACGTTAGAATTATTAGAACTAATCAGTAAAAAATATCAATTTGATTATCAATTAACTTCTTATGATTTTGGAGGTGCAGCCATAGATTCGCATGGTGTTCCCCTTCCTGATGATACTTTAAATGCTTGTAAAAATGCTGACGCAATTTTATTGGGTGCTGTAGGTGGTCCTCAATGGACTGATCCTAATAATAGACCTAAGCAAGGATTATTAGCATTACGTAAATCTCTAGGCTTGTTTGCCAATATACGACCTACTAAAGTTACTGAAGGCACAAGTCATTTTTCTCCAATTAGAGAATCACGTGTCAAAGGAACGGATTTTATCATAGTGAGAGAATTAACTAGTGGCTTATATTTTGGTGAACCACGGCATAGTGATAATCAAAGTGCACTAGACTCACTAACTTATACTAAAAAGGAAATTGAACTTATTGCAAGGGTAGCTTTTGAATTAGCATCTCAAAGAAAGAAAAAATTAACATCAGTTGATAAAGAAAATGTGTTAGCTACAAGTAAACTTTGGCGTCAAACTATTAATGAAATTAGTCATGAATTTCCTGATGTTAAAGTGAATCATTTACTAGTTGATGCTTGTAGCATGCAGTTAATTTCCCAACCTACTAATTTTGATGTCATTGTTACTGAAAATCTATTTGGAGATATTTTAAGTGATGAAGCTTCTACCATTCCAGGTTCATTAGGTTTATCACCTTCTGCAAGTTTTAGTTTAGAAGGACCAAGACTTTATGAACCTATACATGGTTCAGCACCCGACATTGCAAATCAAAATCTAGCTAACCCATTTGGTATGATACTTTCATTAGCAATGTGTTTACGTGAAAGTTTTAACTTTGACGATGCGGCGTCTGAACTAGAACAGGCTGTATATCAACTTATTAAAGATGGTAAAACAACTAAAGATTTAAATGGGCACTATACTACATCAGATATATTCAATGAATTAAAAAAGAATTAATAATAAGGGGGCATGCTTTTATGGGACAAACGTTATTCGATAAAGTTTGGAATAAACATGTTTTAACCGGGAAAGAAGGTGAACCACAATTATTATATATTGATTTACACTTAATTCATGAAGTGACTTCTCCACAAGCTTTCGAAGGTTTAAGACTTCAAAATCGTAAATTAAGACGTCCTGATTTAACATTTGCAACTTTAGATCATAATGTTCCTACAATAGATATTTTTAATATTAAAGATGAAATTGCGAACAAACAAATTACTACACTTCAAAAGAATGCAAAGGAATTTGGTGTTCAATTATTTGATATGGGTTCTGATGAACAAGGTATTGTTCACATGGTAGGTCCAGAAACAGGTCTCACTCAACCTGGAAAAACAATCGTTTGTGGTGATTCACATACTGCCACGCATGGGGCCTTTGGTGCAATTGCATTTGGTATTGGGACAAGTGAAGTTGAACATGTATTTGCTACTCAAACACTTTGGCAAACTAAACCTAAAAATTTAAAGATAGACGTTACAGGTCAATTACCAAAAGGCGTCTATGCGAAAGATATTATCTTGTATCTTATTAGTCAATATGGTGTGGATTTTGGTACTGGGTACGCTATTGAATTTACAGGTGAAACGATTAAATCTCTGTCTATGGAAGCTAGAATGACTATTTGCAACATGGCTATTGAAGCTGGTGCTAAATATGGATTGATGCAACCAGATGAAACGACATTTGCTTATGTCAAAGGCAGAAAATATGCCCAAAATTTTGACCGTTTTATCAATGATTGGCGTCAATTATATACTGATGCCGATGCTAAATTTGATAAAGTTATCAAACTTGAAGTTACAGATTTAGAACCTCAAGTTACATGGGGAACAAATCCTGAAATGGGTGTTAGTTTTAATACACCTTTCCCCAAAATTAAAAATATTAATGATGAACGCGCTTATCAATATATGGGCTTAAAACCAGGCCAAAAAGCTGAAGATATTGATTTAGGTTATGTGTTCTTAGGTTCTTGTACCAATGCAAGATTATCAGACTTAGTAGAAGCTAGTCGAATCGTTAAGGGTAAACAAGTCCATCCAAAAATCACTGCAATCGTTGTACCTGGCTCTCGCTCAGTTAAAAAAGAAGCTGAAGCATTGGGGTTGGACAAAATATTTAAAGATGCAGGATTTCAATGGAGAGAACCAGGTTGTTCAATGTGTTTAGGTATGAATCCTGATCAAGTACCTGAAGGCATACATTGTGCCTCTACGAGCAATCGTAACTTTGAAGGAAGACAAGGTAAAGGCGCTAGAACGCATCTAGTGTCCCCTGCTATGGCTGCTGCAGCGGCTATTAAAGGTAGATTCGTAGATGTTAGAAAGGTGGTTGTTTAGTAATGGATATCCAACCTATTACAACCTATACAGGAAAAATTGTACCATTGTTTAATGATAATATTGATACTGACCAAATTATTCCCAAAGTACATCTTAAACGAATAACTAAAAGTGGTTTCGGTCCTTTTGCATTTGACGAATGGAGATACCTTGCTGATGGTACAAATAATCCAGATTTTAATCCGAATAAACCTGAATACTCTGGTGCTACTATTTTGATCACTGGTGACAATTTTGGTTGTGGTTCAAGTCGTGAACATGCTGCGTGGGCTTTAAAAGATTATGGATTCAATATTATTATAGCTGGTAGCTTTAGTGACATATTCTTTATGAATTGTACAAAAAATGGCATGTTACCTATTACTTTAGGTAAAAACGAGAGAAAATATTTAGCTTCTCAAAAAGAAATTACCATTGATTTACCAAATCAAACTGTTTCAGCTAATGATAAATCATTTAACTTTCAAATTGATGATACATGGAAACATAAATTAGTTAATGGTTTAGATGATATAGCCATAACATTAGAATATGAAGATTTAATAGAACAATATGAAAATAAAAATAAGGGTTGAGATAAAATGACTGTGAAGACAACTTTAAATGCTAAAGATGTAGAAAATGCATACTTAAGAATAAAAGATGTTGTTAAAGAGACACCTTTACAATTCGATCTCTATCTTTCTCAAAAATATGACTGTAATGTGTATTTAAAAAGAGAAGACTTACAATGGGTTCGCTCTTTCAAACTTAGAGGTGCATATAATGCAATTTCTGTTCTAACAAGTGAAGCTAAAGAAAAAGGTATTACATGCGCAAGTGCTGGAAATCATGCTCAAGGTGTTGCTTATACTGCTAAAGCATTAAATTTAAAAGCTGTGATTTTCATGGCTGTTACCACACCTCTTCAAAAGGTTAATCAAGTTAAATTTTTTGGTTCTAAAAACGTTAAAATCATATTAACTGGAGATACTTTTGATGATTGCTTAAAAGAAGCTTTAATTTATACTGAACAAAATCACATGACTTTTATCGACCCTTTTAATAATGTAGATACAATAGCTGGACAAGGAACATTAGCAAAAGAAATTTTGAATCAATCAAGTAATGATTCAATTACGTTCGATTATCTATTTGCTGCTATTGGTGGTGGAGGTTTGATTTCAGGTATTAGTACTTATATGGATCAATATAGTCCACAAACTAAAATTATTGGTGTCGAACCCTCTGGCGCTAGTAGCATGTATGAATCAGTTGTTGTCCAAAACAAAATAGTGACACTTGATCATATTGACAAGTTTGTAGATGGTGCTTCTGTGGCACGAGTTGGTAATATCACTTATGATATAGCTAAGAAATTTGTAGACGATTATATTCAAGTAGATGAAGGTGCTGTTTGTTCAACTATTTTAGATATGTACTCTAAACAAGCCATAGTTGCTGAACCAGCAGGTGCATTAAGTGTTTCAGCATTAGAGCACTATAAGGAAAAAATTAAAGGTAAGACAGTAGTATGTGTAGTTAGTGGTGGTAATAACGATATTAATCGAATGAAAGAAATTGAAGAACGTTCATTACTTTACGAGGAGATGAAACATTACTTTATTCTTAACTTTCCTCAACGTCCTGGTGCATTAAAGGAATTTGTTAACGATGTATTAGGACCTCAGGATGATATTACTAAGTTTGAATATTTAAAGAAAACTTCTCAAAACACTGGTACTGTCATTATCGGTATTCAACTTAAGAATCATGATAACCTTAACCAACTAAAAATTAATGTTCATGATTTTGATCCATCAAATATTTATATCAATGAGAATAAAATGTTGTACTCACTTTTAATTTGAATATTAAACACTCCCATTCCTTGAGATGGGAGTGTTTTCTTTAATTTGCTTGGTAACGTCCTACTCTAGCGGAACGTAAATTTGCTACCATCGGCGCTAAGAAACTTACTTTACTTCGAGTCAAGCGCTCGCATCTTTCTTCATTTTATAAAATTGCTTGCTTTTTTAGCTCAACTAAACTCGCTTCTCAATTTTTTCAATTCATCAGCTTCAAACGCTTTCTCTTCGTAAAGCTATTACACTTTTATTTGTTGATTTCTTATTAAATCTTCGGTTTTAATTTTATGCATAAAAAAAGAGACCTTTCGGTCTCATTAGTTTGCCTGGCAACGTCCTACTCTAGCGGAACGTAAATCCAACTACCATCGGCGCTAAGGAGCTTAACTTCTGTGTTCGGCATGGGAACAGGTGTGACCTCCTTGCCATTGTCACCAGACAAGAGAATGATTATACATTCAAAACTAGATAGTAAGTAAATGATTTTGCTTCACAAAACATTGAAATAAATTGATTAAGTCTTCGATCGATTAGTATTCGTCAGCTCCACGTGTCACCACGCTTCCACCTCGAACCTATTAACCTCATCATCTTTGAGGGATCTTATAACCGAAGTTGGG
>NZ_QJSN01000006.1:0-121790 GCF_003217445.1 Staphylococcus sp. AtHG25 | reverse complement strand
ACGGTGACAACGGATCCAAATACTCATGTTGATTTACTTGATAAGGATAACAACGTGATTGGTTCGGGTACGACAGATAGTACTGGTCGAGTTACAATTACACCAACGGTGCCTATCCCTGAGGGCAATGTCATCGCTAAAGCTTATGACAATGCGGAAGTTCCTAATGTGGCAATTTCTCAACCAAAAAAAGCAACTGATACTACGCCACCAGCTACTCCAACGCTTGATACTGATTTAACTGGTAAAGCAGGTATTCAAACACCGATTACGGTGACAACGGATCCGAATACTCATGTTGATTTACTAGACAAAGATGGCAATATTATTGGTTCGGGTACGACGGATGATACAGGGCATGTTACTATCACTCCGACAAAACCTATTCCTGAAGGCAATGTCACTGCCAAGGCAACTGATAATGCTGAACATCCAAATAGTTCTACATCTAATCCGGTTAAAGCAACGGATACAACACCTCCGATGAAACCATCAGTTGTTGGTATTCTTGATGGAAAAGCAGGTACGAAAAATCCTGTTGAAGTTATAACCGATCCAAATACTAAAGTGGAATTACTGGATAAGGATGGTAATGTTATCGGTTCAGGTACGACAGATAGTACTGGTCATGCGACAATTACACCGACGGTGCCTATTCCTGAAGGTAATGTCACTGTAAAAGCCACAGATAACGCAAATCATCCGAATAGTTCTACGTCTGATCCGGTTAAAGCAACGGATACAACACCTCCGATGAAACCATCAGTTGTTGGTACTCTTGATGGAAAAGCAGGTACGAAAGATCCTGTTGAAGTTATAACCGATCCAAATACTAAAGTGGAATTACTGGATAAGGATGGTAATGTTATCGGTTCAGGTACGACAGATAGTACTGGTCATGCGACAATTACACCAACGGTGCCTATTCCTGAAGGTAATGTCACTGTAAAAGCCACGGATAATGCAGAACATCCGAATAGTTCTACATCTGATCCGGTTAAAACAACTGATACTACGCCACCAACGGTTCCAACACTTGATACTGATTTAGGTGGTAAAGCCGGTACTCAAGCACCGATTACGGTGACAACGGATCCGAATACTCATGTTGATTTACTAGACAAAGATGGCAATATTATTGGTTCAGGTACGACGGATGATACAGGGCATGTTACTATCACTCCGATAAAACCTATTCCAGAAGGCAATGTCACTGCCAAGGCAACTGATAATGCGGAACATCCAAATAGTTCTACGTCTAATCCAGTTAAGGCAACTGATACAACACCTCCAACTGTACCTGTTGTTATTGATGATCTAACTGGTAAGGCAACAACTAAGTCGCCAATCACTGTGACTTCGGATTCTAATACAAAAATTGAGTTATTGGATAAAGACGGCAATATCATTGGCTCAGGTACGACAGATAGTACTGGACAAATTACAATTACACCAACGGTGCCTATCCCTGAGGGCAATGTCATCGCTAAAGCTTATGACAATGCGGAAGTTCCTAATGTGGCAATTTCTCAACCAAAAAAAGCAACTGATACTACGCCACCAGCTACTCCAACGCTTGATACTGATTTAACTGGTAAAGCAGGTACTCAAACACCGATTACGGTGACAACGGATCCGAATACTCGTATCGAGTTACTAGACAAAGATGGCAATATTATTGGTTCGGGTACGACGGATGATACGGGGCATGTTACTATCACTCCGACAAAACCTATTCCTGAAGGTAATGTCACTGCCAAGGCAACTGATAATGCGGAACATCCAAATAGTTCTACATCTAATCCAGTTAAGGCAACTGATACAACACCTCCGATGAAACCATCAGTTGTTGGTACTCTTGATGGAAAAGCAGGTACGAAAGATCCTGTTGAAGTTATAACCGATCCAAATACTAAAGTGGAATTACTGGATAAAGATGGTAATGTTATCGGTTCAGGTACGACAGATAGTACTGGTCATGCGACAATTACACCAACGGTGCCTATTCCAGAAGGTAATGTCACTGTAAAAGCCACGGATAATGCAGAACATCCGAATAGTTCTGTATCTAAGCCAGTAAAAGCTACTAAACCGACTGTAAAATCAGGTAAAAAAGCTAAACACTATAAAACAAAAATATCTAAGAACCATAATTCAAAAGAGTATAGAAACCAAAATTCAAATAAATCTAAAAATACAATATGTGGTGAAAAGAAAAATGAAACTAATGTAGATGGTATTTCTAAAAATATAGTAAAAGATTTACCAAATACTGGTATAAAAGAAACAACAGATAATTCTTTACCTTATTTAGTTACACTACTAGGTAGCTTTGTTTTACTAATTGGTAGAAGAAAAGATAATAACAGAAATAAGTAATTCTAATATATGCTAATTAGAAAATCCACTGAGATCTTAAATGATTTCAGTGGATTTTTGATTTTCAAAAATTCATATATTTATATTAATTTAAAATTAAAGTATCTATTGAAAATATAATCATATCAATATAATTTGACGAAATATTTCAGAGACATTTATTAAAAACTTTACCCCGTTTAGAAATGAATTAAAATGAGACGACTATTTTTAAGTGTCGCAACATTTATTACAAAACGAATGATATAATAATATTATATAAATTAAATTTGATTTCTATATCTAGTATGATATTAAATTAATAGTTATGTGAAATGCGTTAAATTAAAATGTCATAAACAATAACTTTTATTAATTTCCACTAAAATAGTAAAGGAGAATATCGCACCATGAATCAACATAATCAATTACAAAAATTTAGCATTCGTAAATATGCAATAGGTACTTTTTCAACATTAGTAGCGACATTCGTATTTTTAGGGGTAAACAACGATGCACAAGCTAGCGAGCATTTAAATCTCACTCAACAACTTACGAATAACAATCAAGAAAGTACAATTAACGAAAGTACAAATACGTCAATTCAACATTTAGTCAATAATAACACAGGTCAAGTACAATCAAATCAAGTCAATAACACTAATAATAAAGTTAAATTAATTAAACAAACTAATAATGATTCGAGTGTATCAAATCATCCACAAAACATTCACATTAGAAAAAAAAGAGCTTCTAATTCAGATGAAACTAATTTCACTAGAGTAGTTACAGGAACAGTTGAAGATTCTTCTAATCCAGCAACAAACCCTTCATCACCAACGACAAATGATCAGCAAGCACCGCTTATTAAACCAACTTTTGTTACAAGTGTGGGCGATGCAGCTAATACGAAAAGACCAATTGAAATATTGACTTCACCTAATACTGAGGTAGCACTATTGGATAAAGATGGTGCAACAATGGGTACTGGTAGAACAAATGAAACGGGTCATGTCACTATTACTCCACAGCAGTGGATTCCCAAAGGTAATGTTTCGGCAAGAGCCACTCGTGGTACGGAAAGTGTTACATCAGATCCTGTGGAAGCGTTGAATACAGACCCTCAACATAGACCATTTGTAATCGAAGTTACAACTGATCCTTTTACAAGAATTGAATTAAGGGATAAATACAATAAACCTTTAGGGGCTTCAAGAACAAATGATAAAGGTCATGCTTACATTGTACCAACTAGACCTATTCCTGAAGGTAATGTAACAGCTGTAGCTACTGACGATAGTGGAAACTCATCTACTTCAGATCCTAAGAAAGCTACCGACACTACACCGCCTGATAAACCAATTATTCATACAAATTTAGTGGATAAAGTAGGTACAGTAACACCAATTGAAATTACTACTGACCCTGATACTAAAGTTGAATTATTTGATAAAGATAATAATTTATTAGGTAGTGGAATGACTGATCATACTGGACATATTACAATTACTCCAAATAGACCATTGGTTGAAGGACCATTAACGGCAAAAGCAACAGATGATGCGGAAACACCAAATAGCAGTTATTCAGACCCAGTAAATGTAACAGATTTAACACCACCAACATCACCTAATCTAGAAACTGATCTAACCAGTAAAGCTGGGACTCAAACAACGATTACAGTTACAACAGATCCTGACACAGTTGTTGAATTGTTTGATAAAGATGGTAATAGTCTGGGATCCGGAACAACTGATTCTACTGGACACCTAACAATTAAACCTAATCGTCCGATTCCGGAAGGTGATGTAACCGCTAAAGCAACTGATAACGCAGAACATCCAAATAGTTCTACTTCTCAGCCTAAAAAAGCAACGGACACAACACCACCAATCATTCCAATTTTTAATACAGAGATAGGTGGCAAAGCTGGGACTCAAACGCCAATCACTGTTACGACTGATCCTAACACAACTGTTGAATTGTTTGATAAAGATGGTAATAGTTTAGGTTCTGGTGAAACAAATGGTTCTGGACAAGTGACAATCATACCGAATAAAGCAATTCCTGAAGGCAATATCACCGCTAAGGCGACTGACCATGCAGAACACCCTAATAGTTCTACCTCTGAACCAGTTAAAGCGACTGATACAACACCACCTACAAAACCATCTGTTGTGGGTAACTTGGATGGTAAAGCTGGTAGTACTGATCCTGTGGAAGTAACTACTGATCCAAATACTAAAGTTGAACTTTTAGATAAAGATGGAAATGTGATTGGTTCTGGCATTACTGATAGTACTGGACGTGCGTTTATTACACCAACTAAACCTATTCCTGAAGGTAATGTCACTGCCAAGGCAACAGATAATGCGGAAGTACCTAATAGTTCAATTTCCGATCCAGTAAAAGCAACTGATACGACACCACCGAATATACCAACATTTAATACGGACGTTTCTGATAAAGGTGGAACTCTAACACCAATTTCAATTACGACTGACCTCAATACTCATGTTGATATTATTGATAAGGATGGTAATATCATTGGTTCTGGTATTACAGACGGTCAAGGGCACGTAACAATAACGCCAAATGTTCCAATCCCTGAAGGAAATATTTACGTAAAAGCAACTGACAATGCAGCACAACCAAATAGTTCTTTATCTAAACCAGTTAAAGCAACATTAGCAGACAATGATAGAGCACATAAAAATGGTCGTCGTACTCACAATACAATTCAAAAAGATTCAAAACACAATAGTGGAAATACAGGTGATCAAGGTGATAATTTGAATGGCTATAATCAAAATGATAATAATCAAAATTATCGCAACAATTACAATCATAATCAAAATGATAGAAATCAAAATACTGTAGGCTCTTTACCTAACACTGGTTACAACAATAGTGAATCATCAACTGCATTCTTAATGACTTCACTATTAAGTGGGATAGCATTATTATTAAGAAGATTTAAAAAAGAAGAGAAGTAATGGCTTTTTTAATTAACTAAAAAACACCCCCTCTATTTAATTTCAAATTAAATAGAGGGGTGTAATGTATTAAACTAATGTTAATTTTTCTTTTTAGTTAGTTTAAACAATGCTTGTTGCGCCATATGATTTGCTTCTTTATTTTGTTCTCTAGGTACCCATTTTACAAACACCAATTCAAAACTTTTTTCAAGTATTTCCAAATTCTCATAATATGGTTTAAATCGTGCGTTTTTTACAAATCCTTGATTAACACTATCTTCAATTAATTTTGAATCAGTATATAATAAAGCATTAACAACATTCAGTTCACGAGCATGTTCAAGTGCATGAATAAGGGCAGACCATTCCGCACTGTGATTATCTAGTTCGCCTAAGTCGTGCGTATATACATACTTTTCATCATTCTCTTTGATAACTATTCCGCATGCACTTCGCCCAGGATTACCTCTGGTAGCTGCATCAAAGTAAATTTTTGCCATATAAATTTAACACCTTTTTTATTTTTATAATTTCACTATTCTTATCGTATTACAAAATAAGAAAATAGGGAATGGCATTGATTTCATTAAGAAATCATTTCCATTCCCATAATATTTTTTAATATCCCTTATCTAGTTTATGAATTTGACCTTTACGATACATAGATTTAGCTATATAACCGAATGGTACATTAAATATAGTAGAAATAAGTTTTAATAAATAAGTTGTAATGAATATTTCGAATACAATCATATTTGGTAAAGTTCCTGCAAACGCAATTGTGACAAACAGTGCTGTGTCAATAATTGAACTTAACATGGTACTACCATAAGCACGAATGATAAATGTTTTATCTGAGCTAAATACTTTTTTAATTGCGGAGAAAATAAATACATCAACGTGTTGTCCAATAATATACGCAATAATTGAACCTAATGCAATTCTTGGCACTAAATCAAATATTGTTGATAAAGATTTTTGAGCCATATCCTCAGGTGCAGGTATAAAATGTAGTGACATTTGCATAACAATAATCATAACTAATGTAGAAGAAAATCCTAACCATACAGCTCTTTTCGCAACTTTGCGACCATAAATGTCATTAAGTATATCTGTAGCTAAATAAATAGACGCAAACATTACATTACCCAAAGTAGCAGAAATACCAAAAATATGAACTGTTTTGATTACTTGAATATTAGCAATAATTGTACCAATTGCTACCCAAGCAATTAAGCCTTGTTTGCCAAAACATCGAAACATTATAACCATTAATATAAATGTAACAAGAAATGTTGTTACACCGAAAATTTCATTATACATAAATATCCTCCTAAATTTTGATGATGCGGGTGTTTAGAAACCGCAAAAAACAACTTAATTATTTTATAGTAATTACTACATAAATGCAATAAGACTTACCATTTTCATCAACACTTATTATTTATTAAATCGATTATTTCAAAATAAATACAAATTAAGTTATACTTATTCCATGCTTATATTAAGACAATACTGTATTTAAGGAGTGACTGTTATACTTACACATTCCGAACAAGAAGCAATTGATAAAATTGATGAATTAATGAATACTTATTGTGAAAAATGTTTACTAAAAACACATATCAGAAAGACGGAAGGTAAGACACAAGCACACCATTTTTGTATATCTGAGTGTTCAATAGGTAAACAAATCAAACAATTAGGTAATGAACTTCAATAGGAGGTAAGGACTATGCAAATTGTTTCAATTGAAGAAACACCAAATCATAACACTATGAAAATTAACCTAAGTGAAAAAAGAGAAGATAACAAATCTAATACATTTACTTCTGCACAAGAAGGACAACCTGATTTCATAAATAAACTGTTCGAGATTGATGGTGTAAAATCAATATTCTATGTTATGGATTTTATTTCTGTCGATAAAGAAGATAATGCAGATTGGAATGATATTCTCCCTCAAATTCAATCTACTTTTTAATAAATATTTACAAGGGGACATGCACTTATGGAAATATTAAGAGTAGAGCCGACGCCAAGCCCTAATACTATGAAAATCGTATTATCTAACAAAAGGGAAGATAATAAATCTAATACATTCACATACATAGAAGAACACCAACCACAATTTATTAATGATTTATTAGCAATTGACGGTGTCAAATCTATATTTTATGTGATGGACTTCTTAGCTATTGATAAAGAGCCTAAATCCGATTGGGAAGTGGTCTTACCTCAAATCACTTCAACTTTAAATAGTGAGTCATTTATAGATTCATCACAAAAGCCCGATGAACACTATGGAGAGATTAAAGCTGAAGCACTTATGTTTAAAGGTATTCCATATCAAATTAAACTCACTACGACTTCAGATGAAAGTCGTAAGCAGTTGCCGGACTATTTTGTTGAGAGTATGTTAAAAGCTCAAAAAGATGGAGATAATGTTGTGTTTTTACGTAAATGGCATGATTTGGGAGTTAGATACGGTGATTTAGAAGAAGTTATGAATGAAGTGTACGAAGAAATTATTGCTTTATATCCATCTGAAAAGTTAGCATCTCTAGTTCAAACTGCATTAGAAACTGATATTGTTATTCCGCAGCAACAATATCATCATGTAACTTTAAATGAATATAAAGAGGCTACTGATTGGAAAGATAAATTAAGAATGTTAAAAGAATTTCCAACACCTACATTTCAAAATATTGACTTATTAGATGAAGCTTTACAAGAAGATAAAGCACCCCTAAGACGACAAGCTATAGTATTAATAGGCATGATTGAAGATAAAGAAATTCTTCCATACTTATATAAAGGCTTGCATGATAAGAGTCCAGCTGTTAGACGCACTGCTGGAGATTGCTTAAGTGATTTAGGTTTTAAAGAGGCTCTGCCTGAAATGGAAAAAGCCTTAAATGATCCGCAAAAAATTGTACGTTGGAGAGCTGCTATGTTTCTATTTGATGAAGGCGGACCTGAACAATTACCTAGTCTAAAGTCACACGCTAATGATCCTGCTTATGAAGTCAAACTTCAAATTGAGATGGCAATTTCTAGAATTGAAAATGGTAATGAGGCACTAGGTTCTGTATGGAAACAAATAGCTAATCGAAATAAATAATTATGTTAAAGTAAAACTAAATTAGGAGTGAAAATTATGAATCCTTATGAACAATATATGCAAGAATTAGCACAACAAATGAGAGCTGAACTCACTGAAAATGGTTTTGAAAGTTTAGAAACAAGTGAAGATGTATCAAATTATATGAAAAATGTTAACGAAGAAGATACAACATTTGTAGTAATTAACTCTACATGTGGTTGTGCTGCTGGCTTAGCCAGACCTGCAGCTGTTGCCGTAGCAGAGCAAAATGACAAAAAACCAACAAATAAAATCACTGTATTTGCTGGACAGGATAAAGAAGCAACTCAAGCGATGCGAGAGTACATCCAACAAGTTCCATCAAGTCCGTCCTACGCTTTATTTAAAGGAACAGAATTAAAACATTTTATCCCTAGAGAACATATCGAAGGTCGTGACATTCAAGATATCTGTATGGATATTAAAGATGCATTTGACGAAAACTGTTAAGCAGTATAATTTTAAATAATTTGAGTCATCCATATCAGAGAATACACTCAGAGTTACTATTGTAATCCTAAATTAAGGGTATAAACTTGAATTGAATAAATAAGGACTCTCTTTTCAATCCCAAATATAAAATTAAAAACTAATTTTATATTTGGGATTTTTTTATTTTAATTTTATAAATACGCATTATCTAGTATAATATTCAGTAATATAAACAATTCTAGGAGATGAGCAAAATGTTAAATTCCTTTGATTCAGCTTATCATGCTTTATGCGAAGAAATATTAGAAATTGGTAATCAACGGGATGATCGTACTCATACCGGTACTATTTCTAAATTTGGTCATCAGTTACGATTTGATTTATCTAAGGGTTTCCCATTACTTACAACAAAAAAAGTATCTTTCAAACTTATCGCTACAGAATTATTATGGTTTATTAAAGGCGATACAAATATACAATACTTACTAAAATATAATAATAATATTTGGAATGAGTGGGCCTTCGAAAAATATGTGCAATCTAATGATTATCATGGTCCTGATATGACCAATTTTGGTCATAAAGCACTACAAGATGATAAATTTAATGAACTGTATAAAGAAGAAATGTCTAAATTCAAACAACACATATTAAATGATAACTCATTTGCAAAAAAATACGGAGATTTAGGTAATGTATATGGTAAACAATGGAGAGATTGGGTAGATAAAGAAGGTAACCACTTTGATCAACTTAAAACAGTTATTGAACAAATTAAAAATAGTCCAAATTCTCGCCGACATATTGTCTCAGCATGGAATCCAACAGAAATAGATAGCATGGCTTTGCCACCATGTCATACTATGTTCCAATTTTATGTTCAAGATGGCAGATTAAGTTGTCAATTGTATCAACGAAGTGCAGATATTTTCTTAGGTGTACCATTTAATATTGCTAGCTATGCATTATTAACACATTTAATAGCAAAAGAATGTGATCTTGAAGTTGGAGAATTTGTGCATACTTTTGGTGACGCACATATTTACTCTAATCATATTGAAGCAATAAAAACACAATTGTCTAGAAACAGTTTTGATCCGCCAACTTTAAAAATTAATTCAAATGCATCCATTTTCGATATCAATTACGAAGATTTAGAATTAATTGGATATAACTCACACCCTGCAATTAAGGCACCTATTGCAGTATAATAGGCTGAAATTTTACGGTTATTAATATAAACAATTTTTTCATACGGAGGGGAAATATGACTTTATCAATTTTAGTAGCACATGATGAACAACGCGTTATTGGATATAATAATGATTTACCGTGGCATTTACCTAATGATTTGAAACATGTTAAAAAATTATCAACTGGAAATACACTAGTGATGGGGAGAAGAACATTTGAGTCAATTGGTAAACCGCTTCCTAACAGAAGAAATGTAGTGTTAACGAGTGACACAACGTTTAACGTTGATGGTGTAGATGTGATTCATTCTATAGATGATATTTACAAATTAGAAGGTCACATTTTCATCTTTGGTGGTCAGTCATTATTTGAAGAAATGATTGATAAAGTAGATGATATGTACATTACTGTTGTTGATGGTAAACATCAGGGCGATACATTTTTCCCACCTTATACTTTTGAAGAATGGGAAGTAGAGTCATCGGTAGACGGAGAGTTAGATGAGAAAAATACAATTCCACATACGTTTTTACATTTAGTACGTAAACATTAAATTAAATTGATATACCGGAGGCACTTATGACTAAACAAATTATCGTGACGGATTCTACATCAGATTTATCACATGAATATCTAAAACAAAATAATATACACGTAGTACCTTTAAGCTTAACGATTGACGGAAAATCATTTGTTGATCAAATAGATATTACATCTGAGGCTTATATTCAACGAATTGAGGAAGATGCCGACGTAAAAACAAGCCAACCACCAATCGGGAAATTTATTGAACTATACGAAGAACTTGGTAAAGAGGATGTTGAAATCTTTAGTATCCATATGTCATCAGGTCTAAGCGGTACATACCAAACTGCTTTGCAAGCCAGTGATATGGTTGACACTAAAGTAACCGTAATTGATTCCAAATCTATTTCATTCGGACTCGGCTACCAAATCCAACGACTTGTTGAATTAATTAATACGAATCTTTCGTCTAATCAAATCGTAGACAAACTCAAAGAATTACAAAAGAACATTAAACTCTTTGTTGTAATTGGACAATTAAATCAATTAATTAAAGGTGGACGCATAAGTAAGACAAAAGGTTTTATTGGTAATATAATGAAAATTAAACCCGTCGGCACTTTAGAAGATGGATATTTAGAAATCGTACATAATGCACGTACACAAAATTCTAGTATTCAATATCTAAAAAAAGAAATTTCAGAATTTATCGATAAAAATAAAATTAAATCGATTGGTGTTGCTCACGCAAACGTTCTTGACTTTGTTAACAAGCTCAAGTTGCAATTTGATGAAGCATTCGGCCAACAGAAATATGATGTTAATGTAACGACACCAGTTATTTCAACTCATACTGGTCAAGGAGCAATCGGCTTGGTTGTTGTTCGTGAATCAAATTAATCTCATTATTTACTTCTTATTGTTCTTTTAATAAAATTCATCAATGTGAGTAGATTACTTTAAATAATAGTATATATATCGTAAATTTAAATAATGACAGAGGAGGTAATAATATGGCATATGCAACTTTAGCTGGAGGATGTTTCTGGTGTATGGTTAAGCCTTTTACATCATATCCCGGTATTGAAGAGGTAGTATCTGGATATAGTGGAGGTCATGTTGAAAATCCAACGTATGAACAAGTTTGTACTAATCAAACTGGACATAGGGAAGCTGTTCAAATTCAGTTCAACTCAGACATTACGTCCTTTGAAAACATCTTAGAAGTATATTTTAAAACTTTTGACCCTACAGCCGGCGGTGGTCAATTCTTTGATAGAGGAGAAAGCTATGAACCGGCTATCTTTTATCATGATGAAGAGCAAAAGAAAGCAGCTGAACTTAAAATACAACAATTAAATGAAGAAGGTATTTTTAAAAAACCTGTTATAACGCCAATTCTTCCATACAAAAACTTTTATCCTGCTGAAGACTATCATCAAGATTATTACAAGAAAAACCCTGCTCATTATGAGCAATATCAACGTGGATCAGGAAGAAAATCATTTATCGAAACACATTGGGGGTCTCAAAATGATTAAAAAAGCTAAAAATGAATTAAATGAAATGGAATATTTAGTTACTCAAGAAAATGGTACTGAACCTCCATTTCAAAATGAATATTGGAATCATTTTGATAAGGGTATTTATGTAGATAAAATTTCAGGCAAACCATTGTTTACTTCTGAGGAAAAGTTTGAATCTAATTGTGGTTGGCCAAGTTTCTCTAAATCAATTGATGACAATGAAATCATTGAACTCGTAGATAAAACATTTGGTATGATTAGAACAGAAATTAGATCGGAAGATGCTAACAGTCATTTAGGTCATGTATTCAACGATGGTCCAAAAGAAAGTGGTGGACTACGTTATTGTATTAATTCCGCAGCGATTCAATTTATCCCTTATGATAAGTTAGAAGAACTTGGATATGGAGATTTAATTCCGCATTTTGAAAAATAGGAGTGGCTAATTATGTTTAAAAAATTATTTGGTAAAGGTAAAGAAGTTAATAAAGAAATTGAAATATATGCACCACTAACTGGCGAATATATTAATATTGAGGATATTCCAGATCCAGTATTTGCACAAAAAATGATGGGCGAAGGCTTTGGTATTAACCCAACTGAAGGAGAAGTTGTTTCTCCAATTGAAGGTAAAGTGGACAATGTATTTCCAACTAAACACGCAATAGGACTTAAAGCAGATAATGGTTTAGAAATATTAGTTCATATTGGATTAGACACTGTTCAATTAGATGGTCAAGGTTTCGAAATCTTAGTAAGTAGTGGCGACACTGTTCAAGTTGGTGATCCATTACTTAAATTTGATCTAGAATATATTAGTAATAATGCTAAAGATGTTATTTCACCAATTATTATTACAAATTCAGATCAAACTGAATCAATTCATGTTAATGATGTTAAAGCAGTCATTAAAGGTGAAACTAAAGTTGTTGATGTGACAATGAGCTAATGAAAGAACATTCATTCTATCAATTTGCTCTAACGGTTAGAGGGCGTAAAGATAGCAAGGGAGACTTAGCTGAAGAAATATTTAATGATTTGTCTTTTCCAAAACATGAAAAAGATTTCAATCAATTGTCTGACTATATTGAAATGCAAAGCGACATATCAGTACCCATGTCAGTGTTTGATGATTTATATGAAGAGTATACAGAATGGTTAAAATTCTGACTTACTCAGTAATGTGATTAGCACATGTATCATATTAAAATTGCATTAAAAATTTCATAACAGCTAGCTAAATGAGAAGTATATCAAGCCTTTCTCAATTCTAGTCATTTTTTCGGGGGTGGAACGAATTCATTATGAATTCTGTCCCACTCCTTTTGTGCTTTTTATTCAACTTATTTCTTAAAAGTTGCGTTTGTGTCTAAATAACGACATACTTATATTATCTTTATAGATGAAATTATAAATACATAAGATGTTATATGAGGAAGTGGTTTTATGAGTCAACATTCTGAGGAAAAACAAAGTAGTATAGACTCCAAACATAAAAATGAAACATCTTCTAATAAAAGAATCAATTTTAAAACTTGGCAATTTATAGTACTTTTATTAGGAGTTATCATTATTACAGCTGGTATTACAGTTGCTGCTACAATTGGTATCAGTCACAAAATAAGCGGATTAACTAAAGATGAACGTCAAGAAATTAAAAAAATTCAATATGCTTATAAGACACTGAATAATGATTACTACAAAAAACAAAATGCTAGTAACTTATCTGAGGCTGCTATAGATGGCATGGTTAAAGAACTTAAAGATCCTTATTCAGAATACATGACTAAAGATGAAACGAAAAGCTTTAATGAAGATGTTTCAGGCGACTTTGTAGGTATTGGTGCAGAAATGCAAAAAAAAGATAAACAAATTATGATTACAAGTCCAATGAAAGATTCTCCTGCTGAAAAAGCCGGTATCCAACCAAAAGATGTTGTTACTAAAGTGGATGGAAAATCCGTAGTAGGCAAACCTTTAGATCAAGTAGTAAAATTAGTACGTGGTAAAGAGGGAACAACGGTCAAACTAACAATAAAACGTGGTTCTCAAGAAAAAGAAATTAAAATTAAACGTGGTAAAATCCATGTAAAAAGCGTGGAATATAAGAAGAAAGACAACATTGGAGTATTTACTATAAATAAATTCCAAGATAATACTGCAGGCGAACTGAAATCTGCTATTATTAAAGCTCATAAAGACGGTGTTCGTAATATAGTATTAGATTTAAGAAATAATCCTGGTGGTCTACTTGATGAAGCCGTAAAAATGGCTAATATCTTTATAGATAAAGATCAGACAGTTGTAAAACTTGAAAAAGGCGATGACACAGAATCAATCAAAACGTCAAATGACGCTTCTAAAGAAGCTAAAGACATGAAAGTTAGTATCTTAGTAAATGAAGGTTCTGCCAGTGCATCAGAAGTATTTACTGGTGCAATGAGAGACCACAAAAAAGCTAAAGTTTACGGTTCAAAAACTTTTGGTAAGGGAATAGTACAGACAACTCGTGAATTTAAAGATGGCTCATTATTGAAATATACACAAATGAAGTGGTTAACACCTGATGGTCATTATATTCATGGGAAAGGTATAAAACCTGATACAAAAATAGCTTCACCTAAATATCAATCTATCAGTGTCATTCCAACTGATAAATCTTATTCTGTTGGTGACAATACAAAATACGTGAAATCTATCAAAATCGGTTTAGATGCATTAGGCTACGACGTTAACAATGATTCTAAACAATTTGATACACAGTTGGAATCAGCTATTAAAAACTTCCAATCAGAACATGAATTATCAGTAAATGGTAAATTCGATAAAAAAACTAATGAGAAATTTACACAGTTATTAGTTGAAAAAGCTAATAAAGAAGATAAAGTTTTAGATGAATTAATTAATAAACTAAAATAAAGAGGAGCGTCAAAAACAATGATAAGACTAGGTAATATGCAAGATATTTCACAAATAGAAACTTTAGTTGAAGAAGCCAAAAAATTAATGAAAGAATTCAATAATAATCAATGGGATGATAAATATCCAGTCACAGAACACTTTGAAGAAGACATCAATACCGAAACACTATATGTGTTGGAAGAAAATGACACAATTTATGGCTTTATCGTGGTCGACCAACAACAATCAGAATGGTATGATGAGTTAGAATGGCCAATCGATCGTGAAGGCGCCTATGTCATTCATAGACTTGCTGGATCACAACAGTATAAAGGAGCAGCTACTGAGTTATTTGATTTCGCAGTTAAGTTAGCTGAAGAACATAATATCCATGTTCTTTTAACTGATACTTTTGCTCTAAATAAGCCAGCACAAGGATTATTTGAAAAATTTGGTTTCATAAAAGTCGGTGAAGCAGAAATTGACTATCATCCATTTGATAGAGGCGCACCATTCTACGCATATTATAAAAACATTTAAGAATAGAGGTTAATTACTATGTCTAAAATAGCATTTACCGGTGGCGGTACTGTTGGACATGTATCGGTCAATTTAAGTTTAATTCCAACAGCTATTGATAAAGGGCACGACGCATTTTATATTGGTTCTAAAACAGGTATAGAACGTGAAATGATACAATCACAATTACCTAACATTAAATATTATCCAATATCTAGCGGTAAATTACGTCGATATCTATCAGTTGATAATGCGAAAGACGTATTTAAAGTTTTAAAAGGTGTTATTGATGCACGCAAAGTATTAAAAAGAGAGAAACCAGACCTATTATTTTCTAAGGGAGGATTTGTTTCAGTTCCCGTAGTAATAGCTGCACGCTCACTAAACATTCCAACAATTATACATGAATCGGATTTAACACCAGGCTTAGCTAATAAAATTTCACTGAAATTTGCTAAAAAAATCTATACAACATTTGAAGATACATTAAAATATTTACCTAAAGATAAAGCAGACTTCGTTGGCGCTACCATTCGACAAGACTTAAAAGAAGGTAATCAATCACGTGGATACCAGTTAACAGGTTTCGACGCCTCAAAAAAAGTATTACTCGTCATGGGTGGTAGCTTAGGTAGTAAAAAGCTTAATCAAGCTATACGTGAAAATTTAGAAGCATTACTTCAAGACTATCAAATTATTCATTTAACAGGTCATGGACTAGTTGATTCTAGTATTGATGCTAAAGGCTATGTTCAGTATGAATTTGTTAAAGAAGAGTTAACAGATTTATTAGCTATTACAAATACTGTAGTTAGCCGTGCAGGATCTAATGCTATTTATGAATTTTTAACATTGCGTATTCCTATGTTATTAATACCTTTAGGACTTGACCAATCACGTGGTGATCAAATTGATAATGCAGAGAATTTTGAATCTAAAGGGTATGGTAGAACCATCCTTGAAGATCAACTTACACAGGTTAAATTATTAGAACAACTTAAAGAAATTGAAAATGATCGAGAGTCAATCATTAAACAAATGGAGACTTACACAGAAAGTTATACGAAAGAAGATCTATTTAATAAAATTTTAAAGGACGCTCTATAAACTCAGGAGGTGCAGACAATGAATCGTACGAAACGTATTACTTTGCTAATCGTTTTTACCTTAATATTTGGTATCATTGCATCCTTCCATGAGTCTAGACTGGGTAAATGGATTGATACTGAAGTATATGAATTTATTTATTCATCTGAAAGTTTCATCACTACTTCTATCCTTTTGGGTGCCACTAAGCTAGGAGAAGTATGGGCAATGGTCTGTCTATCTTTAATGTTAGTCGCATATTTAATGTTAAAACGCTTTAAAATCGAAGCGCTATTCTTTGTGATTGTTATGTCTCTTTCAAGTATATTAAATCCATTACTGAAGAATATTTTTGACCGAGAGCGTCCAACATTATTACGATTAATTGATATATCTGGATTTAGCTTTCCTAGTGGCCATGCTATGGGGTCAACATCATTCTTTGGTAGTGCGATGTTCATAGTAAATAGAAAAGCATCAGGTAATAATAAAGGAATTATTATAGGATTATGCGCATTATTTATTCTTCTGATTTCTATTTCAAGAGTATATTTAGGTGTGCATTATCCTACAGATATCATTGCTGGTATAATTGGCGGTGCTTTCTGTATTGTTCTATCAACATTAATACTTAAAAATCATTTATATCCAACAGCTACGTAAAATATATCGAGATACATTCTTAAAACGCGAGATTGTATCTCAATTTTTTTAAGGATTAAATATAAGCTATTTGAATTAGTAGATACTCAAAAGATTTAATCAAATCAGAATAACTAAATAAGCTAAATAAAAAAGCAGTGAACCTCGGCATTAGATTCACTGCTTTTTTTTAAAACGTTTAAAGTAAGTTTGAAACTTTAACGTTAGTCTTTTACGGGCATATAAAAGGGGAATAACTTGAAAATGACCAATCCTTTAAGAACGAAATATATGTGGGGGGAATTGTCTTATTCGGTATTGATAATCATTTTCAAATACTATTATACATCGTTGATAATCATTGTCAATTATAATTGCGAAAAATTTTCATTTAAATTTGATTATATCATTACAATTTAAATCCATTCTCTAATTTCAGTCTTTACTGTGATAAAATATAGTTTATATTATAAGAATATGCATTCGAAAACGCATCATTGATTTAACTCATTCTAGCTATTTAAAATATGATTAATACATAATAAAAGAGGTGAAAATAATAATGACTAATATACTTATTGTGGAAGATGAACAAAATTTAGCCCGCTTCTTAGAACTAGAACTAACTCATGATAATTATAGTGTAGATATAGAATATGAAGGACAAGCAGGGCTCGATAAAGCATTAAGTAATAATTACGATTTAATTATATTAGATTTAATGTTACCAAATATAAATGGCTTAGAAATATGTCGCCGTGTCAGACAAGAACAATCAACGCCTATCATTATTATTACGGCTAAAAGCGATACATATGACAAAGTGACTGGTTTAGATTACGGTGCTGACGATTATATTGTAAAACCCTTTGAAATTGAAGAACTATTTGCACGCATTCGTGCAGTACTCCGTCGTCAACCTCAAAAGGATATCATTGATATCAATGGCATTAAAATAGACGTCGATGCTTTTAATGTCACAATTAATGGAGAACAGTTAGATTTCACTAAAACTGAATATGACTTACTTTATTTATTAGCAACCAACAGAAACCGTGTACTACAAAGAGAACAAATCTTAGATCATGTTTGGGGCTATGACAGTGAAGTTGAGACGAATGTCGTAGATGTTTATATTCGATATTTACGCAACAAACTTAAACCTTATGGTAAAGATAAAACGATTGAAACCGTTCGTGGTGTTGGGTACGTGATTAGATGATTAAAAAGGGTACTTTAAAATATAAGTGGATGATGATTACAACGTTAATCATGTTTAGCACAATTATTCTTTTCTGTCTTGTTATAATCTTCTTTTTAAAAGATACCTTAAGAGACGGTGAGATTGATGAGGCTGAACACAGTTCAAATGATATCGTTAATTTAGTAGAATCACGATCTATGAATAATATTACTACATTAGATTTGACTGCTATGTTGGAGAATTTTGAAAAAGCCATCATTTACGATCGAAATGGTAAACAATTAATGCAATCCTCAAATGAAAATATGATTAATTTTAAACCTGATATTGATTTTGTTGATCCTGAAACGATTCAAATTTCAAAACATAATGGAATCCCTTACTTAATTATTACAGAACCAATACATAGTGAACGTTTTGAAGGCTATAGTGTTTTAATTCACTCCCTTGAAGGATATAACAATGTAGTTCGTTCTCTATATTTTGTAGCCATTGCATTTGGTTTGTTAGCAACTTTCATTATGGCGGGTATTAGTTATATTTTTTCAACGCAATTAACTAAGCCACTCGTAACCATGTCGAACAAGATGATTCAAATACGACGAGATGGATTTCAAAATAAACTTGAACTCAAGACGAACTATGAGGAAACAGATAATTTAATCGATACCTTTAATGATATGATGTACCAAATTGAGGAATCATTTAACCAACAACGTCAATTTGTTGAAGATGCTTCTCACGAGTTACGCACGCCGCTACAAATCATTCAAGGTCATTTAAATTTAATTAAACGTTGGGGTAAAAAAGACCCAGCTGTACTTGAAGAGTCTCTTAATATTTCATTAGAGGAAATGAATCGAATAACGAAGTTGGTTCAAGAATTATTATTATTGACTAAAGACAAAGTTAATATTCAGGCATTAGAATTTGAAGAAGTAAATATTAACGAAGAAATTCATTCACGTATTAAATCTTTAAAACAATTACATCCAGATTATCAATTTAAAACGCATCTATCAAAGAAACTATTAACATTACAGATTAATCGCCATCAATTTGAACAGCTATTACTTATTTTTATTGATAATGCAATGAAGTATGACAAAGATAACAAGCAAATCGAGATAGCTACTCAATTAAGAAACAAACAAATTAGTATTGAAATTACAGACCATGGTCTTGGTATTCCTAAAGAAGATCAGGAGTTTATTTTTGATCGTTTTTATAGAGTTGATAAATCCCGCGCAAGAAGTCAGGGTGGTAATGGCTTAGGGCTCTCTATTGCTGAGAAAATAGTACAACAATATGGTGGATATATAACTGTTGACAGCGAAGTAAACCAATATACAACGTTTAAAATTATATTTAAATGAATATTTACATCGAATCTGGGACAATTAAGTTGTTCCGGTTTTTTAATGCATAACTTTCTTTCAAATAATCATCTACAATTAAAACACTCATTCAAACTATCTCTATTTCACATTTTCAGAAAAATTTCCCATCAATTTTCACACAAAATCATATAATTTCAAATTACTAGATTTAGTATTTTTGTTTTTTCCATAATATTCAGTCAATGGACTTTATCAAAGCCACAAATAGTGCTATTATTGACCTGTAAGCGGTTTAACTATTTTGTGGAGGGTAATACTATGTCAAAGGATAACAAGGACGTTACAGAAGCTCCTGTAAACTTCGGTGCTAACCTAGGTTTAATGTTAGATTTATACGATGACTATCTACAAGACCCTAGTTCAGTGCCTGATGATTTACAAGTTCTTTTCAGCACTATTAAAAATGGCGAAGCTCATGTCGCAGCTAAGTCAACCACTGAAGGGAGTGGTTCATCAGCGGGAGATGGTACAATTAAGCGTATTATGCGCTTAATCGACAATATAAGACAATACGGTCACCTTAAAGCTGATATTTACCCTGTTAATGCTCCTAAAAGAACTAATCTTCCTAAGTTAGAAATTGAAGAGTTTAACTTAGATAAAGAAACATTAGAAAATGTCTCAGCTGAAATTGTATCTGATCATTTCAAAGATATATATGATAATGCTTACGAGGCAATTGAAAGAATGGAGAAGCGTTATAAAGGGCCGATAGCCTTTGAATATAATCATATTAATAATAATAAAGAACGTACGTGGTTAAAACGACGTATTGAAACACCATATAGAGCTAATATCAATAATGATGAAAGAAAAAAATTATTTGATACTTTAGCGCATGTAGAAGGCTTTGAAAAGTATTTACACAAAAACTTTGTTGGTGCTAAACGATTCTCTATTGAGGGTGTTGATACATTAGTTCCAATGTTACAACATACATTAAAACGTGCTGCTGAAGTTGAAATTAACAATATTCAAATTGGTATGGCACACAGAGGTCGTTTAAATGTTTTAACTCATGTGCTAGAAAAACCATATGAAATGATGATTTCTGAGTTTATGCACACAGATCCTATGAAATTCTTACCAGAAGATGGCAGTCTTGAACTAACTGCTGGATGGACAGGAGATGTGAAGTATCACTTAGGTGGTGTGAAGACAACTTCTTCATATGGTATTGCACAACGAATTTCATTAGCTAATAACCCAAGTCACTTGGAAATTGTTGCGCCAGTGGTAATTGGTAAGACACGTGCATCACAAGATGACACAAAACACGCTGGTAAACCAACTACAGATTTCCATAAAGGTATGCCAATTATAATTCATGGGGATGCTGCATACCCAGGACAAGGTATTAATTTTGAAACAATGAATTTAAGTAACCTAGATGGTTATTCAACTGGTGGCGCCTTACACATCATCACAAATAATAGAATTGGATTCACTACGGAACCAGTTGATGGACGTTCAACAACATATTCAACTGATATTGCGAAAGGTTATGACGTACCAATTTTACATGTAAATGCAGATGATGTTGAAGCAACAATTGAAGCTATTGACATTGCAATGGAGTTCCGAAAAGAATTTCATAAAGATTTTGTAATTGATTTAGTTGGCTATCGTCGCTACGGGCATAATGAAATGGACGAACCTTCGATTACAAATCCACTTCCATATCATAATATTCGCAAACATGATTCAGTTGAAATTATTTATGGTAATAAGCTAGTTGAAGACGGCGTTATTTCTAAGGAACAAATGGAAGACGTAATGGATAAAGTTCAAAAAGAAATGCGTGCTGCTCAAGACAAGATTGATAAATCAGATAAAATGGATAATCCAGATATGGAAAGACCTGAGTCATTGCAAGAACCTTTACAAAGTGATGATAAAGATTTCTCAGTAGATCATCTTAAAGAAATTAATGATGCTATGCTTTCATATCCTGAAGATTTCCATGTACTTAAAAAGCTAAACAAAGTTCTTGAAAAACGTAGAGAGCCTTTCGAAAATGAGAATGGTTTAGTAGACTGGGCTCAAGCTGAGCAACTTGCATTTGCAACGATTGTTCAAGATGGCATATCTGTTCGATTAACTGGACAAGATAGTGAGCGTGGTACGTTCAGTCATAGACATGCTGTATTACACGATGAAGAAAATGGTGATACATTCACACCATTACATCATGTTCCTAATCAAAAAGCCACATTTGAAGTTCACAATAGTCCATTATCTGAAGCAGCTGTCGTTGGCTTTGAATATGGCTATAATGTTGAAAATAAAAATAGCATGAACATTTGGGAAGCTCAATACGGAGACTTTTCTAATATGGCTCAAATGATGTTCGATAATTTCATGTCATCAGCACGTGCTAAATGGGGAGAAAGAAGTGGTTTAACGCTATTCTTACCTCACGCATTTGAGGGGCAAGGACCTGAACACTCTTCAGCACGTTTAGAAAGATTCTTACAACTAGCAGCTGAAAATAATAGTACAGTTGTTAACTTATCTAGTTCAAGTAACTATTTCCATATACTAAGATCACAAGCTAAGAGTTTAGGTACTGAAGCTATGAGACCATTAATTGTAATGTCTCCAAAAAGCTTATTAAGAAATAAAACAGTTGCTAAACCAATAGATCAATTCACTTCAGGTGGTTTCAAACCTATTATTGTCGAGGATGGAAATAAAGAGAAAGTGACTAAACTTGTATTAGCATCAGGTAAAATGTTCATAGATTTAAAAGAACATTTAGCTAAAAATCCTGATGATTCAATTTTATTAGTTGCAGTTGAACGTTTATATCCATTCCCTGAAGGGGAAATTAAAGAAGTATTAAAAGAATTACCTAATCTTGAAACAGTATCTTGGGTTCAAGAAGAACCTAAAAATCAAGGCGCTTGGTTATTCGTTTATCCTTATTTAAAATCACTTGTAGGTAACCAATTTAATTTAAGCTATCATGGTAGAATTCAACGTGCAGCGCCAGCTGAAGGTGATGGGGAAATTCATAAACTTGTTCAAAATCAAATTATTGAAAGTAGCATTGAAAAATAACTAGGGGGAAATATTATGCCAGAGGTAAAAGTTCCAGAATTAGCAGAATCTATAACAGAGGGTACCATTGCAGAATGGTTAAAAAATGTGGGAGATAGCGTTGAAAAAGGCGAAGCTATCCTTGAATTAGAGACAGATAAAGTAAACGTTGAAGTTGTTTCTGAAGAAGAAGGTGTACTTCAAGAACAATTGGCTTCTGAAGGCGACACTGTGGAAGTCGGCCAAGTTATCGCAACTGTTGGCGAAGGTAGTGGTAATGCTTCTTCAAGCAAAGAAGAATCTTCAGACCAATCTCAATCTGCGAACAATGATGAAGCGACTAAAGAATCAGCTCAACCAAAAGAATCTCAATCAAATAATGAAGAAACACAATCTAATCCTAACAATCAACGTGTTAATGCAACGCCATCAGCTCGTCGCCATGCACGTGAAAACGGTGTAGATTTAAGCACTGTTTCTGGAAAAGGAAACGATGTTGTACGTAAAGGTGATGTACAAAATAGCCAAAAAGCAGCTCAATCCCAATCTTCTCAAGAAGCAAGCAAAAAAGAAGAACCTAAAAAATCTTCAGGTGCACCTAATAAACCTGTAATTAGAGAAAAAATGTCTCGTAGAAAGAAAACAGCTGCTAAAAAATTATTAGAAGTTTCTAATAATACAGCAATGTTAACTACATTCAATGAAGTAGATATGACAAACGTAATGGAATTACGTAAACGTAAAAAAGAACAATTTATTAAAGATCATGATGGTACTAAACTAGGTTTCATGTCATTCTTTACAAAAGCTGCAGTTGCTGCATTGAAAAAATATCCTGAAGTAAATGCTGAAATCGACGGCGATGATATGATTACTAAACAATATTATGATATAGGTGTAGCTGTTTCTACTGATGACGGCTTATTAGTTCCATTCGTACGAGATTGTGATAAAAAGAACTTTGCAGAACTTGAAAGAGCTATTGCTGACTTAGCAGTTAAAGCAAGAGACAAAAAACTTGGTTTAGATGATATGGTTAATGGATCATTTACAATTACTAATGGTGGTGTATTTGGTTCAATGATGAGTACACCAATTATTAATGGTAACCAAGCAGCTATTCTAGGTATGCACTCAATCATTACTCGTCCAATTGCAATTGATAAAGATACAATTGAGAATAGACCAATGATGTATATTGCTTTAAGTTATGATCATAGAATTATTGATGGTAAAGAAGCAGTAGGATTCTTAAAAACGATTAAAGAATTAATCGAAAGTCCTGAAGATTTACTTTTAGAAAGCTAATCCCAAAGGAATATAACCTCAAACTAATATTGATACAACGGCGTCACATCGTCGTTGTATTTTTTGGGTCTATAATAAATTGGACTGATGACTAAAAATCATCAGTCCAATTTTTATGTTTGAATACAAAAATGGCGCAATTACCTCTATAATTATTAGTTACCACACAAAATAAAAAAGAAAGGTAACACGCCTATGTGTAAGTCTATATTAAATACATTAAAAAATCAAAGATGATATTCAATTAATATTATATAAGAAGTGCTAAGACTATATTCAATGCCCTTAAAATAAATCGAGGTGTTATAATGAAGAACAAATAAAATTAAGAAACATAGTTCACAAAATGCCAAGTGCACGAATAATTAAGGAAAAATGGAAAAGAGAAACAAGAAATGGATAAGTTACTTGGAATATATAAATCAATCACAAAAGAAACTGATTTATCTAAAATTGCCATAGAAGTCTCTGATGAAGAGTTAGAAGATATATTACTTGGCCGAAAATAAATAACACTCATTTATAAAAGTTCATAGGACAATTGTATAGAAAGTTCAGATTGTAATTTTTAGAGAATAGCAAATAAAGTATTTAAGTAATTAGCGTTTATATTATTGGCTAATTATGGAATAAATAATTCTTATAATAATTTATTCCATCTCTTAAATAATCCAACTATTATATTATAAGTATAGTTATTACTAATTGACTAAAAAACGAACTATTTTTAATTATACAAAATTAAGTCATTAGTTAAACGACATATTTCAAATTACCCCCTACCTTATAAAATAAGGGTAGGGGAGGACTTGTTGATATTTATTATAAAATCGTATTTATATTCATTATACGAATTTTATTAAATTTATATATATATCTCTTCGTATGTATTTTTGAACTCATTAAATTAACGGTCCATTATGTAGTTCATGATATAAATCATATTTAAAATGCGTTATAATAATTAAGAAAAGACAAATATTAGGGGTGTCATGCATGAGTGGACTTAGAAGTGTCACATTAGGGACAAGTGATCTTTCTAAAACAAACAAACTATTTAAAAATATTTTAGGACTAAATGTAGCATCTAAAAATCAAGCTTTACGTTTTGGTGATGCAGATTTAAGTCCAGGTACACGAATACATTTTGTTGAAGTGCCAAATTCTGAATATGAAAATCAACATATCGCTAGTGTTGGTTTGAGAACGCCGACAGATTCAGGATTGGATGAGTATCAAACGATTTTTAAAGATAATCAAATTCAAGCAAGTGAAATTACTGAGTTAAACGGTAATAAGCATTTTAATTTCGAAGATAACAACCATCAAATTTTTGATATTTATTCGAATGAACATAATACGGGCGTCGGACTAGGCACACCCACTTTTGATAGTACAGTAAATCCGCTACACCAAATTCAGGGACTTGGTCCTATCATTATTAAAGTTAATGAATTGCCAGTTACAGCATCTATCCTAAAGAATGTATTTAACTTAACTCATTATGCTGAGTACGAATCAACAGAGTTTCCTGACCAAGTGATACAAGTATTTCAAATTGGCGAAGGTGGTTTAGGTGGTGAACTTCATTTATATCAACCTAATGAACCTATTGAATTAAAAGAAGAAGGCATCGTTGAGCAAATTGAATTTAGTGCAAATTCAGTTGAAGCATTCAACAATGCACAAAAGGAATTAGATGACATTGGCATTCCTTATCAGACGTTAAATCAAGGCGATGCTCAATCACTACGTATTACTGAGAATAGTGGCATCTCATTTATTTATACATTAGAAAAGTAAAACAATAATTATATGGAGGCATGAAATTTATGGCAATGTTACATGAAACATGGAAAACACGTACACCTATTAAAAAAGTTGAAGTGATTAATACAGATGCTAAGAAATTTACAGTTTCTGATATGTTAACTGTTGGAAAGCAATATGATGTTATTAATGAAACTGAGGAATACTATCAAATTATTGATAATTCTGGTTTAGTCGGTGGTTATTATAAAACGTACTTTAAAGAAGTTTAGTATCAATAATTAAGCATGTTCATGATTTAATCAAGACTTGGGGGTTATTTTGAAAAAGGGATGTAACCGTTGAAATATACTCAACATTACTTTTTCAATGCAACTTCTTAGTCTATTTTTCATTTTAAAGAAGGAGAGTAAACTACAAAAATGACTAAGAATCAATATATTAATTCAGATGAATCCGTATTTAATGATGCTAAAGCATTATTTAATTTAAATAAAAATATATTACTTAAGGGGCCAACAGGTTCTGGTAAAACCAAATTAGCGGAAACACTTAGTGTAGCTGTTAATACACCAATGCATCAAGTTAACTGTTCAGTAGATTTAGACGCTGAAAGTCTACTTGGTTTTAAGACAATTAAAACAAACGAACAAGGTCAACAAGAAATTGTTTTTATAGATGGTCCTGTAATTAAAGCAATGCGTGAAGGACATATCCTTTATATTGATGAAATAAATATGGCCAAACCTGAAACCTTACCAATACTAAATGGTGTTCTAGATTATCGTCGCCAACTTACAAACCCATTCACTGGAGAAGTGATAAAAGCGGCGCCAGGATTCAACGTTATTGCCGCAATTAATGAAGGCTATGTAGGTACACTTCCTATGAACGAAGCTTTGAAAAACCGTTTTGTTGTTATTCAAGTAGATTATATAGACGGTGAAATATTAAAAGACGTTATTAAGCAACAAAGTCAACTTCAAGATGATGCTATTATTGAACAAATTATCAAATTCAATGAAGATTTACGTACAATGTCTAAACAAGGTCAAATTTCTGAAGAAGCAGCTAGTATTAGAGCATTAATAGATTTAAGTGACTTAATTACTGTAATGCCAATTGAGCGTGCTATTCAACGCACAATTATCGATAAATTAGAAGATGAGCGTGAACAACAAGCAATCAAAAATGCGATTGAATTAAACTTTTAGAGAGGGATTATTATGAGCGATCGTTTTATCAAATTTAATGATGAGCAATTAGATGCTAAGCAAGTTATGATGCTACAGGACTTAGCGCGCTTACTTCTTAAAAATGAGCAAACACAAGTTAAAATTCAAAAATTCCCTTACTATGATCCAATTAATAACATATTGATCACAAGTTGGTTCTGGTCGCACCGTCCCGAGCATATAGAGAAAGCCGGACTTAAAACTGACGTGATGCTCGCAGCCTATGGGTATCAAATGATGGATGAATCTATTGTGAATGAAGTATTACATGATAATGAGTTTGAACACCCTAAGTTTTATCAGCAAATCTTTAGATTACTAGAAGATATGCGCGTGTTTAATCATATTCGTAATGAACGTCCAAGTACTTCTAAATTAATAGATTTACGTTTACAAACGAGATTGTCTTATACTGAATCTCAAATTAAATTCTATAAAACTAAAACTGTGTATACTGATTTACTATTTTTATATTTAGAAAAAGCATTTCTTAGTCAGAATTTCTTTGATATTCCAATGATGCATTCACAATTAGACGATATTTTGAATTCTATGTTTCAATATCTGCCTAACTTTTTCCAAAATGAAACATCAGAAGATAATATGTACTTAGCTCAACGTATCATGTTCCAAATTGATGATATGTTAAACAAAGATATGTTAAATGAATATTATCATCTCCCTCGTCGTGTATATGAGGCAATCCATGAAATGACGTTTGATGAGTTAAAACGTACAGATGCGAGTAATGTAGATGGAAAAGACAATACCTCTGAGGATACTGACTCTGAGACTGCTGAAGCTGAAACGAATGCCCAAGATAGTAAATCAGAAGGCGGTGCTTACCTTGAAATGGAACTTCATGAGGGCGAGAATAGTGAGGTAATAAGTGATAATGATACTGCTCGTGAAGGTGATTCTACAGACGATATGACAGACATGATGACCAAAAAGGGTCGTGGTTCTGACAATACATTAAATAATGATGAAGGTGGCTCTATAGGAGAGAATGCATCATTCGCACTTAAAGGGATTAATGAAAATGTAGAAATTAAATGGAATGTTCCCGATATTGAACCGGATTACTTATTAGAGTATCAAAATGTTAAAAACGATGTTCAATTTGAAACTAAGGATTTAATTCAAATTATCAAGAAAACCATTGATCGCGAGCATGTTGATGAGCGACATAACCTTACTAAAGGTCGTTTGCAAAGAGATTTAACAAATTGGTTTATCGATGATCAATATAAATTATTTTATAAAAAACAAGATTTAAGTAAAACGTTTGATGCCACTTTTACTTTATTAATTGATGCATCTGCAAGTATGTTCGATAAGATGGAAGAGACAATCAAAGGGGTTGTTCTTTTCCACGAAACATTGAAAGCATTAAATGTTAAACATGAAATACTTGCGTTCAATGAAGATGCATTTGATTCTGATGATCGTAAACAGCCTAACATCATTGATGAAATTGTTCATTATGATTATTCAACCATGGAAAAAAGTGGTCCTCGAATCATGTCTTTACACCCACAAGATGATAACCGTGATGGCGTAGCTATACGTATTGCTAGCGAACGCTTGCTAAGAAGAAGTCATAATCAACGTTTCTTGATAGTATTTTCCGATGGTGAACCTTCAGCCTACAATTATGCACAAGATGGTATTTTAGACACTTATGAAGGTGTAGAAATGGCCCGCAAATATGGTATTGAAGTATTTAATGTGTTTTTGAGTCAAGATGTTATAACAGAAGATATTGAACAAACCATTCATAACATTTATGGTCAATACGCATTATTTGTAGAAGGTGTAGAAAATTTGCCGAGTCATTTATCACCATTACTAAAAAAATTACTTCTAAAATCATTTTAAAAGATATATGATTTCTATTTTAAATATTTATCAACTTTTCAAATTTTCTGAAATCACATAGACTTGTAAATCCTTTTTATGCTAGAATGTTAAATATTGCAAACATACACATAAAAAGGAGCAATTCTATGAATAAGAATACTTGGATAGTAGGATTTACATTATTCGCTATGTTTTTTGGCGCAGGTAATCTTATTTTCCCACCAAATTTAGGCCAAGATAGTGGTCATTTCTTTTGGCCAGCAGTTATCGCATTTTGTTTAACAGGAATCGGCTTACCATTGTTAGGCGTTATCGTTGGCGCATTAGATAAACAAGGTTATGTAGGTTCATTAAATAAAATATCACCTAAATTTTCTGTAATATTTTTAATTATTATATATTTAACAATAGGGCCTCTGTTTGCAATTCCGCGTACAGCTTCGACTTCATTTGAGATGACTGTGACACCAATTGCTCATACGAATAGTAATTTAGTGTTATTTATATTCACTCTTATCTATTTCCTAGTCGTTCTTTACCTATGTATAAATCCAGGTAAAATTGTAGATCGGATAGGATCTTTATTAACACCATTATTATTAATAACAATTTTAGCAATGATTATTAAAGGATTTGTTGATTATAATGGTAATGCACCATCTCATGGAAACAAGGTTGATTACAATTCAGCTATTGGAAGTTTCTCAAGAGGCTTTACAGAAGGGTATTTAACTATGGATGCAATCGCAGCAATTGCTTTTTCAATGATAGTAGTTAACGCGATAAAAGCTACAGGGGTTAAACATGCAAATCAAATATTTAAACAAACAGTTATGTCAGGCTTAATTGCAGCCATAGCGCTTGTATTTATATATGTTTCATTAGGATTTATAGGCAATCATATGAACATTGACAGTGCGACACTTAAAAATCTGACAGCTAAAGATCAAAATGTTGGTGCTTATTTATTAACAACAATGGCGGCGAATGGTTTTGGTGTCTTCGGTAAATATTTATTGGGTATTATCGTTGCACTCGCTTGTTTAACAACTGCTTGTGGCTTAATTGTATCTGTAAGTCAATATTTTAATAGAATATTCCCTAAAGTTTCATACAAAGCTTATGCAATATTCTTTACTTTGATTAGTTTCATACTGGCAAATTTAGGTTTAAATGCTGTAATTTCTATGTCAGTACCAGTATTGAGCGTTATTTATCCTATAGCAATAACTGTTGTTTTACTAATTTTACTTGCACGATTCATTCCAACTAAACCAGTTGCACAGCAAGTACCAATTGCAGTTATTAGTATTGTTTCAATATTAAGTGTTATAAGTACTAATGGTTGGGTGAAGATGTCATTTATAGATGCTTTACCGTTAAAGCAATATTCTTTAGAATGGTTCCCAATAGCAGTAGTCGCAACTATTATTGGATATGTCGTTGCTAAATTCGTAAACCAAGACCATATTGTTTATCAAAAAGAATAGTTATCTAAACGAATTAATTATAATAAAAAAGCACATCATACTCATTTTGAGTTGTGATGTGCTTTAATCATTTTAGCTATTCCTTCTTCATCGAAAGTAAGTGTTGTTTTAATTCATCTTCTAAGCCAACAAGTTCTTTCTCAGCTTCTTTACGCTTTTGACGACCATTTTGTTGGATTTGAAGTGTTTGTTCAATTGTTTCAATAATATCACTTTGCGTTGTTTTAAGTGTTTCAATGTCTACAATGCCACGCTCATTTTCCGTAGCAGTTTCAATGGCATTTTGTTTTAACATAGCCGCATTCTGAGTAAGTAAATCATTGGTTGTATCTGTTACGGCACGTTGGGCAGACACTGCATTACGCTGTCTCATTAACGTAAGGGCAATTGCCATTTGATTTTTCCAAAGTGGAATACTTGTAAGAATAGAACTTTGAATTTTCTCAGCCAATGCTTGATTAACGTTTTGAATCATGCGAATTTGTGGTGCAGTTTGTATTGCAATTTGACGAGATAATTGTAAATCATAAATACGCTTATCTAAGCGATCAACAAATTGCTCCATATCCGCTACGGCTTGTATATCCATTTGATTACCAGTTTGATTGGCAAGTTCTTGTAGTTTCGGAATGTCGTTCGTTTGTATTTCATGTTTTTTTCTTTTAGCGGCGGCGATATATAAATTAACATCATCAAAGTAATCTTTATTTTGTTGATATAATCCGTCTAATAATTTGATATCTTTTGATAGATTATTTTTGTGTTTATCAAGCTGAATTGTAATTCTATCAATTTGGGAACTTACTGATTGCATCCTAGAAAACACTTCATTAATTGAAGCTTTGGTACGTTTAAAAAAGCGCTTAAGTTTGGATTGTTTCTCTGGATTTAACTCATCAGGATTTACAGCTTTTAACTTAGTCATTAATTGATTAAGTGAATCTCCAACAGGTCCAATATCTTTAGTCTGCACTTCATCCAGCATTTTATGTGAGAATTGAGACATATTTTCTTGCAAATGTGAGCCATATGATAATAGACCATCATTGTCTAAAGGTTTAATTTGTTGACTAATACTTTCAATTTTTTGCATTTCTTTATCACTGAATTGTTGCTGAAAATCATCTAAAACTGTGTTTTGATTCGCTAGACTGACATTGCTATTATTATCTAGGTTTTTTAGTTGTTGTTGTACTATATAATCATCTAATGGATGTGAGTTGTTAAATTGATCATTTCGAGGCATTTAAAAAATCGCTCCATTTCTTTATTCTAGTTATCTTTATGACGTTTTTGTTCTAATTTGTTAATTTCCATTTCAACATCTAGACGCTCGTAATCATCTTCATTGATTCTCTTCAGATCAGCAATCAACGTACGTTTAACTTCATCTAAAGTTATACGAGTATGTTCTAATTTTTGCTTTTCTTCAATAGTTTTTTTCGGCATTTTTGCTAATCGAGTGTATGACTCTATTAAATTTAGCGCATTATCTATATGCGAATAAAAGAAACTCTCTACTTTAAAAAACATTGCTGGCCTTTGTTTAACAGCAAAATGAATTGATTTTGAAATCCTATATATATCATTGATTTGTCTAAAATCTTGAATAGATCTTACATTAACAAATGATTTTAATATTGTTCGTATCTTATCTTGTGTTTGCTTTAAATGGTTGCTTACGTAATGATAGTCTCTTCGTGAAAGACCAATTTCTGTTAAATACTTCCTAGACGTGAGTCGTTGAGTAGGGAAGTAGGACACAAAAAACATCCCAATACCAACCAAAGCGTCAATAATAAATGAAAGATCAAAGCCAAATACGCTGACCATCCAAGATACCATAGCTACTGGAATTCCTACAATTACGCCTAAAAGCCGAGAAATATTATATCTCAAATTACATCTTCCTTTTTATATTTAAATCGATTTAAAATCAGAAAAATCTTCACTCACATTAGTATCTTCAAGCTCATAGTGTGTAACATGTGAAGCAGGTGATGCACCCTCAGTTACAGCATTAATAAACTGTTGGATGTCATCGTCATTACCTATTGCATATATTTCAACATAATCATCTACATTCTGGACAGTGCCTAGAATATGATACTTATTCGCTAATCTTTGTGTATAATATCGAAAGCCTACACCTTGAACCGTCCCAAACACTTGTAAATGCTTTTGCTTCATAGTATCACTCCTTATACTTATTATACGAAGTTTTATACTAAAAAACTAATAATTACTATGGAATAAATAGGCTATCGACAAAAGTATGAGACATTATATTTTTAATTCAGATATAAAATAGTTAAAATAATTATTATAGGCTAATTGAAAGGGGAAATATATATGTGGACAGTTGCCAAAATTAGAGCTGACTATGAGGGATGGTGGTTATTTAGTGACTGGACAGATAAAATTATAGAGCAATATCAATTTACTTCATATGATGAAATGCTAAACTACTACATTAACATAATTTCAAAAAGTAAAGATTATTACGATAATTATGTTGTTGGAAAATACAATATTCATGCGTTTTATAACAATTGCGATTTAAACTTTTGTGAAGATTGTGAAGAAGATTTACAAATATTTTATAGTTTTATTGTATTAAATAATAAAGAAGTATATTATAATCTACCAAAAATTAATTAAAAGATAATTTTCTATAATTGTATTGCAATTTGGTAAGAACTAACATATAATTATTATTAAGCAATGGTTTTATTCCATATTGCAAAGAATATCTGTAAGAGTTATTTATAGCGTTTTGTTATTAATACATAATTGTCACATGTATTTTTTGTAATATGCGAATAATGCATATTGAAAGAATTTAGTCTTGGAGGTTTCAGAATTATGAAACAAGGTACAGTTAAATGGTTTAACGCTGAAAAAGGTTTTGGTTTTATCGAAGTTGAAGGTGAAAACGACGTATTCGTACACTTTTCAGCAATTAACCAAGATGGTTACAAATCATTAGAAGAAGGTCAATCAGTTGAATTTGAAGTAGTTGAAGGCGATCGCGGTCCTCAAGCTGCAAACGTTGTTAAACTATAATAAATAGATTGTAAAATATTGACTTTAGTAACACCTTACCAAGATGTAGGGTGTTTTTTTATTTTTAAGTTAAAATTGCTTAAGAAAAAAGTTCTACGAAAAATGAGATTAATGAAACTATCAATTTGTTTCATTAATCTCATTTTTTATAAAGAAAGTTTGTCTTTAATTCAATAGTTCAAAATACAATATCATTTTTATTATATATATTATTATGCTGATAAGTAGGAGAAAGGAGCAGTGATTATGCAAGAATTTGGTCATCTTGAAGGTGACACTATCATTGGCCGTAATCATGGGAGTGCTGTCATAACCTTAGTAGAAAGAATCTCTAAGATGATTTTCACTATACGACCTCAAAGCCGCAAGGCAGATGATATTGAAGATGCTCTTCACTCCATGTTTTCAGCTTTACCTCCTCATATATTTAAATCGATTACTTTCGATTGTGGTAAGGAGCTCTCCAACTGGAAAACTATCTGTAACCGACACGATATCTCGATATTCTTTGCTGACCCCGACACTCCGTCGCAATGTGGATTGAATGAACATTCTAACGGGATACTTAGACGCAATGGATTAGATAAAGAATTAGACTTTAATTCAGTCACTGATCATCTTATCATTAGTGTTGCTCAAAATATTAATCATCGTCCCAGAAAATCGCTGGGCTATAAAACACCATTGGAAGTATTTATGACTTTTATCGAAGATGAGAAATTGTCTAGTTTATTTTGACAAACGAAATTATTAAAAGATACTAAATATACTCATTATTTAATGACAAATTTGATAGTCTTATTTTTTACCGATGCTATTTTAATATTTTTTCACTTATTGCATCTATACGTTTCAATACTGGAGTAACTATTATTACTTTAATTACAGGATATATTCTCATAAAAGTTACAGACAGTATTGATAAAATTAAGCTTTTACTATCTAATTTTATCAAATTCGATAGTAATATTAGCTTTCCAAAAAATTTATTAATAATGAGTGTTATTACTTTATTATACATAGTAGTTATATATCTTGTATCAAAATTTATTTTTAAAAAATTACAATATTAGTAATCATATATCTTAATAATAAAATTAATTATTAAGATATTAAAAACCTACGTAGCAAAATTTATAAAGTCTACGTAGGTTTTAAGTTTAAACTTCTCTTTTAACATTCTTAAGAATTATTTTTTAATTGTTAATTTTTATTTAGTGTCGTTAATAATCAATTGACGTAATGATTGGCGTTTAATAACTTCACGTGCTTTACCATCTTTTAAGAAAAATACAGGTGGTTTCTGCATTTGGTTGTAATTAGAAGCCATTGAGTAATGATATGCTCCTGTAGAAAGAATCGCTAGGTAATCACCACGTTGAACAGAAGAAGGGAGTTTTGCATCACGAATAATGATGTCACCTGATTCACATAATTTACCAGCAATTGTTACTGTTTCATCAGCTTCTTCATGACGGTTTACTAATAATGCTTGATATTTGGCACCATATAATGCAGTTCTAATGTGATCGCTCATGCCACCATCAATTGAAACATATTTGTTTACTTCAGGAATTTCTTTAATTGTACCTACTTCGTATAAAGTAATTCCAGCTTCTCCAACAATAGAACGGCCTGGTTCAATACCAATTTCCGGTACTTCATAATTTAGACGTTCAGTTTCAGCTTTGATTGCATCTGTAATTTCTGCAATACCTTCTTCAATAGGGAAGCTTACGTCTCCTTCAACGTATTTGATACCGAAACCTCCACCTAGATTAAGTAATTCAACTTTGATATCATTTTCAGAAAGCCAGTTAAGCACAATCTTAGCAGTTTCAATCATCGCTTCAGTTCCTTCGATTTGAGAACCAATATGGAAGTGAATACCTTTTAGATGTAAACGTTTAGAGTCGCTCACTTTATTAACCGCTTCAATCGCTAAGCCATGGCGAATTGATAAACCGAATTTACTATCTTCTTGGCCAGTTTGAATAAACTCATGCGTATGTGCTTCAACACCAGGATTTACGCGTAATACTACATTTACAGTGTCGCTCGCATATCTGTCGATTAAATCAATTTCCTCAAGTGAATCGATAACAAAATAACCAACGCCACTTTCTAAAGCGTATTGTATTTCACGTTTAGTTTTGTTATTTCCATGAAAGTGGATCTTACTTGGGTCAAACTTTGCTTCTAATGCAGTATATAATTCACCTTCAGAAACTACATCTAATTGTAAGTCTTCTTCTTGTACTAATTTGACCATTTGGATACATGTAAATGCTTTCGAAGCATATGAAATATTATATTTCAAACCGCTTTTTTGAAAAGCTTTATGGTATCTACGCATTTGATTGCGAATTTCATCTTCGTCATAAACAATAGTAGGGGTACCAAAACTTTGAGCAAGTGTTTTTAAACTTGTACCTGCCATAGTTAATTCACCATATTCATTATATTTTAATGCCATTTTTATCTATACTCCTTTATGAGAGAATCATGATTCATCGCACTAAGTTGTTCTGAGTTAGCGCCTACACCTTTGAATGTATATTCATCAATGCGTATATCGTTATTATATAATATCACTTCATCTTGTGCATGGACTTCATCATCAACTTCTACAAACATGTGACTCATCATTAATGCGCGAATAGGGTAGCGTTTACCTTTAATTAAAGCTTCATGTTTAGCTCTCGATTTAAGAATACCATCTCCATAGCCTACATCTACAACTGCTAATCGTGTATGATCTCTTGTAGCTTCAAATGCAAAACTATACCCACAATTATCTCCAGCATTCACTTCACGCACTTGTATCACATTACCTTTTACAGTAAGAGATTGTTTAATACTATACTCATCTAAATCACTATATGGTCGAGAACCATACAATGCAATGCCTACACGCGCATGTGTATGATAGGGTAAAAGTTTCTGACCTTCACGATAGTAACTTGCACTATTTTGCGCATGAATTAAATCAAATTGATAACCCTCATCTAATAAGGTATCGACTATATTTAACCATGCTTCACGTTCTATACTATACTCAGGCACATCAAATTCATCTGCATAACCAAAGTGCGTCCACAATCCACTAATAATCATTTTGTCTTCATTTGAGTTAATATAATGATCATTGAGTACTTCTCTAATTTCTTCTAATGTTTTAAATCCTGAACGATGAAGTAAATTTTCAAATTCTAAGTGCACTTTGATACCATTCAAATCATTCTTATATTTGTAATAATAGGCTAATGACGGTAAAGTCATTTGTATTTGATATTTTCTTACTTTTTCAAAATCATAAACAGCGTTCATTAAGAATATAGTGGCATCAGGTGCTATTTCTCGTACTTTAATGGCTTCTTTTAAAGAGGTAGTGCTGAATGTATTAATTCTAGCTTTTAAAAAAGTAGTAACAGCAAACTCCAAACCATAATGATAAGCGTTGTTCTTCACCACAGCCATAATTGAATTATCATTTTTAACTTTAATAGCATTTTGTAAAAACGCTTCTTTATCGACGGACCATATTGCTGTCAATGTGAATTACTCCTCTCCATAATGCATTAATAATTGTTCATAATAATTTGCTACATAGATTAATACTTTCTCATCAAAATTAAGATGAGACGTATGAAGTCCAGTCACATAACCTTTGTCTTCATTACGCGTACCAACGAATGCAAAGTAGGCAGGGGCTAACTGTTGACCGTAGAAGCTAAAGTCTTCACCAAATAAAAATGGTAGGGGTTTATCTATAACTTCTAGATTTGCAGCATTAATTGCTTGTTCTACACTCGCACGCAATTTAGGACTGTTCATAGTAGGTGGGTAGCCTTCTTCAAATTTCACTTCACAATCCACATTAAATAATAAGCTTACACTCTCAGCAATTTTATGCATTTGCGTTTTTACTACATTTAAATCATTTGGATCATAAGTTCGAATCGTTCCTTCTAAATATCCATGGCTAGCTACAGTGTTAATAGCTTCTCCAGCTTCAAAATGACCCATATGAACAATATTTCGTTTTAAGCCATTAAGATGATACTGTTGTATTTGTCCTACTTGATTTAGAACGTGTAGAAGGGCTTCACCACAGGAATGACCTTGCTCTTTATCTGCAACATGACTTGATAATCCTTTTAAGAAGAAGCGATATTCAGTTGCACTTGCTGTAATTTCTTCATCACGGATAACAACTTGTCCTTCATCGGCAAATGGATTAACATGGATTCCAAAAACAGCTTCTATTGGATAGTTATTAAACGCACCTGCTTTAATTAGACGATTCGCTCCGCCACCAGTTTCTTCGGCAGGTTGGAAGATGAATACAACGTTGTGTGGAAGCGTTCCTTTATCGAACATTTCTTTGCAGCGTTTAACAAATAACATTAATGCCGTTGTATGTCCGTCGTGACCACATGCATGCATTACATTATCCGTTTGACTTCGATAATCGACATCATTTTCTTCAAAAATTGGTAACGCATCGATATCCGCACGAAATGCAATGGTATGATCACTATTACCGTTTAAGTATGCTATTGCACCAGTTTCAAGAGGGCGCTCATATGACACTCCTAATTCGTCTAAAAACTGTGTGATGTAATTTGTCGTCTCGAATTCATGTAAACTTAATTCTGGATGTTGATGTAAATGTCTTCTATGTTTAGTTACAAATTCTAATTCACTCATCATATCATTCCTTTATTAACTTAATTTGTCTTATTAATATTGTAACTTATTTCATCTTTTTATGTATGAGGTGATATTAATTTAAAATAGTATTAATTTTGAAATAGAGTCGCATGGTTTTTTTGTCCACTGCTTGGGTCTATTGGTAAAAATTCTAAATAAATACGCTTTATTATGCCAAATCCACTCTTCATAAGAATAACTAAAACTGAGAAGGGCTCAGTTAAGCGCCTTCTCAGTTCAATAAGGCCATTGTGATTATGCAATACAGCTATAAAATAGTCTTTTGTCATTGCCACTTATCATATACTCATATCATTAGTCATTTAATTTTCTTAATGCTGAAACAATTTCACGTTTAGAGTCTTCTACTTCCGAAGTTTGTTTAATCACTTTAGCAGGGGTACCAGCTACGACTGCACCAACTGGAACATCTTGAGTAACAATAGCACCTGCAGCGACAATCGCGCCTTCGCCAACATGAACACCTTCTAAAATGACTGCATTAGCACCAATTAATACATTATCATCTATGACTACTGGTGAAGCACTAGGAGGCTCAATTACGCCAGCTAGAACGGCGCCAGCACCTACATGCACATTCTTACCAGTTGTCGCACGACCGCCTAATGTAGCATTCATATCAATCATAGTTCCTTCACCAACTACAGCACCAATGTTGATTGTTGCGCCCATCATAACGACAGCACCGTCTTCAATAATAGCTTGTTCACGTATAAATGCACCTGGTTCAATACGCGCATTTGTGTTTGTTAAGTCTTTAAGTGGAATTGCTGAATTACGACGATCCATTTCAATTTCTAACTCAGTAATTGTATTTTGATTTGATTCATAGAATGGTTTCCAATCATCGGCTTCACAAAAGATTACTTTAGAATTGTCGGAACCAAATACTTTAAAAGAATCAGGGAAGGTAACACCATCAAAATTGCCATTAACATATACTTTTAATGGTGTAGATTTTTTGGCGTCACTAATATATTGAATAATTTCCTCAGCTGATAAATGTTGTACCATAATTTAAGTCTCTCCTTAACATTTTCTAGATTTTATATCTTATAAGTTGTCAAACGTGTAATAACCGCTAGATTGGTTTATTAATTTTTCAGCAGCAGTGATTGCTCCATTTGCAAAAATATCTTTAGACTGTGCTTTATGTGAGATTGTAATGGTTTCATCTGTTCCTGCAAATAATACATCATGTTCACCTACAATAGTCCCACCACGAATAGAGTGAATGCCAACTTCATCTTTAGTGCGTTGTTCTGTATGTTCATGTCGATCATAAACTGGTGTGATATTTTGGCGTAAGTCTTTAATAACATCATATATTTTTACTAATGTACCACTAGGGGCATCTACTTTTTTATTATGATGTGCTTCAGTCAACTCGATATCATAATCTTGAAGAAGTGGTACAGCTGCTTCTAATATTTTAGTTAAAGCATGTACACCATAACTCATATTTGCACTAAAGAATATGGGCATGTTATGGCTTAATTCATTTAACTTTTCAACTAATTTTTCTTTTTCACCTGTAGTAGCTATAACTAAAGGTAATTGAAACTCTTCTTCAAGAAGTGGTAACAATAGATTAGGATTTGAAAAATCAATCGCTACATCCGCTTCATTTTGTGCATCAGCAATGTGATCATAGTGTGTATATGGTGTTGTCTCATTTTTTTGAGGTTCAATAACACCTATAATTTCATAACCTTTTTCCTCTGCTAAGCGAGCTACTCTTTGATTCATTGCACCGTAACCAATAAGTAAAATTTTCATTAAAGTTCACCTGCTTTAAACTGTTCAAATGCATTGATTAAGACTTTGGCATCTGCATCTTCTAACGGAAGAAGTGGTAAACGCAATTCATAATTACCAAAACCTAAATGACTTGTTAACGTTTTAATTGGAATAGGATTAACATCTACAGAAAGGGCATCTAATAATTTACTAATTGGTTCGAAATCGTTTGAAATATCTTGTCCACTTTGTTTAGCATCATATAAACCTTGGAATTCTTTAGGAATTGCATTTGCAATAACTGAGATAACACCATTGCCACCTCTTTGATAAAATTCGACAACATTATCATCATTACCACTATATAAAGCGAATTCCTCTTGATTGATACGACTTTTAACGTCTTCATAATATTCAAAGTCATTTGTGGCATCTTTGATTGCAACAATATATTGGTTATGACTTAATGTTTCAACTGTCTCTGGTTCAATTGTCATATTTGTACGAGAAGGTACATTATATAGTACAACTGGCAATTCAACTTCATTCGCAATCGTTTCGAAGTGTTTAACTAAGCCACGTTGATTTGTTTTATTGTAGTAGGGGGTAATTAACATAATTGCATCTGCACCAAGTGCTTTAGCGCGTTGAGATGCTTGAATTGATTTGGCAGTATTATTCGTACCTGTACCTGCAATAATATTCACACGATGATTAACTTGCTTTATAACTGATTCCAATACTTGTTCTTTTTCTTCTTCAGTTAAAGTAGGGCTCTCAGCTGTAGTTCCATTAACGATAATTGCTTTTACACCATTGTCTAATAGGAAATCTACATGTCTCTCTAATGCATTATAATCAACTTCATTATTTGTGAATGGGGTAGCAAGTGCTACTCCCACACCTTCGAATAAATGTGGCATATTATCTAGCTCCTTTTAAATTGATTACTTGCTCTAATACTTGTACTGCATTCAATGCTGCACCTTTCAATAAATTGTCAGATGTGCACCAAACGTGGAATGTATTATCTAATGAGTCATCTCTACGGATACGGCCTACAAATACTTCATCTCTACCAGTAGAGTTAAGTGCCTGAGGATATTCATTTTTTTCAGGGTTATCAACTAATACAACACGTTCGTCTTTATCAAATAAATCTTTAATTTCCTGTACAGTTGCTTCCTTATCTAAAGTAACGTCAATTTCAACACTATGACTATCTTGTACTGGAACACGTGCACATGTTGCAGTTACTTTTAATTCAGGCTCATGTAAAATCTTGCGTGTTTCATCAATCATTTTTTGTTCTTCTTTTGTATATCCATCCTCTAAGAATACATCAATATGTGGTAATACATTATTATAAATAGGGTGAGGATACGCTTCTGGTTCTTTACCATTTGCACCTTCAGCTAAATCTCTTTTACCTTTAATACCTGAACCTGAAACAGCTTGATAAGTTGTATATGCAACACGTTTTAAACCAAATTGATCTTGTAATACTTTTAATGGTACTACTGATTGAATTGTAGAACAGTTAGGGTTGGCAATAATGCCGCGCTTAAATTCAGGTTGATTTACTTCAGGTACAATTAAGTCAATATCTTCAGTCATGCGCCATTGACTAGAGTTATCGATGACAATTGCACCTGCCTTTTCAAAGATTGGGGCGAATTGTGCACTTGTGCCACCACCGGCACTCATTAGAACGTAGTCAAATTTTTCACTTGCTGCTTCTTCTGTTAATTCTTGTACAACATACGTTTGGCCTTGAAATTGAACTTCTTTTCCTGCTGATCTAGCTGATGAGAATAATACTAACTCATCGAACTTGATGTTTTTGCGATCAATTGTTTCTAACATTTTTGTTCCAACTAAACCTGTTGCTCCGACTACTGCTAATCTTGTCATAAAAGTCACTCCAATATCATTTGTTTGAATTTTAAAAAAATTATTTATAAGTAGCATGTTGATGTTTAAATATCAAATGCATTGTATAATACTTCAACCGCTTTTTCCCCATTATCAGCATCTATCACATAAGAAATACTAATTTCAGATGTTGTAGTTTGATAGAATGGGATATTTGCATTAATTAAAGTAATGAAAGCCTTTGATGCAACGCCCGACATATCTCTCATACCCGAACCAATAAGCGAAATTTTAACGTATTCTTCATTAATTTTATAATCCAATGCGTTAAATGAAGAAGAAAGGTTACTCAAAATAGTTGAAATTTGTTGTACATCACTATCTTTAATAGAGAATGATAGCTGCAATCCTTCAACGTTAACTATTTGGGATATCATATCCACATTTACTGAACCTTCTTCTAATGCTGTGAACAATTGCGTTAAAAGACGATTATCAGGTAGGGGATAACTAATTGTAACGTGCATCATATGTTTATCTAATGCTACACCTGTTACAGCTTTTTTCTCTAATAAGTCTGCTCTTGACATAATCCATGTTCCTTTCTCATTTGATAAAGTTCTACCGAGATACAATGGGATATCATAGTTCTTAGCAAGTTCTACGCTTCGAGTTTCAAGTACGCCTGCACCTAATGCACTCATTTCCATCATTTCTTCATAAGAAACATAATCTAAACGTTTTGCCTTACTTAATATTCGAGGGTCAGTGGCATAAACGCCATCAACGTCAGTATATATTTCACATGGAATTTGATTACTTGCAGCAATTGCAACTGCCGTTGTATCTGATCCTCCACGTCCTAACGTTGTAAGTTCAAATGCATCATTAATACCTTGGAAACCAGCAACGACTAACACATCTTTGTCAGTGAATGCTTTATCAAATGTTTCTGGATTGATTTCAGCAATTCTGCTTTTTAAATGATGGCCAATCGTTTTAATACCTGCTTGATAACCAGTCATTGCTCTAGCATTAACACCGATATCATTTAACACCATGGATAAATATGATACCGTCTGTTGTTCACCGGTCGTTAAAAGTAGGGCGAGTTCCTCATCTTTAGGTGTAGCAGTAAGATTTGATACATTATCCATTAATTGATCTGTTGTTTTACCCATAGCACTAACAACTACAATTAATTGTTCACCGTCATCCACACGGTTCTTAAGCATTTCTGCAATATTTTTTATCTTTGTAAAATCAGCGACGGATGAACCACCGAACTTCAAAACACTTCGCTTCAAAACTTTACCTCCTAAAATATAGGGAGGCACACGCTATAAAAAAGAACAAGTTCGGAAGTGCGAACTTGTTCGTGATTTATATACAAGTGATGCACTCCATTATTAAATAATAATGACAAACTTTCAGCTCTTAACCACAAAGTCCAACAAATCATAGCTGCGATTATGATTCATTTCGGCATCGCACCCTTTCTATATTAGCTGTTGCAGACAGTTTATCTAATATATACTGATGATTGATGCGCCTCATCAATTTCCTATTCAATTGCTATGTTTTATATTATACATATGGCAATTGTGTCTGTAAACCGATAATTGTGATTTTTTGAAATAGACTGAAAAATTAGAAAGTACTTTTACCATATGTAAGCAAAGGTTTATGAAATGGGTAAAAAGATAGTAAAATACGCACTCCCCAATTTAGTAATAGGGAAGTGCGTATGTACTTATAGATTATTTTTGTAATACGCCAATCTCTTGTAAATATTCTTCATAAGGAACTTCTTTAGATAAACCACCTGATTGATTTAGATCAATCACACGATTTGCAATAGTATTGATAAATTCAAAGTCATAAGATGTAAAGATGATAGATCCTTTGAAAGAAGCTAATCCATCATTTACTGCTGTAATACTTTCTAAGTCAAGATGGTTAGTAGGTTCGTCTAATAGTAAAACATTGGCACTTGATAGCATCATTTTACTTAACATACAGCGAACTTTTTCACCACCAGAAAGTACACTAGCTTTCTTTTTAACTTCTTCACCACTAAATAACATTCGTCCTAAGAAACCACGTAAGAAAGTTTCTGTTTGTTCATCTTCAGGTGCATATTGACGTAACCAATCTACTAAATTCATGTCTACGCCTTCAAAGAACTCTGAGTTATCTTTAGGGAAGTAACTTAATGAAGTCGTTACACCCCATTTAAATGTACCTTCATCAGGCTCCATTTCACCAGCTAAAATTTTCAATAATGTAGTTTTTGCAATTTCACTATCTCCAATCAAAATTGCTTTATCATTAGGATTCATAGTGAATGAAATGTTATCAAGTACTTTTTCACCATCAATTGTTTTAGAAAGTCCTTGAACAGTTAATAAATCATTACCGATTTCACGTTCTGGTGTGAATTTAACATATGGATAACGTCTTGAAGATGGTTGTATATCATCTAATTCAATTTTTTCTAATTGTTTCTTACGACTTGTTGCCTGTTTAGATTTAGAGGCATTAGCTGAGAAACGTGCAATAAAGTCTTGTAACTCTTTAATTTTTTCTTCTTTTTTCTTATTTTGTTCTTGAGCCATTTTTTGAGCTAATTGACTAGATTGATACCAGAAATCATAGTTACCTACATATAATTTAATCTTACCGAAATCTAAATCAGCAATATGTGTACATACATTGTTTAAAAAGTGACGGTCATGAGATACCACGATGACAGTATTATCGAAGTTAATTAAGAAATCCTCTAACCAACTAATGGCAGGAATATCTAAACCATTGGTAGGCTCATCAAGTAAAAGTACATCAGGCTCACCAAATAAACTTTGAGCTAATAAGACTTTCACTTTTTGATTATTTTCCAATTCTGACATTTGCTTATCATGTAAATCAGCAGATATGCCTAAACCTGAAAGTAAAGAAGCAGCGTCAGCCTCTGCGTTCCAACCATTCATTTCGGCGAATTCACCTTCTAGTTCAGCGGCACGTATACCATCCTCATCACTGAAATCAGGTTTCATATAAATTTCATCTTTTTCTTTCATGACTTCATATAAGTGTTCGTGTCCTTTGATAACAACATCTAATACACGTTCTTCTTCATAGGCGAAGTGATCTTGTTTCAAAACAGCTAAACGTTCATCTTTACCCATTGAAACATGCCCTGTTTGAGAATCAATTTCTCCTGATAAAATTTTTAAAAACGTTGATTTACCAGCACCATTAGCACCGATAAGCCCATAACAATTTCCTTCAGTAAACTTAATATTTACATCTTCAAATAATTTACGATCGCCAAAACGTAAACTTACATCAGTTACTTGTAGCATGCATTTACTCCTTTATTTATCGTTTATCTAACGGAAAAATTATATCATATTCTTTATATAGTTTCGACCTAATGCAAAACTAAACACGTGAATGATAGTTTTTAGTATGCATGTTATAATAATGAAGAATACAAACCCTCGAAGGAGAATATTATGGCATTAGATAAAGATATTGTTGGTTCAATTGAATTTTTAGAAGTCATTGGCTTAGAAGGTTCTACATACCTTTTAAAAGGTCCTAATGGTGAACAAGTAAAATTAAATCAATCAGAAATCAATGATGAAGATGAATTAGAAACAGGTGAAGAATATAGTTTCTTCATATATCCAAATCGCTCAGGCGAATTATTTGCTACTCAAAACATGCCTGACATTACAAAAGATAAATATGATTTTGCAAAAGTGTTAAAAACAGACCGAGATGGTGCACGTGTAGATGTAGGTTTATCAAGAGAAGTGCTAATCCCATGGGAAGATTTACCAAAAGTAAAATCACTATGGCCACAAACTGGAGATTATGTATTAGTAACATTACGTATAGATAGAGAAAATCAAATGTTTGCTCGTCTTGCTAGTGAAACAATTGTAGAAAAAATGTTTACACCTGTATATGATGATGAAAAACAGAATGAACTGATTAAAGCTAGACCATATCGACTATTAAGAATTGGTAGTTTCTTATTATCGAAGGAAGGCTATAAAATCTTTGTGCATGAATCAGAGCGTAAAGAAGAACCCCGATTAGGTGAAGAAGTAGAAGTACGTGTTATTGGTCATAATAACAAAGGGGAACTCAATGGTTCATTTTTACCTTTAGCTCATGAACGTCTTGATGATGATGGTCAAGTAATATTCGATTTATTAGTAGAATATGAAGGTGAATTACCTTTTTGGGATAAATCAAGCCCAGAAGCAATTAAAGAGGTGTTCAATATGAGTAAAGGCTCTTTTAAACGCGCAATAGGTCATTTATACAAACATAAAATTATTAATATTGAAACAGGCAAGATCTCTTTAACCAAAAAGGGTTGGAGTCGAGTAGAAGATAAATAATCATAAATATCAACATTTTCCTTCTATTAAAATAGTTGTTTAAATAGTACAAAATAATAACGTTAAAAATTAAATAATATTAAGTCAAAAATTAATTTAAAATCATATTACTTATTCAAAGTAAAATACAACACTAACAATATATTTTACGCTTTCAGTCACCTTTACGGGAGTGATACAGCATTTCATTATGAATTCTGTATCACTCCCGTCTTTTTTATAGATAATTTTTATGAAAAATATTGATTTTCCTGCAATCTTAACAAAACCTTTACATTTAAACTATTTTATATTAACAAAAAGTATGTATCATAAACATTGTAAGAAATACATATAACATTTTGGGTTATCTATTAGGAGGATATTTTAATGAAAAAATGGCAATTAGTTGGTACAACTGTTTTAGGCGCTTCAGTATTATTAGGCGCATGTGGTGGTGGAGATAGCAGTGGAAGTGGTTCTGGAGATGGCAAAGACCTTAAAGGTGAAGCAAAAGGTGAAGGTTCATCAACAGTAGCTCCTATCGTTGAGAAATTAAACGAAAAATGGGCTAAAGATCATCCAAACGCTACTATTTCATCTGGTCAAGCAGGTACTGGTGCTGGTTTTGAAAAATTCATCGCTGGCGAAACTGATTTCTCACAAGCTTCTAGACCTATTAAAGATGAAGAAAAACAAAAATTAGAAGACAAAGACATTAAATATAAAGAATTCAAAATTGCACAAGATGGTGTAACTGTTGCAATTAACAAAGACAACGACTTTGTTAAAGAATTATCTAAAGATCAATTAAAAAAAATCTACAACGGCGAAGCTAAAACTTGGAAAGATGTAAACTCTAGCTGGCCTGACAAAAAAATCAAAGCTTTCTCTCCAAACTCAAGTCACGGTACTTATGATTTCTTTGAAGAAGAAGTAATGAATAAAGAAGATATCAAAGCAGAGAAAAACGGAGACACTAACGTAATTGTTCAATCAGTAGAGAAAAACAAAGAGGGTATCGGTTACTTCGGTTATAACTTCTACGAACAAAACAAAGATAAATTAAAAGAAGTTAAAATCAAAGACGATAAAGGTAAAACAACTGAACCAACTAAGAAAACAATCAAAGACGGTTCATATGCTTTAAGTAGACCATTATTCTTATATGTTAAAGAAAAATCATTAAAAGATAATGATGTTATGAAAGAATTCATCAAATTCACATTAGAAGACAAAGGTAAATCTGCTGAAGATGCTGGTTATGTAGCTTCTCCAGAAAAAACTTACAAAGATGAACTTAAAGAATTAAAAAAATACGATAAAAAATCAGATAAATAATAATCATTATTAATATCAAAGGGCTGGGAATTATTCAAGGGGTATTACAAGGTAGCAACTCTGCTACCTTGTTCTCGAATATATGGGTGATTGTTAAAATGTTTTAGGTTAATTTGAACTCATTGTTTACCTGATAATTTCTAGCGCTTTTTTAAATTTATTGGGAGAAAAAGAGAGGGTTATATATGGCATCGGAAACTAATGTTAGAGACTTGATAGCTAAAAATAACGCTAAAAAGGGCGGTTTCAGTGATAAAATCGTACCTATTATTTTAGGAATTATAGCTGCAATCTCAATTTTAACTACAATTGGTATTCTTTTCACTTTGATAACTGAGACAATAACATTCTTCACACGCGTATCTATTGTTGAATTTTTATTCACTAAAGACTGGAACCCAACTGGTTCTGATCCTAAATATGGTATTTGGGCTTTAGTTATTGGTACGTTGAAAATTACAGTAATTGCAACTATCGTCGCAGTTCCAATTGGATTAGGTGCTGCAATTTACTTAAGTGAATACGCAAGTGACAAAGCAAGACGTATTATTAAACCAATTCTTGAAATTTTAGCAGGTATTCCAACAATTGTATTTGGTTTCTTTGCTTTAACTTTTGTAACACCTGTATTAAGAACAATAATTCCAGCACTTGATAGTTTCAACTCTGTCAGTCCAGGAATTGTAGTAGGTATCATGATTGTTCCAGTAATTACAAGTATGAGTGAAGATGCAATAGCATCTGTTCCAAACAAAATTCGTGAGGGTGCTTATGGTTTAGGTTCAACAAAATTTGAAGTTGCTACTAAAGTAGTATTACCAGCCGCAGCTTCAGGTGTTGTAGCTTCAATCGTATTAGGTATTTCAAGAGCGATCGGTGAAACTATGATTGTTTCATTAGCTGCAGGTAGTTCACCAACAGCTTCATTAAACTTAACGAATTCAATTCAAACTATGACTGGTTATATTGTTGAAGTTGCAACTGGAGATGCTACATTCGGTTCTGATATGTACTACAGTATTTATGCAGTAGGTTTCACATTATTTATTTTCACATTGATAATGAACTTAATTTCTTATTGGATTTCGAAACGCTTCAGAGAGGAGTATTAATATGACAGCTACTACAAATCCTAAAGCTAAAACACTAATTGACCAAAACAAAGTAGAAAAAAATATCTCAAGTCGTGATAAAACAAATAAATTAAATAAATGGTTATTCTTTACATGTATTGTAATAGCTTTATTAGTACTTGCAGCATTATTGATACAAACATTTGTTAAAGGTGTTGGCTATCTTACACCAGATTTCTTTACAAATTTCTCTTCTTCTACACCTTCACAAGCAGGTATTAAAGGTGCGTTAGCAGGAACAATTTGGTTAATGATAAGTATTATTCCAATCTCTATCGTTCTTGGTGTAGGTACAGCGATTTATTTAGAAGAATACGCTAAAGACAATTTCTTTACTAGTTTCGTTAAAATTAGTATTTCTAACTTAGCTGGTGTACCTTCTATCGTATTCGGTTTACTTGGATTAACATTATTCGTTCGTGGTGGCGGTATTCAAGCATTAGCATTAGGAAATAGCGTTATTGCTGCCGCTTTAACAATGTCATTGTTAATTCTACCGATTATTATCGTATCAAGTCAGGAGGCAATCAGAGCAGTTCCTAATTCTGTTCGCGAAGCTTCTTATGGCTTAGGTGCAAATAAATGGCAAACTATTCGTCGTGTCGTATTACCGGCTGCTTTACCTGGTATTTTGACTGGATTCATCTTATCACTATCACGCGCATTAGGAGAAACAGCACCATTAATCTTAATTGGTATACCAACTATTCTATTAGCAACACCAACAAGCATTATGTCTATGTTCACAGCATTACCAACTCAAATTTACACTTGGGCTAAAATGCCTCAAGCTGAATTCCAAAATGTTGCATCAGCAGCAATTATTATATTACTTGTAATCTTATTACTAATGAACGCAGTAGCCATTTTCTTACGTAACAAGTTCTCTAGAAAATATTAATCCAATCAAATACAACATAATTTAGGGAGTGAAGGTTGAAACGATAATATCATGTTTTTAATAGAGCATAACTATCGTTTCAATCTTACAGATATAAAGGAGTTTTAATTATGGCAAATACAAATGTTAAAGATAAAGAGTTAGCAAAACATACTGATCAATCTCAAGAATCAATTTCAACAGTAGTTTCATCAAATGAAGTTAAACACAATAAAGAATCGGATAGCAATAAAAAAGTAGTTTATTCAACACAAAACTTAGATTTATGGTACGGAGATACACATGCGCTACAAAACATTAATTTAGATATTTTAGAAAATAATGTAACTGCTATTATTGGACCATCTGGTTGTGGTAAATCAACTTATATTAAAACATTAAATCGTATGGTAGAATTAGTACCTTCAGTAAAAACTGCTGGTAAAATTCTATACCGTGACCAAAATATTTTCGATGAAAACTATTCTAAAGAAAAATTAAGAACAAATGTAGGTATGGTATTCCAACAACCAAACCCATTCCCAAAATCAATTTACGATAACATCACTTATGGTCCTAAAACTCACGGTATTAAAGATAAAAAATTATTAGATGAAATCGTAGAAAAATCATTACGTGGCGCGGCAATTTGGGATGAATTAAAAGATAGATTACACACAAACGCTTACGGTTTATCTGGTGGGCAACAACAACGTGTTTGTATTGCTAGATGTTTAGCTATTGAACCAGATGTTATTTTAATGGACGAGCCTACATCAGCTTTAGACCCAATCTCTACATTAAGAGTTGAAGAACTTGTTCAAGAATTAAAAGAAAATTACTCTATTATTATGGTTACACACAACATGCAACAAGCTGCACGTGTATCTGATAAAACTGCATTCTTCCTTAATGGTTATGTTAACGAATACGACGACACTGATAAAATCTTCTCTAATCCTTCTGATAAACAAACAGAAGACTACATCTCAGGACGTTTTGGTTAATATTCTATAATGATGACCATTATTAGACATAAATACGAAGGTCAATTAGGTGAATTAATTAAGGATATTCGTCACCTTGGTCTTCGTGTTTATTTTAATCTCGAACATGCATTAGTGTCGTTAAGTGAAGAGGATAAAAGTTTCGCAAGACAAGTCATTGAGAATGATAAAATAATCAATAACTTAGATTATGATATTAATGAAAAAGTTATTATGTTAATTACAAAGCAACAACCTATTGCTACAGATTTAAGAATGATGATGGCAGCTTTAAAAATTTCCACAGACTTTGAACGCATGGGAGATAACGCAGCACATATAGCGCATATTCGTCTCCGAGTAAAGATTACAGATCACTATGTATTGACTCGATTAAAAACGATGGGGAAATTAGCAATGCTAATGTTGCAAGATCTTAATACAGCTACGAAACAAGAGGATATAACGTTAATTAAAGAAATTATTGAGCGTGATAAAGATATTGATGATCTTTATGCAAATATAGTTAACACAACATATTTAATAGATAATGATCCTTTTGTAGCTGGCCAAGCACATTTAGCTGCACGAAATCTTGAAAGAGTTGGAGACCATGTTAGAAATATTGCAGAGAGCGTTTATTATTTCTATACTGGTGAACATTATGAAAAATAATATAGTATCAAATCCTAAATAACCCAAAATCAAACAATTAAACCCTGATAAGACTGATTAAATCAGTTATTATCAGGGTTTTACTATTAATCAAAATATATATACATAGTTTAATTAGTCTTGTTGCTCAATTTCATCTGTTAATTGTTCCGCTTCATTAACTAAATCAGAGATATATTTAATAGTAGCTTTAAGTGGTGCATCAGTAGTAATATCAACTCCTGCAATTTTTGCTAATTCAATAGGAGATTGACTTCCACCTGCTTTTAAAGTTTCAAGCCATGCATCTACAGCTGGTTGTCCTTCTTGTTTAATTTTTTGTGAAACGACCGTACCAATTGTTAAACCAGCAGAATAAGTGTAAGGGTATAATCCCATATAGTAATGTGGTTGACGCATCCATGTTAATTCAGTTCCATCTGTTAATTCAACAGCATCGCCAAAGAATTGTTCATAAACGTCTCTCATAATCTTATTAAGCACGGGTGCTGTAAGTGACTCACCATTATCAACTTTGCGATATACTTCACGTTGGTAAGCAGCTTCTAACAAGTGAGTTACCATATTATGATAATATGTGCGTGATAAAATAGATCCAATTACCCAACGTTTAAATTTAGGATCTTTACTGTTACTGAATAGATAATTTGCCATTAACATTTCATTCATGGTAGATGGTGCTTCTACAAAGTACATTGAAGCTTCAGAATCTAATAAATTTTGATGTTGTTGTGCCAATGTAAAATGACCTGCATGTCCCAATTCGTGTGCTAGTACAAACGTTTCAGTCATCTTTCCAGTCCATGAAATAAATACATATGAATGTGTATAATAAGGGCTAGCACAGTAAGCACCTGTGTCTTTTCCTTTATTTTGTGCAAAATCTATCCAACGATCACTATATGCTTGCTCAATCATTTGTATATAATCTTCGCCCAGTACATTTAAAGCACCATGAATATATTGTTTAGAATCTTCGATTGATATTTCAGGTTCATAGCTTGGATCAACAGAAACCTTTAAATCCTCAAAGCGCATTTTATTTAAACCGTGTATACGTTGTAATAATTTAGCATATTTTTGCATTACAGGTGCTAAATCACTCATAATTACGTCGATTTGTCTGTCATACATTTCTCGTGTAACTTCTTGATCATGTAATAAATAGTCTATGACAGAATCGTATCCTCTTAAGTCAGCCTCAATTTTTTCTTGTTGCACATGTTGATTGTAAGTCGCAGCAGTAGTATGTTGATATTTTTTCAGAGCATCACTAAAGCTTTTAAAACTTTTTTGTCTAAATTCTGGATCAGCATTATCCTCGTATTCATTTTCAAATGTTGCGTAATCCACAGGGTATGTCACATTGTTATGTTCAAATGATTCAAAGGCAATATCAAGCATTTTCGTTGTGCCATATAATTCATATGCACTTTGAAAAGTAGGCGATAAACTCGCCATTACTTGTTCCACTTCAGGTGACAATTGATATGGCCTACTTTCAATTAATTTCTCTAAGTAGTGAGACACATCAGATTCTTCTATTGCTTCTTTAATAATTTCTTCAGGTAACATTAATATTTCAGATTCTACAAAGGATAACTGACTTGAAATCTTACCATAATTTGTCGATAACTTTGCGCTTAATGTTTGTGCATCAGTATTAGCAGTATCAACGCTTAGTCTTAGTTCCGCATAATTACCAAGACGATCAAGTTGAATAAGAATATTTTCAAATTCTGATAATACTTTTTTTATCATCTTAGCATCTGAAATTTTCCCTTTATATTGTTGATTAAATGACTTCGCTTGATTTAGTACGTTATCTAAAGCGTCATAAAATTGTTTATCACTATCAAACAAATCATTTAAATTCCATTTTTCTAGTTCTGGAACATCTTTTCTAAATGGTAAACCTGACGTCATAAATTCCACTCCCTTAAAAATCATTTCACAATCATTATACACAATATCATTTTCAAACTCATTATTAAGCCTCAAGGCCGAGTTATGCTTATAGACAAAGGGGTATAATTTAATTACATATTATTATATAATATTTAAAAGAAAGATTTTTATTATGATAGGAGATATACATGACTATTTTTGATATGCCGAACTATTTATGGATTACAATAGTTGCAATGATAATTTTAACTGTCTTCTGTGCTTTAGTACTTAAGAAATGGTTTGTATCCGCAGTAATTACATTTGTTGCGTTAGCTGTTTTAGCATTTTTTATTCCTAATTTTTATGCCATCTCATTTCAACCATTACTAGGATATGCTGCTTTTCTAGCCATTATCAGTTTAATTATCAGCTTTTTATTATGGTATTTCACAAGAAATTGGCGTCGTGAACGTAAAAAGAAACAACTAGAAAAAGAAATTCGTAAATATGAAGATGATGACGAAACAATCCGTCGTCGTAGAAGATAATAAAAAAAGCATTTGAAACGTATATGCATACTTGCATGTTAAAATGTTTCAAACGCTTTTTTCTATTCTAAAGTGAGGGGATTAAAAGCATTTCACTAATTATTTTTAAAAGCTTTTTCAATTTTGTCTAATTGCTCAATGGTAGTTTCAATTCCACCCTCAGAAAAATATCATGCCTTAGATTCAAATTGATATACTTGTTTGTTCTTAATAGCTTTTAAATTTTTTATAAGGTCGTTATTTAATGTAGAAGGTAACGACTTATCATTTACTTTTTGAATACGATCAATTACAAATAGTTTATCTGGGTTTACTTTGTTTAAATACTCATAAGTAATAGAATTTCCAGCAGAACTGGCTTTCATTATAAATGTAGCTATTTTAGTAATCTTTGCTTAATTCATTTAAAGATAAACATAGCGCTTCCGTATTTGCATAAATACAACGGATATTTTTATTATTTTTTAAAATAGATGCATCCATTCATTTATTATTTACAAAATAACCAACTGAAGACTAGGTGCATTGATAGCTAGATATGTTACAACTTCGTCAAAGTCTTTTTCATCTATGTTCAATAAAATCGTCTTAATAGGTGAAGTAATCTCATTAATAGTTAATTTTTGTGCTAATAGTTGAGGATCTAGGCGTTTATAAATTGTATTTGTAGCATCAACACGTGCTGCATAATTCCAATCATCATCAACAATGTGATTCAAGTTATATTGATTAATGACATATTTTATCACATTAAATGATTCAGACTAAATAGTTGCAAGTGTCTTTATACGACCATTAATTGAGATAATGGAACCATTACCATCAATAAGTACAAATTTATGAAATTTATTAGGTAGTACAGGTAATAAATCACGAATTGGTCTAGCTGAAGCAAAAATAATTTTATGTCCTATATTATGTAAACTAAAAAGTTGGTCGGTAATTTTACAGTCAATTTGACGACCATCAAAGCAAATTGTTCCATCAATATCCAACACGATATTCATATTTAACTCCTTTATATATTAGTATATTTAGAGTTAAGCATAAATAACTATATATAGCCAGATATTTAAATGAATTATTGCTGCTGAATAGATAGTAAATGTATATATAGAATCAGACATAGTAGGTAGTAAGATAGGTCCCCTGAGTTACTATGGATAACTTCCTATAATATATATTATGTAAACTAAAATGAAGCACAAATAATTATCTACATAAAACCTTTAAATTAATACGCTGTCAGGACGATTTCTGAACATGTTTTATTATTGTTACGTATGATTGATTGTTATCTTACAATATTTAGCTTAAATAATTTGTTCATCCTAAGTTAATTAATTTAAAACTCATAAATACACATGGTTATATATATGTCTATACGTTTAGAGATATTAATCCTATAATAATGTGTTTAATCTTTGCCAAATCTAATTGTTAACTAATTTAAGTACTACAACAATTATTAATATCATCTACATAAAGCGAGTCATCAAGAACTCTTATTATATAGACTTAAGTAAATGTAATAATCTCAATTTTAGATATTAGGTTTAGTTATTACATTTGAATGAATCGTAACTTTTTCGTATTAATCTTGGTATCTATTTATATAAATTGTTAGTCTTAACTAAATTTGCTAAAGAATAATAATGTAAATATTTTAAATTTAACAAAATAAATTTATTTTGTAATATTATTGCTAAAAATCAGACGTGTGGTAATATTAAATTGTAGGGGGCAACATGAAAATCAACTTAGAATTTACCTACACTGTATTGTAACTTGTCTCTATCACGAGTTGCGATAAAAAAAGGCTGTGACATCCACCATGTCACAGCCTTTAATAACATCAATTTATTTTTTTACTTTTTTGCGAATTGTATTAAGTGTATTAAACAACCAATATTTAACCTTGTTTATAGGTTTATAGAAGTCTCCGATTAGCTCTTCAATGTAAACATTAAATCCTCTTTTAAAGCGATAAACACCATAATCTTCACTGTTCTCTGTAAAATCACCAGATAAACCATAAAAATTATATCGATCATATCCATGTTCGAAGCAATAGTTCATCATATGCCAATGCACCATATATGGTCCCATATAATTATTATATTTTTCAGATGAACCTCCAGAGAAGTAATTCACTTCATATGAATTTGCAAAGAAAATTCCTGATGCCAAATTCAAGATTTGGCCATCTGTCTGACGTAATTCGCTTGCTTGTAAGAGTTCTTTTTTATCGTGTTCAATTTGCTTATCTAATTCTGCAATTTTTCTAAGTTGTTTATCATTTTTATTTTCTTTTGCCATCATTTGATCACGACGGTTTTCTTTATCATTTAAAGCGTCTTGCAATGATTTTATGTATTCATCTAAATCAATATATGCAAGTGGAACAAGCACTTTATCTCCATAAGTATCAAAGAAGTTATAGAAATATTCGTCTGTTTTTGATACGAAACCTGTTCTTGCTTCTGTTTCACGGTATAAATCTAAGAATATATGAAACTCATCTCTACCAAGGAATCTTACTTTTACCCCGTAGTTTATCGCTTTATTAATATTTCTTTTACGTTGGCTATCAAATTGTTTTCTTAATGATGCAGGTGTTTCCCCTTTTAGAAAGCTAACACCCATCCATCTTGCTTGACTTGATGTGTCATATTCAGTAGTGAATCCATGGTGTTCATATCCATGTGATTTAAATAAATTAACTACAGCATCATTTTTCTCTCTATCTTCAAGTGGATTAATATCTTTATCATAAATTTGATAAATCCAATATGGATCAATTTTAACGTATAAGCATTGGTGTTGATGTAAATACTTTTCTAATTCACGTAAATAAAAATCAACTAAGCCTAAATCAGAATAGTCCATTACTGGGCCTCGATTTGAGTAATATACATAGCTTCCCATGGTCGGAATTTTAGAGAAAAGACTAGCAGCTAGTACTTTATTGCTTTCATCTTTTACACCTAGTAACACTACTTCAAAGCCATCATTTTCACGTGTTTGAATATTCTCTTTCATTTGGAAGTAATGGCTTTCTAATGATGGGTTTTGTACAAAGTTTTCGAATTCTTTAACTGTTAACTCTGTAAATTTCATATTCGTCTATTCCCCTCTTAATTAAATCTATTTTTTAATCTTTTTGAGTGTCTTATACACTGAATACATAGGTTTGTTAATAGGTTTCACAAAGTCTCCAACATACTCAATTACGTCTGCATTGAAACCTTTTTTAAATTTAATGACTCCAACATCTTCAGCGTCTTCACTGAAATCACCGCTAATACCATAGAAATTGTATCTATCAATACCATGATCAATTGCATAGTTAATCATTGTCCATTGAACAGCATAACTGCCTGCAAAATGTCTATATTTATTAGAAGTTCCACCTGCATAATAAACAACTTCAAATGGATTAATAAAGAAGAAACCTGCTGAAATTGGTAATTCATTACCATGTTTGGCTTGTAATTTTTTAGCCTCGTCTAATTTTTGTTGATTGGCATCTAATTGTTTTTCAAGATTTTCTTTTTTATTAAATGCCTTTTTATTGTCTGGTCGTTTTTCAATATCTTTTAAAGCTTTATTAACATCTTTATTTAAAGTTTCACGTTCATTTTGTAATTCTTCGATGTACTCATCAAACTTAATATAAGCTAGTGGTACAAGCACGCGATCTTTGAAATGTCTATAGCGATTATAATAGAAACTATCATCTCTATCTTGGAATTGTTTCGTTTCGGTTGTATCTTCCATAAATGAACGGAAGATTGGAAGTTCTCCTTCTGATAAGAACTTAACTTTCACACCATTTTTTTGAACTTTTTTAGTATTACGTTTACGTAGGCTATCCATTCCATTTAATATATCTTTAGATGTTTTATTTTTTAAATCTAAAACAGAATGATATCGAATTTGTTTAATCGGATCAAAACCTTTATTAAAGCCTTCATGTTCAAATCCGAGATGCTTCATCTTATCAAAGAACCAATCATTACCAGCATTACCTGTAATTTCACCATTATGATTTAAGTATTGGTATGGTAAATAAGGGTCAACTCGAACATAAAGACAATTATGCTGTTTTAAATACTTTGTTAACTCATTAAAGAAAAAGTGAACAAGCTCTCTATTATCATAATCAATTACAGGTCCTCGGTTAGAATAAAAGTACTTGAAAAATCTCATGACTGGTACTGCTGTCAACATGCAGGCTGCAATGACCTCATTATCTTTATTTTTTATACCAACTAAGTGAGTTTCTGTTTTATTTGCAACTTTCATCTCATAGTTTTCAGTCATTTGTGTGAAATGACTATATGGCATCTTATCTGTATAATTGCCAAACTCTGCAGCTGTTAAATTTGTAAACTTCATTATTTATTGCTCCTACTTCAAAGAATCTTTATCTACTTTTTAGTTCAAAATTTAAATTATAATTTTCAATAATATCTTTATCTTCAACCAAAAATTTATTTATCCAGTTTCATTAAGTATACAATAGATATTAACAAAACTAAAATACAAACCATTTATTAGTTTGAAATATTTTGCAAAATAAATAAATAGAGATTAAGACATCAAACATTGTCTTAATCTCAAGTGAACTTCCTTTATAAATTACATATCCACCAAGGTACATCTTATACCTAAAGTGTATCTAGCGTTTCTCTTACTTGTTTCAAATAGTGAATCGTATCCTCGTTATTATCTTGACAAAAGCGTTTTACAATTTCACTACCAATGACTACGCCGTCAGCAAAAGTAGCTAAATCCTTTATATGTTCTTTAGTTCTGATGCCAAAACCTGCAACTACAGGTATATCCGTATGTGCTTTTAGATGTTTTAGTTTATCTTTTAATTGAGGATGAAACGTTCCATTTTTGCCTGTTGTTGCATTCATAGTTACAGTGTATATAAACCCTTCAGCATGCTTAACGATTTCTTTTATACGGTCATCATTTGCAGTCATTGATATGAGAGATATTACTTTAACATCAAATTTGGATATTTTATGCTTTAATTTTTGAGTTAATTCGTTAGGCAAATCCGGAATAATTACGCCGTAAACACCTACTTTTTCACATTCTTTAAAAAAAGCTTCTTCTCCATAAGAAACAATGATATTGAAATAAGTCATTAGTACATATTTGCAATTAATTTCATCTTTATTTTTGGATAATTCATTAAAAATGTAATTAATTGTCACGCCTTGCTTGATAGCTCGGTTGCCTGCTTCCATTATTATGGGACCATCAGCTACTGGGTCAGAGAATGGTATACCAATTTCTATTATATCAGCACCATTCTCATCTAAGATTTTCATATTTTTAATAAATGACTTATTTCCCATAATGTATGGAATAAATAATTTAGTCATGTGATTCACCTCTTGTTTGCATATAGTGTCTAATTGTTTCCATATCCTTGTCACCGCGACCTGAAATAGTAACTACTAAAATTTCATCTTTATTCATTTTAGGTGCTATCTTTTCAACATAACTAAGTGCATGTGCACTTTCAATGGCAGGTATGATTCCTTCCATTTTGCTGAACCGGATGAGCACCTCCATTGCTTCTGTATCAGTGACATGTTTATATTGCACACGTCCAATATCGTGATAATATGAATGTTCAGGACCTATACCTGGATAATCTAAACCTGCAGATATAGAGTGTGCTAATTCTACTTGTCCATATTCATCTTGAATTAAGTACATTTTTGAACCATGAAGTACGCCCGGACGTCCTTTTCCAATTGCAAGTGCGTGCTTAGCAGTATCAATCCCTTGTCCTGCAGCCTCTACACCATATAATTTGACCTTATCTTTAATAAAAGGATAAAAAGTCCCTATTGCATTAGACCCTCCACCTATACATGCAACAACTGCATCTGGTAATCGACCAGTTTTTTGAAGTAATTGTTCTTTAATTTCTTGACCTATAACACTTTGAAAATCTCTGACCATCGTTGGAAAAGGATCAGGTCCTAATGCCGAACCTAGTAAATAGTGTGTATCTGCAACATGACTTACCCAATACTGTAATGCCTTGTTTACCGCATTAGAAAGTGTTCCTTGACCTTCATCCACTGCTTCAACTTTAGCTCCTAATAATTCCATACGAAATACATTAAGCTGTTGACGTTTGATATCTTCTCTTCCCATAAATACGATTAATTCCATATCAAATAACGCAGCTACTGTGGCACTTGCTACACCATGCTGACCCGCGCCCGTTTCAGCAACTAGTTTATTTTTGCCCATACGTTTTGCTAATAAAGCTTGCCCTATCGCATTATTAATTTTATGTGCGCCGGTATGATTCAAATCCTCACGTTTTAAATATATTTGAGCTCCACCCAACGCTTCACTAAATGATTTTGCATAAGTCAATGGGGTTTCTCTACCTACATATTCTTTCAAATAATAAGTTAATTCATCTTGAAATGATTGATCTTGTTTAGCCTTGTTATACGCTTGTTTTAATTCAATAATTGCTGGCATTAATGTCTCTGGAACATATTTCCCACCATATTCTCCGAAAAAACCTAATTCATCTGCTTCAGTTTGTATATTATACATATTATGATTCTCCCTTCACTTGTTGTATCACAGTTAACATTTTATTTTTGTCTTTCATACCATCCGTTTCAATGCCGCTTGAAATGTCATAACCTAAGTGATTCAACTTCATTGTTTCAATTTGTTTTATCTTATCAACGTCAATACCTCCAGCAATTAAAAACGGTATAGATTGATCTAATCCCTTAAGCAATGTCCAATCAAAAGATTGTCCAGTCCCACCATATTGCTCTGATGGCGTATCTATAATAAATAAGTCAACATGCTCTTTGAATTGATCGATATCATTTATTATATTTTGAGTAGCTGGTAAAGCTTTAATTATCTTAATATTCTTAAAATTTAAACGGAATTGTTTGATAAAATCAATCGTCTCTTCACCATGGAGTTGGATAGCATTAATATTAGTAACATTAATAATTTTCTTTATTAATTTCAATGTTGGATTGACTAATACGACTACTCTATCTATTTCGTCTGGCAACAATCTAGATAGTTTATTTATTTGTTCAATATCCAAATGTCGTTTACTTTTGGGATAGTGTATAAATCCCACCATGTTTATATTGAGTGGTCGAATGCTTAATGCTTCTACTTTAGTTTTTATACCGCAAAATTTTAAAATCATTGTTTCACCTTTTTTAATTTGAGTAAGGGTATAAAATGTTCTAACTCATTACAATTCATTAAGGCTCCACCAACTAATAAGCCATCGATCCCACTTTTTACTATTTGCTTAACCTCTTGTTGTGAATGAATTCCACTTTCAGATATATATAAATAGTTCTCTTTCTTACACTTAAGTATTTGATTAGTATGTTTAACATCGGTGTTGAATGATTTTAAATCACGATTGTTTACCCCAATGATTTGTGGATTTAATTGATAGGCACGTTGTAATTCAATACCATCATGTACCTCTACTAACACTTCTAGTCCTTTAGAACTTGCATATTGATAGAGTTGTCGTAACTTTTCATCGGTAAGTATATTTACAATGAGTAAAATAATTGAAGCACCTGCTTTTTGTGCAACATCAATTTGAAGCGGATCAATGATGAAATCTTTACATAAAACAGGTAATTGTGTTTTTTCTGATATTTGCTGTAATCTTTCAAAGCTACCACCGAAATAACGTTCGTCTGTTAATACGGAGATAGCATTTGCTCCATAACGTTCATAATCAATTACTTGTTTAATTATATTCGTTTGTTGAAAAGCTTTTACAGATGGACTCTTCGATTTGATTTCAGCAATTAATGTTAAATTGTCATTATTAATTAAAGCATCCTTTAATCGTGATTTATTTTTATGTTTAACCTCTTTCAAATTTTGTAATTTATCATGATAATAGCCGTCTTTTAATAATTGCTCTTTATAATCCACTATTTCACTTAATATCGTCACAGATATCACCTCTCATCCTCATAAATTGTTCCATCGCTCTACCACTATCAATTAAGAACGTAGCTAAACTTATTCCAGATGCTATCGTATTTACTTTTTCAGAAACATATAACGCAAGTGCAGTATTTAACAAAACAACATCTCTTCTACAAGTTTTATCATCTCCACTTAAAATATCTAATGTAATCATTTTGTTTTCTCTTGGACTGCCTCCTTGTAAATCCTGATTACTTGCAATCTTTAAACCATAATCTTTAGCATTTACAAAATAATGCGTTATGTCTCCATTTTCATTTAATTCATAAATTTCATTGTCTCCTGAAAGCGTAGCCTCATCCATACCATTTGCTCCATGTAACACTATTGCTCTCCGTCGCCCTAAATCTTTCAATGTTTGTGCTATCATGTACAATCGACTTGGGTCGTACACTCCTAACACTTGATAGGTCAATTTAAATGGATTGATAAGTGGCCCAACTATATTAAAAATGGTCGGTATAGAAATCATTTTTCTAACAGGTTGGATATATTTCATTATTGGATAAGATTCCATTGCACTAATAAATGCCAATCCCTGTTCTTCAATTTGTAATGGGACTTCTGAAACTTTTGTCGTCTTTATTCCCAATTGACTTAACAAATCAGTACTTCCTGAATGGGATGTTATACTTCTATTTCCGTGTTTAATGACTGGAATACCAGCACTTGCTACTACAAAAGACACTGTTGTAGAAATATTGAAACTGTTTGACTTATCCCCTCCTGTACCGCATACACACATACTTCCTTCATATGTTGGTTGATTAGGATACATGGTTTGAATTAAACTATTGACGACATAGGTTAATTCTTGTTGTTTAATTTCCTTTTTCGTAAATCGCGTTAATAAGTCGACCTTGTCTTCCACATCAATTTCAGGATTAGTTAGATAGGTTATGAATTGTGTTGTCTCTGATTGCGTTAAAGTTATGTCATTATCCAATTGTTTTAGTAATCCCACTCAAATTCACCCTTTCTTTTACAATACGAATGAAGTTGTTAATAATTTGTGAACCAAACTCAGTAGCAAATGATTCTGGATGATATTGTATACCGAAATGAAGATGTTGTTTGTCCTCGAAGGATTGTATTGAATCTGATGTACTCCCCGTAATGATTAAATTCTTAGGAAAAGATTTTATCTCACTTACAAGTGAATGATATCTCATAATTTTGAATTGGTGTGGTATCGTCAAATAGAGTTCTGACTCGTTTTTAACTTCAAGTGTATCTACCTTTCCATGCATGACTTTCTCTCCTTGAATAACTTTGCCACCGTAGTAGCACGTTAATGCTTGAGCACCTAAACAAATACCTAAAATTGGTAAAGTATGATATTTATCGATAATTTTTACCAATTCATCGCCATCTAAAGGATGACCAGGACCCGGAGAAATGATTACCCCATCAATTTTCTCTAAATAGTTCAATACATCTTTATCATCTGGATATTTAATAATCACTTCATCAATTTAACTAACTATATCAACCAAGTTATACGTAAACGAATCGTAATTATCTATAATTAATATCATGGTGTTACCTCCAATAAGCTTTTTGCTTTAAGTCGTGTTTCTTCAAGTTCCTTTTCAGGTATAGAATCGTACACAACACCACAGCCTGCCTCGACATTAACAGTGTCGTCATCAATCAACATGGTTCGTATTGCCAATGCAAAATCTAAATTTTGATTACAATTGATATAACCAACGCCACCGCTATATACGCCTCTTTTATATTTATAGGATTCATATATGCGTTGAATAGCTCTTAGTTTAGGTGCTCCCGATACTGTCCCAGTTGGTAAAAGACTTGCTATAGTAGTCATTGGAGATATATCTTTTCTAATTTTTCCTTTTACTTCACTAACGATATGCATGACATGTTCATATCTTTCAATCACCATTAGTTTTGATATTTCAGATGTCCCCGTAATACTTACTCTATGAATATCATTTCTACCTAAATCCACAAGCATACTATGTTCGCTTATTTCTTTCTCATCTGTAATTAATCGGTGTGCATTGCGTTCATCTACCTCTGAGGTAGTGCCACGTCTAATCGTTCCTGCAATTGGATTAGTTATTACTTCGCCGTTATGCACTGCTACAAAGCTTTCTGGTGAACTTCCAACTAAAATCTCATTTTCCATGTTCATGTAATACATATATGGACTAGGGTTCTTACGTTTTAAATTTTGATAAAGCTGATAACTCAATTGGTTTTTATTTTTTCCGAAATGATGTTGGTAGCTATATATTCTAGAGGGCACAACTTGAAACATATCTCCCTCAGTAATCCATTGTTTCATTTGAGTAACAATATCGATAAATTGTTTATCAGAAATATTTACTTTTATCTCTGATCTCTTAGGCACCATTTTATTATTCTCTTGGTAAACTTTAATTTGAGACAATGCTTGAATTCTATGCTTCACTCTTAATTTTAATTCTGCATTACTTGCTTTTGAAAATTGATTAGAAGCAATCACGTATAATTCATCCTTGTAATGATCAAATACAAATACATCCTCTATCATGTAGAAAGACACATCTGATATTGTTTTCATACTCTTAATAGCTACTCGTTTTAAAATTGGAAATTCATGTCGCACTAAATCAAAACCACATGTTCCCATAAAGCCAGAAATAAATGGCAGTTGCTTTAATTTTTCATCATTTATGACACAATCAAATTGATTGATGAATGTTTTTAAATAATTATATGGCTCAGTAGTTATAACTTTATCTTCTTTCAAAGTCTTAATAATTAATTCATCATCATTTAATTTGACGGTGCCATAATAATCGAATGCTACGATAGAGTATCTGCCTTTTAATTGTTGTTGACTTGTGCTTTCAAATATAATTTTATGTTCATTCAACTGTCCTAAAGCTTCAGGCGTTATGTGAGCTTTTAATACTTCATAATAAAATTCCATTTTCTCATCCCTTTCACTAAAAAAACGTCAGCCTCCTTATTTAAAGGACGCTGACGCGCGGTACCACCTTAATTAACGAAATATTCCGAATAATCGAAATATTAAGCGTTCACTCAGTCTTATTGATTTGTCTTTCAACATAAACCCAAATTCATGATAAGGGGTGTTGATTTGCATCTACCATCAACTTTCTGTCACTACCTTACTCACCACTACTTCATTTATGCCTATTTAATTGTACATAAAAACACCACAGCATACGCGCTTTACTCTATAAGGACGCGTTACCGTGGTGCCACCTTAGTTAACAATACTTTGTTCACTCATACTTTATTAAAATTTAAAATTCTAGACCCAATTCGATTAATATGTTGTGCCAATTTACATCACCCATTGGCTTTCTATTTGCTACAAATCATATTATCTACTTCATTCGTAGAGTTGTCTGATATTTCTTATAATTCAGTATAATACAAAACTCTATTTTATTTGTCAACAATCAATTATAAATTTATTGGCGATAAACAATATGCGTATAAAAGATTTTGAGTTGCATCAATAGACTCAATATGAGTTCTTTCAAGCGCGTGAGATGATTCTATACCAGCACCAAATAAACCATGACGAATGTCTGCACCTGCTTTTAGTGCTGCTGATGCATCAGAGCTATAATAAGGATAAATATCAACTTTATAAGGTATGTCATTAATTTTACATAAATTTATTAAATGTGATTTTAATTCTCTATGATAAGGACCTGATCCATCTTTAGCACAAATCGATACAGTATATTCATCTGAGGTTTGACCATCGCCTAGCGCTCCCATATCAAATGCAATAAACTCTACTATCTTATCGGATATTGATGCATTTGCACCATAACCTATTTCTTCGTTATTAGAAATATAAAACTGAGTCGTATGTGGTAATTGCGTTTCTTCTTGTTTAAGTTTCTCAAGCAGTTCTAGTATCATTGCTACACTTGCTTTATCATCTAAGTGTCTTGATTTAATAAATCCTGATGATGTAATTTCAGTTCTGGGATCAAAACTTACAAAATCTCCCACTTGAATCCCTAAATCTATTGTCTCTTGATCAGACGTTGTTTTTTCATCGATACGAATTTCCATATGTTCGCCATCTCTAGGTATTTCATGATTATTTCTGTAAACATGGACACTTGTTTCATGCAAACAAATCGTTCCTGTATATACTTGTCCTGAATCAGTTTGTATCTCACAATACTCTCCTTCAATCGCGTTATATGTAAATCCACCTATTAAACTAATAGATAATCGACCATTTTCTTTAATTTCTTTAACCATCGCGCCTAGTGTATCTACATGGGCAGTAATGCATCTTTGTCGTTCATCATTTTCACCTTGTACTTCGATAATTAAGGCACCTTTATTGGTTGTCTTAGTATCATAACCTAACGCTTCAACTTTGTTCTTAACATAATTAATTGCTTCCGTAGCATTACCAGATGGGCTATTAATTTCTGTAAGTTCTTTTATTGTTTTCAATACTTTTTGCGTCATCATTATCTCCCCTTTTTTAAAATGATTATTGATAACATTTTATCGTATTTATAGAACTATCACTATTAATTCATTCATTTTACTATTGTTTATCTGCACACTCTACCTTACAATGTACATATTCTGAAAATTTTGAAATAAGGTGATTCATCATGAAAAATATTTTATTTATAGGACTCGGTTTGATTGGTGGCAGTTTAGCAAGTAATTTAAAATATTATCAACCTAATCTAACAATATCAGCATTCGACGCTGATAAAGATCAACTTGAAAAAGCATTATCAATAGGAATAATTGATAAAAAAATTGAAGACTATAGTGAAGGCGTAAAAAATGCAGATATCATCATTTACGCTACCCCAGTACAACAAACTGAATTATACTTAAAAGAATTACCTAATTATCAAACACAACCTCATTTAATTGTAACTGATACTGGTAGCACTAAATCTAATATTCAAAGCTATGAAAAGTTTCTCTTAAATAACAGCATTCATCTTGTAGGTGGCCACCCTATGGCTGGAAGTCATAAATCTGGTGTTCTTAATTCAAAAAAGCATTTATTCGAAAATGCTTATTACATTCTCGTTTATGATGATGCACGTAATGCTGAACCGACTAAAAAGCTACAAACATTGTTATCAACTACATCTGCAAAATTTATAACAACATCGGCACAAGAGCATGATTATGTTACTGGAGTTGTGAGTCATATTCCACATATCATCGCTTCAAGCTTAGTTCATTTGAGTGAAACAAACTCAAAGAATCATACTCTAGTAACACAATTAGCAGCTGGTGGCTTTAGAGATGTCACACGTATAGCTAGTAGTAACGCAGATATGTGGAGAGATATTACGTTTAGTAATCAAGAAAATATATTACACCTATTAGAAATGTTGCAACAACAGTTAGATTCAATTTCATCCCATATTCGTTTAAATGATACTGACGAAGTACATAATTTCTTTTCAGGTGCTAAAAAGTTTAGGGATCAACTTCCCGTTAAACAACAAGGTGCACTAAGTATTGCGTATGATCTCTATGTAGATATTCCAGATAAATCAGGTATGATTAGCAAAGTAACTTCTATTTTGAGTTTACATAATATTTCTATAAGTAACTTAAAAATCCTTGAAATTCGTGAAGATATTTTAGGTGCTTTGCAAATCAGCTTTAAAACTCCTGAAGATCGTGAACGAGGTATTAAGGCGCTCAGTGATTTTGAAACATACATTCTATAATAATGTCCTCCTAATACAATGAAATGCGCTTGATTTCTTTTAAATGCTCATTTCATTGATAGGAGGATATATTTTACATTTTATGCCCTGCCATTAAGCCCAAGCGACCATGCTTTGTTCCAGCATCAGTGTAAGATATCGCTTTAGATACGATTCCCTTACCATATTTGTTTTGTAAGTAATCAATGGTTTTAGCTAGCTTTTCATCTCTTCTTCTTTCATATTCGTCTATAAATAAGTTAAGCTGGCGGTCTTCCTCATTAATAAGTTGAGTCAATGATACGCTCAATGTTCGATACAGTGCATTCTTATCACACAATTGATTCGCATAATAATTGACTACTTTATAGATGTCTCTTTCTAAGTTTGTCGCATCTGTTAGTGTATATTGCTTATGAACACCACCGCCTTCTGTATAACCAAATGAAAAGTGAATTGTTCTTGCCAGTTGTTTACGTGCTCTTATTCTACTAGCAACGTCTTCAATTAATTCTTGCATTACAATTTTCGACTCCTCAAACCGATAATCTCTCATCAGTATTTGGCTTTTACATATGGATGGATTAGTAACATTATATTTTTCTCTCAATTTACTTTGATCAATACCATTAGCATGTAAATGCATATCTATCCCTAATACACCAAAATCTCTTTTAAGAAATCTGTATGGATATTGAGCTAAATCTCCAACAGTTACAATCCCTTTCTTATTGAGCTTTGCTTCTGTTTTCTTGTTAATGCCCCAAAAATCACGTAATGGCCTAATTTTCCACATCTTTTGTGGGACATCATGATATCTCCATTCTGTAATACCATTGGATGTATGTTTTGCTTCAATATCCATTGCGACCTTACTTAATAACATGTTTGATCCTATACCAATAGTGCAATATATCCCTGTTTTATCTTCTATTTCCTGTTGTAATCTTTCTGCAAATGATTGTACAGTAGAGTTAAATCGATGATAGCTATCAGTCACATCTAAAAAGAATTCATCTATACTGTATTGATGTAAATCTTCTCCCGGTACATATTTAAGCGCAATTTTAGAAATTGCTATTGAAACTTCTAAATATTTTCTCATGCTAGGATTGATAATATAAATATCATTACGATGCGGAATCTCGAATAGTCTTGACCCTGTTTTGATACCAATTTCTTTTAATTTAGGTGTGGCTGCTAAAACAACCGATCCTTGTCTTTTAGTGTCTGCAACTACTGCTAACTTTGTTTCTAGAGGATCCAATCCCTTTTGGATACATGACACACTAGCAAAAAAACTCTTTTGATCGATACATAATATGTCTCTTTCTTCCAATAAATTATAATCATACATGCCAAGATACCTCCCTTAGTCATTTTCATTATATACGAACACTTGTTCTGTTTCAATAAAAACAAGAACTAACGTTCTCAAATTTCTTTTGGAGTACTGCCCTAAAACATGCTATACTATGGATGAAATTACTAATTCAAGGAGGAAATAAGATGCCAATCATCAATGTTAAATTGTTAGAAGGACGCTCAGATGAACAATTAAAAAATTTAGTAACAGAAGTAACAAATGCAGTTGAAAAAACTACTGGAGCTAATAGAGAGGCAATTCATGTGATTATTGAAGAAATGCAAAAAAATCACTATGGCGTTGCAGGAGTTAGAAAATCAGACGCAGAATAAAACTTTTATTAGTTTACATAATAATATTATGGTATTTATTAAAAGCGTAAAAAAAGAGTGCACCCAATCGAGTGCGCTCTTTTACGTTTTAGTTATTTAGAAATTCTTTGACAGCTTTTTTATTTTTCTCCTTATCAATCTCTAAGGCACTGCCATCGTTATTTGTATTAATATTCTGGTACGAATTATTAATTGGAACCGTAAGAGATTCTACGTTCTTATCTCCTCTTAAACCGTAACTAATACCTGTTTGGAAGATAGCTGAATTTGGCATACTTGTATTAATATAACCCCTTAATATACCAGCTACTTTAGGCAATTTTATTACTGAGCTAGGTGTAACTAACTCTTTTTTTAACGTCTGCATAACTTGTTGTTGACGTCTAACTCGCCCAAAATCTCCTTCCTCATCATGTCTAAATCTCGCATATCCAAGTAATTCTTTACCGTTTAAACGATGATGACCTTTTTTAAGAGATACGCCAATATTTTCAGACATATCTTTTTCTACGTCCATAGGAACGCCATTAGGTTCTAATTCATCAATCATCTTTTCAAAACCCGTAAAATCAATGACTGCATAATATTCAGGATTAATACCTAAATTCTTATTTAAAGTCTTTCTAAGAAGTTCGGGTCCGCCAAGTGAATAGGCTGCATTAATTTTATAATTCTGATATCCAGGTATTTCCGCATAAATATCACGCATCACTGACATCATTTTCATTTTCTTATGGATATAATCATATTGAACTACCATGATGGAATCTGAACGCGACTTACCACCGCTAGCTTTGTCAGCACCTAACACGAGTACAGAAATCTTACCGTCATTTTTTACTGGTCCATTAAACTTATGTACTTTGATATCTTTTGCATGTTTCTCAGCGTAATTAACACCACTACGATAACCATGGACAATATAGATAATAGCTGTGATTAGCAATATCAATATAATCAAAATGATAAAAGGTAATTTACGTAGTTTTTTCTTATTCCGTCGTTTAGAAGGTGTCTGTGCGTCTGCTTGTCGCCTGTATACTATCTTATCCTTCTCTTCTGTCATATTTACCTACCTTACGTCTAGTAAAAATCTTCAAAATTGTATATCTATGTACTATAATTATATATAATTAAATTATAGAAGTTGCTTTGAAAAATCAAGTAATTTTTAAATAAATGGTACTAAGGTCCAATGAAAGGATGGCATAAATGAATATTAATACAGCATATTTTGCTGGTGGGTGTTTCTGGTGTATGACCAAACCTTTCGATCAATTCGATGGTATAGAAACAGTAACATCTGGCTATATGGGTGGTTCAACTCACAACCCTACTTATGAAGATGTGAAAAGTGGGACCACAGGACATTATGAAACTGTAAAAATTGAATATGATGTTGCATTGTTTTCTTATAATAAATTATTAGAAGTATTTTTCTCGGTTATTGATCCCATTGATGATGGTGGCCAGTTTCAAGATAGAGGTTCACAATATAGAACAGCTATATTCTACACGAATAAGGATCAAAAAAGACTTGCTGAGCAATACGTTCACCAACTCGAGCAAACAATTCATTCAGAAAAAGCAATAGCGACTAAAATATTACCCGCTTCAACTTTTTACAAAGCAGAAGAATATCATCAAGATTTTTACAAAAAGAACCCTGAGCGTTATGCTCAAGAACAACAAGACCGAGCAAACTATAAATCCAATTAAAGTTTTAAATAATCAAAGGCACCCTTCAAGGTGATTATCACCCATTCACTTGTTGGATGCCTTTTTTAACAATTATTTATGACGAATAACTCTCATTACTTTTAACATGCTATACCATAGTGAACTATCTTTTCTATAAACCAAAAATCTTGGTTCCCAATTTGGACTATATTTTTCTTTATACTTACGTAGTCCTTGAAAGCGATATAGACCATTGAAGTGTTCAAATACACGCCCAGCTACACGCTCTCGAGGGTAAGAGTAATTTAATTGACCTACATTTGATAAAGTTGCCATACCCATGTTAAATGCTTTATAGCCTTTATCTTTACCCCAAAGTAACATATGTAGATATAGGCCATCCATTAAAGGTAAATCTAAATCAGGTAACCAACGAATTAAATCTACTGAAATAGCTTCATTATAATAAGTAGGCATTAAAGTGCAAAACGCAATGACTTTACCTTCTTCATTCTTCATTATTCCAATAGGTGCTTGTTGTAAATACTCTTCTGTAAATTGACCTACTGAAAAATGCATTTCATTACGTTCATCTAGCCAATGATCACTAACTTGTTTTAATTGAAAAATGAGATCTTTCGAAAAAGGTGGCTCTAAAATTTCAAATTGAATATTTAAATCATCAAATTTATTAAGTGTTGCTCGGAAACCACGACGTTTCTTTCCTGATGTCGTAAATTGAGTTAAATCTATAATTGCCTCTTCACCAAGTTTGAAAAACTGATTACCAAAATTATGATATAGCGGCATAAAGCGATCTGACACTTGATAGAATATAATATCATAGCCTAACTTTTCACCGTAGTTATAAAAATCAATAAGTAAAGACTGAAACGCTTTCGTATCACCGATTGGATCTCCTAACACAACAAGAGCGTTACCTTTGTAGCGATACATTAAAAAAGCTTGTTGCGCTTCATGCATAAAGACATCTTTATCTCCACTATAGATTAAATGACTTAAATAATTGCCACCATACGTTTCAATAATTGATTTACATCTCGATAAATCTTCTAATTGGTGTGGTCTAGTGTATCTAGACCCCAATAACCATGCGACGATACCTACAAGTATGACTACGACAAGAATCGTTAACCAGAAATAATATTTCAATAAAGAAGTATCCATTTCAATGTGGTAAATATCAAGTGCATATAAAGTTTCTGAAATTATAAAATGATTAACATACAATACCAGCATACTTAAAATAATTGTAAAAATTAAACGTTTTAATCTGAATGGTCGTTTCATCACTTTAGAACGACGATAAGCGAGAACAAGTAATACAAATATTAATAAAATCCATGATAAAAGAATTAAAGATGCATAAGTATATACTGTTGCACTAAATATTAAAGCAAGTGAAATCATTACAAACAAAATAGCACGTCGGCTTTGTTTAAATACACCTCTAACATTGATAAGTAATAATAAGCAAGCACTTGTATGCACAGATAACATAATATAATATGCGAAATGATGATCATCGTATAAACCATCATAAACAATTGTAATGTTATTAATAAAGAAAACAAAACTTGTTATTAGTACTAACGTAGCTAAGGCAAATGACGGAATCTTAGCAATAATATCTTTTTGATAAGAGAATAAAAAAGATGTTACATCTCTTGCAGGTACAAAATATTTAGATTCTTCGAAGTATTTTCGCGCAGATGATCCAAACTCAAATGTAGATAAAACAAGTGCAATAATAACTGGTACAAAGTAATAAGCGAAACGATATAATAATAACGCTAATAGTACTTTTTCTTCAGGAACGCCTAAAGACTTAAGACCTAATAATACAACTAAATCGAAAGCACCGAAGCCACCTGGTATGAAACTAACCAATCCAGAAAGAGCAGCAATGATGAATATACCGATAACAGTAGTGAATGCTATGTTAATATCTACAATAACTGTTGATAAATAGAGTACTGTGGCAGCTGCCAGCCACTCAAAACTTGATACTAGTGTGCAATAAACACCTAAATATTTATTGTTACGATCAATAGGATTAATCATGGTATAGGCAATAAATAAAGGTAAAAATAATGCAACAACATATAAAATCCATCGAACCCAACTTACTTTATTTATTATATGAGAAGCATCAAAGATATGTAACACGACAAGGATTGATAAAAGACTCAAACCCGTTAACATAGAAATCAGTATGATTGAAATGACATGAACTAATTTTTTTCTATCAGTTGTATAATTTTTATAAATAAATGCTCTAAATCCAGCCCCTATAAATCCACCAAAGCCAACAATGGCATTAAGTGCATTAATGATATAGCTGATTTTAAAAACCCTAATAAGTGGTATATCCAGTTTTAACCCTTTTACTAAGATAAGATCATACAAACTTAGTAAAATCATAGCTGAACCACTGCAAATGAATAAGCCAACTAGATACCAACGATTAATTTTGCTAAATGCTTCAAGTGTTTGTTTAAAATTAATGTGTGCTAATTCATGATATAGCGTTGCAACAACTGCTATAAATAAAACTGCAGCAAAAACAAATTTGAGTAATGATAATAATCTATTCTTAAGTTCTTCAGTCATGTCATACCTCTACCTTCACCTACGATTATTTAAAAATATATCATACCTTCATTTGAATGAACATATGAATATGTATAACTCATACTAACATTATTGTAATGTGTGTAAGATTAAATACTTTCTAAAAAAAGGCGGGAATGATACAGAATCCAAAATGAATTCATTATCTCATTCCCGCTTAGGTAACTAAAACTGAGAAAGCTAGATAAACTGGCTTTTACACTTAATACTCGTTTAGAGCTTATTCAGCTTTAGTATATTCTTTAGTTTCTTCTTTTTTAATTTCATATTCTCCTGAATCATCACCATAATACTTGTTATAACGACGTTTAAATAATAAGAATAGGTGTGAGACTAATACTTTAAGTATTGCATATCCAGGAATACCTAAAATAACACCAACAATACCTAATAAATTACCAGCACTCAATAAGATGAAAATAATCGTTAAAGGATGAATTTTCAATGTTTTTCCCATAACATTAGGTGAAATGAAATGTCCTTCAATAAATTGAACAAGCGTCCATACTACAATTAATTTCAATAACATGAATGGCGATGTAATAATCGCTATAATGATGGCTGGTGAAATAGCAATCGTTGGTCCTAGATAAGGTATAACACTTGTAACAGCAGCTATACAAGCAAGTACAAGACCGTAATCAAGACCAATAATTGAATAGCCTATAAAGAGTAAGATACCAATACAAAATGAAACAATAATTTGACCTTGGATATATGATCCAACTTGTACACTCATTTTTTCCATTAAATCATGGTAATCTTTTCTAAATTTAGGTGGCATAATCTTCGTTGAATACTCTTTAAATTTGTGACCATCTTTTAACATGAAGAATAATACAAAAGGTGTTGTGACAAGAACTACACCTACGTTAACAATAGCTTCTGCAAAACTTCTAATTTTAGTTCCAAATCCATCAAAATAACTTGAAACCATAGAAGGTATCTTATTGGAAACTGAGTCTAACCAATCTTGTATTTGAGTATAAAATGATGATAAGAAAGAAAAATGTGTGACTTGATCTATTGCGTTATTAAATTTATCTACATATTTAGGGAAGTTGTTAGCTAAACGTGTGATTTGATCTCCAATAAGCGGAATTAATAAATTAATAATTAATGTCGCTCCACCAACAATAGCTAAAAATACAATAATGATTCCTAGTAATCTTGGAATATTATATCTCTCCATCAAATTAATCACTGGATTAATAAGATAGAATAAAATAAGCGATAAAATAATTGGTGCTACAATTGTATTAAATATGATGATAAATGGTTCAAAAACATAAGAAACTTTATCAAATATAAATATTACAATACCTATGAGCACTAATGAAAGCAAAGCAAATAATAAATCTTTACCGCCTAAGAATTTCATAAAACGCGTTTCTGTAAAACTAAATTTTTTTGCGCTTTTTTCTTCAACTTGCTTATTTTCAATTGCCATGTTTTTCACCATACCTTAACTAACTATTAAAACTAAAGCTATTTTACATCATAACACAAAAAATAACTAAGTGTTCCTTAGTTATGCGATGAACTTATTTGAGTTTCAAAATGATAAATATGTAATGCAAGATACACAATTTCGGAATCATCGATAGGAATATTCAAGTGCTTTTGAATCATTTTTGAGATTTTAAAAGCAGTATTATATGCATTTGGGTAATGATTTTTAACCATATCTATAAAAAAATCTTGAGCATATATGTATTCTTTTTTATTAAGTCGTCGAATTAAAAATTGAATATGTCTTATAAAACGTTGATATTGAACCGTATGATTATCGATTTCATGATTTAAATCATTTTTAATAATAAGTATACTTTTACTAATCAATTTATTAATCAAAGACATCTCATGTATCGTTAAATCCTCTGTGTTTGAAGCAATGTGTAATGCAATAAATCCAATTTCATCAGCTGGGAACTTAACATCTAGTCGTTGATTCAATTTATCAATAACTTGACTTGCAATAGCATACGCACCACTATATAAATGTTTGGTTTCGATAGCAAATGGATTACTAATAATTTGATTTTGTTTTAATCTTTTATATGCAAATATAATATGATCAGTCAATGCAACAACAAGGTTTTTATCATCTGTAGTATGAGTTGTACTTGTAATAAAATTGACTGCTTCAATAATCGCTTGTAGAACATCTTCATCGGCAATTTCAACTAAAGATTTGTAATATTCTTGCTGTTGTTTTTGCTCTAATTTATAAACCTTTTCTATTGAAGCACTTTCATCTAAGGTCATTCCAGCCTTTTTATTAAAGCCAATACCTTTTCCAACGAGAATGACCTCTTGATTATTATAAGTGCATATGATGACGTTATTATTTAAAGCTTTAGAAATGGTATACTCACTCATCATAATCACCTTTCTCTGTAATATATGAATTATAAATCTATTTATTAAAAATGAAAAGATTTCTAACTTAATGTAAAAACTCCTTTCAACGTTTTGAATGAAAGTTTCAACACATTGAAAGGAGTATGAATAAATTCTATTTTAATCAATCACTTAAGTGATTATTTTTTAGGTAGTTGATTTTCTCTACCCCAAGTTTCAATACCAAATAAGTTAATTTCAAGATTCTCTGGTTTAAACACAGGTTTCATACCAGCTTTACGTTGTTTTTGGTAATCTTTCATTACAGCTATCGCTATATTTGAAAGACCAATTATAGAAATCAAGTTAACAATTGCCATTAATCCCATGAATAAATCGGCAGTACTCCATACAGTTTCAGTTTTTACTACTGATCCAACAAATACTAATAAGACAACTAAGCATCTAAAAATAAACATAACTACTTTGTTTTTAGATAAGAACTCTATGTTTGATTGACCATAATAATAGTTACCAACAACAGAAGAAAATGCAAATAGCGTAATTGCGATTGTTAAGAAGATACCTCCAGCTGAACCTAAATGTTCATTTAATGCTGATTGTGTAACTTGAACACCTTGAGGTGCATTTTCTCCAAATTTTAATCCTGAATATAAAAGAATCATAATCGCTGTGGCTGTACAAACTAACATTGTATCGAAAAATACACCAAGTGATTGAATTAAACCTTGTTTAACTGGGTGTGGTACTGCCGCTGTTGCTGCTGCGTTTGGCGCAGAACCCATACCAGCCTCGTTAGAGAATAGACCACGTTTAATACCTTGAAGTATCGCTGCACCTACTGCGCCTCCTGTAACTTGCTCGAAACCAAATGCACTCTTAATGATTGTGCCAATCATCGGAACAATTTGATCGATATTTAATAATAAGATAACTAAAACCATACCGATATAAATAATAGCCATGATTGGAACAATCAATGAAGATAATGTCGCGATACTGCGGACACCACCAAAGATAATTGCTGCAGTAATAACAGCTAAAATAATTCCTGTTACAACTGGACTTATGTTGTACTGAGTATTTAATGATTCTGCAATCGTATTAGATTGAACAGTATTAAATACAAACGCAAATGTTATTGTAATTAATATTGAGAATAAGATACCTAACCATTTTTGGTTCAAACCTTTAGTTATGTAATATGCGGGACCCCCTCGGAATCCACCTTCTTTGTCATGAACTTTATAAATTTGAGCTAAAGTTGCCTCCATAAATGCACTTGCAGCACCGATAAAAGCAATTACCCACATCCAAAATACTGCACCAGGACCACCTAGTACAATTGCCGTAGCTACACCTGCAATATTACCAGTACCTACACGTGAACCAGCACTAATTGCAAATGCTTGGAATGGCGATATACCTTTTTTACCACTATTTAATGTTTCAGGTTTTTCAGTTAAAGCTCTAAACATTTCGGGCAACATACGTAATTGCACGAATTTAGAACTAATAGTAAAGAAGAACCCTACAGTTAATAGCAATCCAATTAAATATTGCGACCAAATTAAATCATTACCTACCTGAACAATTGTTTTAAACCATCCAGGTATTAAATTATCAAAATCATTCATTAAATCCCTCTCATCTACAATAAATTAATATCCAAAGATATACTACAAGAGATTTATACTGTATTGAATAAACCCAATAAAATAATACTAGTACATATTACGTTTGAGTGTTATACAACATCAATATAAATCTCTTGAGAGATTAAAATTGGTTAAAATAACAAGTTCAATTTTATCATTTTCTTTTAAAATTGAAAATATAATTTTTATAATCCATTAGTCGATTGTCATATTTAAGACGTCTCCAAACTCTTTAACATCAACAACAAATGACCCATTTGTGTATTGTTCAGATAAATGAATATCAGTGATTTGTCCTTCTTCAGAGTGACTTTCAGAATATAAAGTATACATACTTTCATCTTTAACAACATAACCTGCAACAACACGATGTGGATTTTTCTTCAACTCTTTAAGTAATGTAATACCTCTTTGTGCTCTTTTAGCTTGTTGTAAAATCTTATAGCTAATTCGTTTTACAGCACCTCTTTGAGTAGCCATTATAATTGAGCTGTCATTATCTACAACATCCGTCATAACGACAAAATCTTCATCTTTTAAGTTGATAGATTTCACCCCAGCTGCTCGTAATCCCGTATCAGATAGTTCTTCACTTGAATACGTTAATGACATACCTTTATGTGTTAATACATTGATGAGTTGATCTTCATTTAATCGAATGACGTTTATTAATTCATCATTATCTTTAACTTTCATAGCAACTAATGGTTTATTGTAACGAGTCGTTTTAAATAAGCTAACGTTACTTTTTTTAATCATTCCATTTCGAGTCGCTAGTACATAAAATGCGTCATCTTTAAAACTTTGTTCATTGTAAACATCAACTACAGTTTCATAATCATCTAAGGGAACAATTTGAGATACATGCTGTCCAAGTTCTTTCCATCTGATATCTGCTAATTTATGAACCGGAATGAATATATACCTTCCTTTGTTTGTAAAAACAAGTACCGTATCTTGCGTGTTAACTGTTTGATATTTGAGTAAACTGTCTCCATCTTTAAGCCCTATTTCAGTGACACCACTGGCATTGAAACTACGTGTAGATGTCCGTTTAATATATCCTTGACGTGTAATACTTAAAACAACATCTTCACTTGGAACCATAACTTCTTTATCAATTTTAATTTCTGCGATTTCCGCTTCAATTGATGATAAACGCTCAGATTTAAATCGTTTTCTAATATCAGTCAATTCACTTTTAATTACTTGTAACAATGCATCATGATTATCAAGTATATGACGATATTCTTTAATCAATTTAGCTAACTCATTATGTTCATTTTCCAATGCAACGATATCTGTATTAGTTAAACGATAAAGTTGAAGCATGACAATAGCCTCTGCTTGAGCTTCCGTAAATTCAAATTCAGCAACTAAATTGTCTTTAGCATCTTTTTTATTTTTAGAGTTACGAATTAACGTGATAACCTCATCCAATATTGATAGTGCTTTCATTAAACCTTCCACAATATGCATGCGTTTTTCGGCGTGATCTAAATCATATTTCGTACGATTTGCCACAACTTCAATTTGATGATTTAAGTAACTATCAATAATTTGGCGAATACCCATTAGTTTTGGACGACCGTCACTAATTGCAACCATATTAAAGTTATAAGTAATTTGTAAATCAGAGTTTTTGAATAAATAGTTTTTTATAGCTTCTGCATTTACATCCTTTTTCAGTTCGATTGCTATTCGTAATCCAGTGCGATCAGTTTCATCACGGACTTCGATAATACCATCTACTTTTTTATCTGCTCTTAACTCATCGATTCTTTTGACTAGTGAACTTTTATTCACTTCGTAAGGAATCTCAGTAACGATAAGTTGTTGACGACCATTACGAAGGGTTTCTTCATCCACTTTAGAACGTACAACAATTTTACCTTTACCAGTCTCATAAGCTTTCTTAATGCCATCCACACCTTGAATAATACCGCCAGTAGGGAAATCTGGACCTTTTATATATTTCATTAGTTGAGTAACAGTAATATCAGGATTATCGATGTATTTCAATGTTGCTTGAATTACCTCTGCTAAATTATGAGGTGGGATGTCAGTCGCATAACCTGAAGAAATCCCTGTTGAACCATTAACTAATAAATTAGGAAACCTTGCTGGTAAAACCATTGGTTCTAAAGTTGTATCATCATAGTTTGGAACAAATGCAACAGTTTCCTTATTAATATCTCTGACAAGTTCTTCCGATAATTGGCTTAATTTCGCTTCAGTATAACGCATTGCTGCAGGAGGATCATTATCGATACTACCGTTATTACCATGCATTTCAATTAAAACATGACGTAATTTCCAATCTTGACTTAAGCGCACCATTGCATCATATACTGATGAGTCGCCATGAGGATGATACTGACCAATAACGTCTCCGACTGTCTTCGCACTCTTACGGAAATTCTTATCATACGTATTCCCACTACTATGCATTGCGAAAAGAATTCTTCGTTGTACTGGCTTCAAGCCATCACGAACATCCGGTAATGCACGTTCTTGAATAATATATTTACTATATCTTCCAAAACGATCACCTATCACATCTTCAAGTGATAAATCTTGAATTATCTCACTCAATTTGTTTCCTCCTCAGTATATTCTTCAGTTTCTAGTACTTGTACTTCAGTATTATCTAATATACTTTGATCTTCTTGCATGCCAAATTCAACGTGACTTTCAATCCATTCACGACGTGGCGCAACTTTATCACCCATTAAAGTTGTAACTCGTTTAGACGAACGCATTTCATCTTCAATTTGAACACGAATTAATGTTCTAGTTTCAGGATTCATAGTTGTTTCCCATAACTGTTCAGGGTTCATTTCACCTAGACCTTTATAACGTTGCAACATAAATCCTTTTCCTAATTTCTTCTGAAGTTTTTCAAGTTCATCATCAGTCCATGCGTATTCAACTTGCTTAGATTTACCTTTTCCTTTTTCCAGTTTATATAGTGGCGGCAATGCGATAAATACTCTTCCAGCTTGTACAAGTGGTTTCATGTACTTAAAGAAGAAGGTTAATAATAATACTTGAATATGTGCACCATCTGTGTCGGCATCAGTCATGATAATAATTCTATTATAATTACTGTCTTCTATTTTAAAGTCGTTTCCAACACCAGCACCAATTGTATGAATGATAGTATTAATTTCTTCATTTTTAAAAATATCTTCAAGTCTTGCTTTTTCAGTATTAATAACTTTACCTCTTAAAGGTAAAATCGCTTGGAATTTTCTATCTCTTCCAAGTTTAGCTGAACCACCTGCTGAGTCACCTTCGACTAAATATAATTCATTTTTCTCAGTATTTTTACTTTGAGCAGGTGTTAACTTTCCTGATAATAAAGTGTCTTTACGTTTATTCTTCTTACCTGAACGTGCATCTTCACGTGCTTTACGCGCAGCTTCCCTAGCTTGTTGTGCTTTAATTGCTTTCTTCACTAGAGATTTAGAAAGTTGACCTTTTTCTTCTAAATAATATGGCAATTTATCAGAAACTACTGAATCAACAGCACTACGAGCTTCTGAAGTACCCAATTTAGATTTAGTTTGCCCTTCAAATTGTAACAATTCTTCAGGTATGCGAACTGATATAACTGCAGTTAAACCTTCACGAATATCATTACCGTCTAAATTCTTGTCTTTTTCTTTTAATTCATTGATTCTTCTTGCGTAATCGTTGAACACACGTGTCATTGCAGTTTTAAATCCTACTTCATGTGTTCCGCCATCTTTGGTACGCACGTTATTTACGAAGCTTAATATACTCTCTGAATATTGATCATTATATTGAAAAGCGACATCTACTTCTATACCATTTGAAGCACCTGTAAACATAGTTACGTCGTGAAGAACCTCTTTGCCTTCATTTACATAACTGACAAACTCTTTAATCCCCTCTTCATAATGATAAACATCTTCACGTTCTTTGCCACTACGTAAATCTTTCAATGTTATTTTAAGATTCTTTAATAGGAAGGCAGATTCTTGTAACCTCTCACTTAAGGTTTCAAAATTAAATGTAGTTGTAGCTTTAAATATTTCAGGATCTGGTTTAAATGTAACTTTAGTTCCCGTTTTTTTTGTTTTACCTGATTTAACTAATCCAGATGCTGGCACTCCACCATTTTTAAAGCTTTGCTTGTAAATATTCCCGTCTCTATGTATTTCTACTTCTAACCATTCGCTTAATGCGTTAACTACAGATGCACCAACCCCATGCAATCCACCTGATGTTTTATATCCGCCTTGGCCGAATTTACCACCGGCGTGCAATACAGTGAAAATAACTTCAACAGTAGGTTTACCTGATGCATGCATTCCTGAAGGCATACCACGACCATTATCTTCAATAGAAATACTATTATCTTGATTTATTGTTACATTTATTTCGTTACCATATCCGTTTAAAACTTCATCTACGGAGTTATCTACTACTTCATACACTAAATGATGTAGTCCTCGTTTATCAGTAGATCCTATATACATACCTGGACGCTTTCTTACAGCTTCCAATCCCTCTAATACTTGAATAGAATCATCTGAGTAATGATTTGAATTTTTTGTTGCCAATGCGTTCGCCTCCTACAAACGTACGTTCGTTTTAAAAACTATACAATAGTTATTCTTATATAAATCGGTCTAAATTGCAAGCGTGAGTTAAAACTAATCTATTTAAAGTTCCTATTAAGAACAAATTTTTAAAATTGGTCGTTGTTATCTATTAGATTATGGTAAAATATAGCTACGTTATTAAAGGATGTGTAAAGTTATATGATGATAGTAGTCATGCTCATATTAAGCTATCTCATCGGTGCTATTCCTAATGGATATGTTATAGGAAAGCTGTTTTTCAAAAAAGATATTAGACAATATGGCAGTGGTAATACTGGCGCAACTAATAGTTTCCGAGTTCTAGGTAAACCAGCAGGATTTATTGTAACCTTTTTAGATATATTTAAAGGATTTATTACTGTGTTCTTTCCTATTTGGTTTCCAGTGCATGCAGATGGACCGCTTAGCACGTTCTTCACACATGGGTTAATTGTAGGTTTATTCGCAATACTTGGCCATGTATATCCAATATATCTTAGATTTAAGGGTGGAAAAGCTGTAGCTACAAGTGCTGGTGTTGTCTTAGGCGTAAATCCTATCTTGCTACTTATATTGGCAATTATATTCTTTGGAGTATTATATATATTTAAATATGTTTCACTCTCAAGTATTATTGCAGCAATTTGTTGCGTTATTGGCTCTCTCATCATACAAGATTACATATTATTTGGGATGAGCTTACTCGTTTCCATAATTTTAATAGTAAGACATCGCACCAATATTGTAAGAATTTTTAAAGGCGAAGAGCCAAAAATAAAATGGATGTAAATCTAATACCGATAATAATGCATTAAGCGTATCAATTCGCTTAATGCTTTTTTATATCTTCATTGAAACCTTATGGATTATCTCAAAATATAAATATGTTATAATTCTAAGAGTTCCATTTAAAAAATAAAATCCAAGTAATAGATAAATAAGGTAGGAGGATAATGTAATGAAAATTAAACTAACAGATCAAGCTGTAGAATGGTTTAAAGATGAACTAGACTTACCTGAAAATAACAAAGTTTTACAGTTTTACGTTCGCTATGGTGGTGAATTTCAACTTAAACAAGGTTTCAGTCCTGCCTTTCGCGTTGAACCAAGAGAAGATGTAGAAATTGGTTACGAAGAAAATTATAATGATTTGATATTAGTCGTTTCAGAAGAAGATCTATGGTATTTCGAGGACAATGAAGTCCTCGTTGAAAAAGTAGATCATGATGATGAAATTGCCTATTCTAAATTGAAGTAAGTCATAAAAACCGTTGAATTTAACTAAACATAAATATATTAAGATAAAAGAACTGAGAAGACGCTCCCATATAGCATTTCTCAGTTTTTTTAATACATATTAGTGATAAATCTAAACGCATGAAATTACAATAAAAATTTTAAAGGTAAGGTAAATGATAGTCGGCCCCCGCATAGAGAATTTCGTTCTGAAATTCTTCAAGCAAAGCAAGCTGGGGTTAAGTGAATACATTCCTCTCCCTAAGTCTTGTATATCATCTATATTTCAAGGTCGCTTGATTGTGTCACTTCAAAATCTTTTCCATCTTGATTTAATTTATCTACATGACTATAAACCTTATGCCATTCTGGGAAGTAACGGTCTAATCTAATTGGTCGAAAATTACTTGATTTCATACAAATTAATTGAGTTGAACCAGTTGTGGCAAGTTCTCCATTCTCATTATATACTTCATAACAATAAACTGATTTAAGTCTTGAATATTGCTCAACCCATGTTTTAATTGTCACTTTTTCAGGATAAAAAATTGATTTTCTATATTTTATTTGAAGGTCTACAACTGGAGAAATGATGCCCTCTTTTTCCATATCTGCATAACTAAAACCCAACTTTCGGATATAATCTGTTCGTGCAACCTCAAACCATGTTGCATAATTACCATGATAAATCACACCCATTTTATCTGTTTCTTGATATCTAGCTTCAATTTCAGTCATACTGTATATCATTCTTAAGTACCTCTTTTCCAAAATCATTCATATTTCATATTAACATAAAAAAGCCATGCCAACATAAAGTCAGCATGGCTTTAAAGTTCATATATTATTGCGCTAATTTATTTCTTAGAACCATTTGTAAAATACCACCATGACGATAGTAATCTAATTCAACTAGTGAATCAAATCGTACAATTGCTTCAAAATCAACGACTTCACCATTTTCTTTTTTAGCATGTACTTTCACAGTATCACGTGGACTTACTGTTTCGTCAATATCAACAGAGATAGATTCTTTTCCATCTAATCCTAATGATTCTGCTGATTCACCATCTTTAAATTGTAATGGTAAAACACCCATCATAACTAAGTTAGAACGGTGAATACGTTCATAGCTTTGAGCGATAACAGTTTTCACACCTAATAAGTTTGTACCTTTTGCAGCCCAGTCACGAGAAGAACCCATACCGTAGTCGTTTCCTGCTAAAACAGCTAAACCAGTACCGTCTTCTTTATATTTCATCGCTGCATCATATATAGGCATTACTTCATCTGTAGGCCAGTAAGTAGTGAATCCACCTTCAGTACCTGGCGCTAATTGGTTTTTAATACGAATATTAGCAAATGTACCTCTTACCATTACTTCATGGTTACCACGTCGAGAACCGTAAGAGTTAAAGTTTCTAATAGGTACATCATGATCTAATAAATATTTACCAGCTGGTGTGTCTTTACCGATTGCACCGGCTGGAGAAATATGGTCAGTCGTAACAGAATCGCCAAATTTACCCATAACTCTTAAATCTTTAAGTGGTTCAATTGTACCAGGCTCTTTTGATAAACCTTGGAAGAATGATGGATTTTGTATATATGTTGAATTAGGATCAAAGTCATATAATGGTGCATCTGTTACATCAATTTTATTCCACATTTCATTGTTATTATACACGTTTTTATACTCTTCTAAGAATAGTTCAGGTGTTACAACACTATCTACAGTATCTGCAACCTCTTGAATTGTTGGCCAGATATCGTTTAAGTAAACATCTTGACCGTCTTTACCTTTTCCAATTGGCTCATTTTGTAAATCAATATCAACTGTACCAGCTAATGCATAAGCTACTACTAATTGAGGAGAAGCTAAATAGTTTGCTTTAACTAATGGATGGATACGACCTTCAAAGTTACGGTTACCAGATAATACTGATGTAACTAGTAAATCTTCTTCAGCCACTGCTTTTTCGATTTCAGGTAATAATGGACCAGAGTTACCAATACATGTTGTACAGCCGTAACCAACTAAGTTAAATCCTAAGTCATCTAAATATTCTTGAAGACCTGAATCTCTTAAGTATCCAGTTACAACTTTTGAGCCTGGTGCTAATGAAGTTTTAACAAATTCAGGAACTTTAAGACCTTTTTCAACGGCTTTTTTAGCAACTAATCCTGCACCTAACATAACATATGGGTTAGATGTATTTGTACATGATGTGATTGCTGCGATAGCAATATCACCTGTTTTCATTGTTGCAGTTGAACCATCAGCAAAATTGATATTTGCTTTTTTATCAAATTCACTTTTATCTAGTCCATGTCCTTGGTTACCAGCAGGTGCTGTAACAGATTTTTCAAATTCTTTCTTCATATCACTTAAGAAAATTAAATCTTGTGGACGTTTTGGACCTGATAATGAAGCTTCAACAGTAGATAAATCTAAGTCGATGACATCCGTATATTCAGGGTCTTCTTTATCTACAGTGAAGAACATATTATTTTGTTCTAAATAAGCTTTAACTAATTCAACATGCTCTTCTTTACGTCCAGTTAATCTCATATATTTAAGAGATTCTTCATCAACTGGGAAGAAACCACAAGTTGCACCATATTCAGGCGCCATGTTAGCGATTGTTGCACGATCTGCTAGTGGTAAGTCAGTTACACCAGGACCGAAGAATTCAACAAATTTGCCAACTACACCTTTTTTACGTAGTTCTTGAGTTACACGTAATGCTAAATCAGTAGCTGTTGAACCTTGTGGTAATGAATTAGTTAATCGAACACCAATTACTTCAGGGATTGGGAAGTAAGAAGGTTGTCCTAGCATACCCGCTTCAGCTTCAATACCACCAACACCCCAACCTAGTACACCAATACCATTGATCATTGTAGTATGAGAGTCAGTTCCTACAAGTGTGTCAGGAAATGCCGTCTGTTCTCCATCAACATCGCGAACGTGTACAACATTTGCAAGATATTCTAAGTTTACTTGGTGAACAATACCAGTTGCAGGGGGAACAGCATTATAGTTATCAAATGCTTTAGTCGCCCAATTTAAAAATTGATAACGCTCATAATTACGTTCGAATTCTAATTTCATATTTCTTTCTAATGCATTTGGATTAGCATAGCTATCAACTTGAACAGAGTGGTCAATGACTAAGTCAACTGGCACTTCTGGGTTGATTTTATTAATATCCCCACCAACATCGTTCATTGCTTTACGTAATGATGCTAAATCAACAACTGCAGGAACACCTGTGAAGTCTTGCAGAATAACACGAGATGGTTTGAAAGGTACTTCACCTTCATTTCCTTCATTGCCAAAGTTACCCAACGCTTTAATATGTTCATCAGTAATGACAAATTCATCTTCTTGTCTTAATACTGATTCTAATAAAACACGAATTGAGTAAGGTAATTTACTTATTTTTGTTAAACCTTGTTCTTCTAAACTTTTTAAATCATAGTACGTATATGACTGGCCATTTGCTTCAAATGTCTTTTTAGCTTGTTGCTTAATGTTAGAAGTCATTTATATATCCCCCTTGAATATTAAAATTCATATTTATATGCCTTTAAATAAATTGTATAATTATATGTTTTTCAAAACAACTGTATATACCTACATTTCACGTGATTTAGCTTTCGCATTTATAATCAGTATATATAAGTTATTCTTATCATATGCACTTACCACTATAAGTAAATATTATTAATTGAGAATGATTTTCATTAATATATAATATGGTCTCTTTAAAATTCAAAAAAACCCTCAAGTACTTATAAAAGCACTTAAGGGCAATAATGTTATTATGATGACTTCATATTATTTTTCAGCGTTTCTTCTTGATTCACGCTTTTCTAAAATATCAGATTCATAATCTTGTTGTTGATATTTAACATAATCTTGAAGTCTATGTTTGTTTGGTTGAAGTGTTAATCCCAAGAATTTACGTTCTTGGTTTGCATCTTTATAGAAACTAATCATCATCATTATAACTACAAAGGAGAATGGGAACGCACTTATAATTGCCGCACTTTGAATAGCATTTAATGCGTCAGCACCGTTTCCGCCACCTGCTAGTAATAAGATGAATGCGATTAATGATTGAGAAACACCCCATGTTACTTTTACAGCACTAGAAGGTTCAAGAGAACCAAATGTTGTTTGCATACCCAACACAAATGTAGCTGAATCGGCAGATGTGATAAAGAATGAAGCAATTAGTACTAATGCTATAAATGATAATGCTATTCCTAATGGAACGTGGTGGAATACACCGAACAACTGAGTTTCAGGTGTCATTTTAAATAATTCAGGGTGTTTTTTACCTGTTTCGATACCTAACACACCAAATACACTGAACCATAAGAAACTTACGATTGCTGGTACTAGTAAAACACCTGAGATAAATTCACGAATTGAACGTCCTTTAGACACACGTGCAATAAATACACCTACGAATGGACTCCAACTTAACCACCAACCCCAATAATAAAGGGTCCATGAAGACATCCATTCACGTTTTTGACCATTTAAAGCTGCAGTGTCAAAACTGTTGAATAAGAATGTATTTAATAAGCTACCAGTTGAACTAGTAAACATATTTAAAATAAGTACAGTAGGTCCAACAATTAAAGCAATAATCATTAAAACAGTACCTAAACCAATATTTAAGTTACTTAAATATTGAATGCCTTTACTTAAACCAGACCATGCACTAGCAAGAAATAATATTGTAACTACGACAATTATAATAGATTGAACCAATACATTATTTGGAACACCAAATAAATAATGAAGTCCACCATTAATTTGTAACGCACCCATACCAAGTGAAACGGCTACACCTACAACAGTCGCAAATACTGAAAGAACGTCAATAATTGTTCCTATAGGTCCTTCCACTTTGTCACCTAAAATAGGGCGTAGTGTACGTGAAATTAAACCTGGTTCATTTTTTCTAAATTGTGCGTAAGCTAAAGCTAATGCAACTACACCATATACAGCCCAAGCATGGAATCCCCAGTGGAAAAATGTAGAACGTAATGCTTCTGTATATGCTTCAGTAGTTTTAGGATCAGCATTAGGTGGTGAGGCAAAATCTGCCATAGGTTCAGCTGCACCGTAGAACACTAAACCTATTCCCATACCGGCACTAAATAACATCGCAAACCATGAAACAGTATTAAATTCAGGTTTATCATTAGGTTTACCTAGTTTAAGTTTACCGATTGGACTAAAAATTAAAAAGATACAAAAGAACACTATTACAGTAGTCAAAATCAAGTAATACCAGCCAAGCTTTTCAGTAATCCAACTACTGATGTCGCCTGTAATTTTACCAAATTGCTCAGGTAAAAATGCACCGATTAATACAACAATGGCTACTACGATAGCACCGTAAATAAAAACCGATGAAAACTTCTTGTTTTGTTTTGTTTCTTCAGAAGAAGAATTCATAATTTACTTACTCCTTTCCCATATTAAATTTAAAAATTAGTTTGAAATAACTATTGAAGTAATTTAAGATGATATATTAAAGGATAACAAAGCCTTTATACAATATCAAATTTCTTTTAAATTAAACATTTACTAAAATTTTTATATGTTGTATAATATATTTTATTCTTATGTGAGAGGTATTGAATTATGTTTAAAGAATTTAAAGAGTTTGCTCTTAAAGGTAATGTGCTAGATTTAGCAATCGCTGTAGTTATGGGTGCAGCATTCAATAAAATTGTTACATCATTAGTTACATACATTATCATGCCATTAATTGGTAAAATTTTCGGTTCTGTCGATTTTGCTAAAGATTGGGAATTCTGGGGAATTAAATATGGCCTATTTATCCAATCAATTATTGATTTTATAATTGTAGCAATCGCACTATTTATATTTGTTAAAATCGCAAATACTTTAGTGAAGAAAGAAGAGCCTGAAGAAGAAATCGAAGAAAATACTGTTTTATTAACAGAAATTCGCGATTTGTTAAGAGCTAAATAATCATAATTTAAGACCGTATGGCAATATTGTATTAATTTTGCCATACGGTCTTTTTTAGTTCCACTTAAATCGAGTTTGACTTTGATATTGATTCGATGTTACCTCAAGTATTAATGGAATGCGTTGTTTAAGTTCACTAACGTGAGATATGATACCAACCATCCTGCCTGAAGTTTTTAATTTAACCAAAGTATCTAGAGCAGTTTCTAATGTTTCTTGATCTAACGTACCAAAGCCTTCATCTATAAACATCGACTCAAGGGTAATACCACCAGATTCTTGTTGAACCACTTCACTCAATCCTAGCGCTAAAGCTAGAGATGCTTGGAACGTTTCACCACCTGATAATGAACTAATATGTCTAGATTTATTTGAATGAAAATCAAACACTTCAATTTCTAAACCACTATAACCATGAGATATAGATTCTCTTCTTTTTAGCTGATATCTTTCCCCACTCATACGTTCTAAACGAATATTTGCTTGATGGATGATTCGTTCTAAGTAATAAACAAGCACATAGTTTTCAAGCGTCAATTTTTTACTATTTTTTCCTGATAGTACCTCTGATAATTCAAAAATTTCTTGTTGTTCTTTTAATTCTTTCTCTAAATAATTTATATAATCCATTATACTATTAAATTTGTCTTTATTTTTCTGTACTTGATATTGAATTGTAGCACTCGCTTCAACGTACTTATTATAGTTGGATTCAATTTCAGTTTTTGTAGCTTCCAATTTTTCAACCAATTCAGGTTTATTGTCTTTTGTAAGTTGAGATAGTCGTTCAATCTCTAAAGTAAGTTTTTGATGATCATGCTCATATTGCTGAATTTTCATTTCAATTTGCTCTTTGTTGTCTAACTTAGATAATAAAATTTCAACATCTTTGTATGAATTTAGTCCAATTCGCTTCATTTCTTGATTAATTTCATCGCTATGACCACTAATTTCTTGTTCAAGTTCTTTAATAACTAATTGATTATTGTTTAAATTATTTGTTTCGATTTCAATTTGTTGTTTTGTTTGATTTATTTCTTTCTCTAATACTTCGTTCTTAGATACATAATCAGTTACTATTTGTTCATATTGCTTAAAGCACTGTTCAAATTTATTAGTTTCATCATAATTAGTGTAGCTTTTAAATTCTTTTATTAGTGTTTCAAATTGATGCTTCAATGATAAAAGTTTTTCATGCTTAATTTGTAAGCTATGATTAATATCTTTATGCTTATCTAGTGCACTTTTAAACTTTTCACGTTGCTTAATTTGAATTTGTAGTTTTTCTTTTTCCTTATTTTTAGTTCTTAATTGTTGTTCTATTTCGTCTATATCACTAATTTCATCATCATTTATTTCTAACTCACTCATTTGATTACTAATATAATCAGAAGTGGTTTCAAGTTTAGTTAACTCATTTATTTTTTTATTTAACTGATTATTAACTTCTTTTATTAAATTTTGATTCTTAGCAATTTCATCAAAATTAATATGTTCATTGAGAGACTCAATTTCATTACCACATATAGGACATGTATCTCCAACATGAAGTGCATTTTGAATTTCTTGAACAAATGTTTGTTTATCATTTAAATCAATATTTGACTTGTCTATATTTTCTAATTGAAGTTTTAAATCTGAAATTTGTTCTTTAGTCTTTTTTATACTTTTCTCTGTTTTGTTGTATTTTTGACTTAAAGATTGGTATTTTTCCTTATTTTCTCTCAAAGCCACTTTCTTATCAAAAGTGTTTTTTAATTGGAATATCTCCTGGGTTATTTCGTCAACATTCTCGTTATTTACATCTATTTTAGCTATATCATTATTTAATTTATCAATTAAATTCTTATTTTCTTCTTGCTTTTGATTATTCTCTTTTAAGTATGTTTCATTTTGTTTAATTTCGTTAAAAGCTTCACGATACTTATTTATGTTTGTATAAAACTGTTTAGTTTTATCAATATATATAGACTTAATGTTAATATCTTCTGATTGTACATTTAAAATTTCTTTTTCTTTCTTAAATTTCTCTAATTTATCATTAAGTTCATGTAACTCTTCAATAATAGAATTTAGCTTAACCTTAGTATTTTCATATTTTTGTTCTTTTGCGTTTCTTTGATTATACAATTGACTCAAGGGTTTAATTTCCATAATTTTACGTAATTCAGCTTTTAATTTTTCAATACTAACTTTGTTTTTTTCTAGTTGCACTTTCTTATTTTTATTTCGATCAAGTTCTTTAAGTGATTCTATTAATTTATTGTTTTCTTCAATTTTTCTTTTAATAGCTTCAAGCGCATCATGGTGTTCAGATTTTAATTGTTCATATTTTTCATTTAAGTGTTGACCTACTTGTTCGAACTGAGGTATTGCATTAATAATGTCTTTGGTTTGCATACTATTCAAAGATTTAAATTGAATTAATTCATCATTCTCAAATGTTTCAATATCTTCCCAAAGTATTTGAATCTGACTATAACGTGATTCTATTTGCTTCTTCTCGTCTTTAACTTGATTTAACAATAAATTTTGCATCTCTTCAAAACGGATACTATTGAATAATGTTCTTAAAATACTTTGTTTATCGGAACTATTAGATACTAAAAATTTCTTAAATTCTCCTTGAGGTAATATGAATAATTGTCTGAATTGTTCAGCGTTGATACCTAACAAATCTTTGATAAAACCATTACCAGAGCTGATTTTACTCTCTCGTAGTTCGTAAAGCTGACTTTCTTCATCAAATTCAAAAACATCAAGTTTACCAGGTGTTAAAGAAGTATTCCCCTCTTTAATAAATCCAGCCTGTCTAGATATTTTAAATTTTTTATCGTTAATTTTAAATTCATATTCTACACTCATCGGAGATTTACCATCAGCAAAATGACTTCGTAATTCTCCCTCATTTCTACCTTCTGTAGAAGCCTTACCAAATAGAGCATAAACAATGCCATCAAATAACATAGTTTTTCCCGAACCAGTTTTTCCACTAATTAAAAATAACTGTTCATTATTTATTTGTTCAAAATCAATAACTTCATGTATGAAAGGTCCAAAATTATTAAGTATTAATTTAGTTGGTCTCAATTATTTAATCCTCCCTATTGATAACTTGATTTAATAATTGAAGTATTTTCTTCTCTTGATAGTTTGTTAAATCTTCATCTGTAATTGTTTTGTAGAAATTTTTAATTATTGTAGGATCATCTGTAGTTTTAAAATCTGCGTACGTTGATTTATTATGATTTTCAAAAGTGATATTACTAAGCGAAAGTGTATTTGGGTATATCTGTTTAAGGTGGATGATAGGGTCCGTGACATGAGACATATTTTTAAGTTTGAAGTGAAAATAATTGTCCTTATTTTTCACAGGAACGTCACCTTGTATAACAGACGAGTAGTCACCTTCAATTTGCTCTAACTCTCTTAAAGGTTTTAATTGTACAAACTTAGTATTTATGTCATTTTTTGAACTAATCATTAATTTTTTGTATCCTTTGGCCTGGTTCACTTCAGAAAATGAGTATTGTAATAACGAACCACTGTAATCAACAATATTATCTGTAATACTAAAAGGATGATGAAGATGTCCTAATAGTACTTTGTCAAAAATTTGGAAGTTAGCGCTTTCTACACTTTCAACGGATCCAATTGTAAGTGGCCTTTCAGATTCTGATGTTTTACCACCTTTTATGGTTAAATGGCCAATTAAAATATTAATTTGATTAGGGTCTATAATCTTCGAAATGTGGTTAATACACTTTTGGGTTGCTTGCTCATATGTCTTGATATCATCATCATTAAAGTAAGCCTTAATTTCACTAATAGTGGCAAAAGGAAGTGTGTAAAAGTTAATATTATTAATAGTTATAGGTGTAGACATTAATTCTAGTTGCGTTCTAATATATAATTGTGAAAACTCAAACCATGTTGACCCATAATTTAATCTTTCTCTACCATCATGATTTCCATTGGTTATAATTGTAGGAATTTTCATATTTACATTTATAGTTTTAATCGTTTCTTCAAAAAGTCTAATGGTCTCCTTACTAGGATAAGACGTATCGTATATATCACCCGAAATAACCAGAACATCTGGTTTCTCTTCCTTCAAATTATCAATAAATTTGTTCAATATGTAATGTTGATCTTCTAAAAATTGCTTACCATTTAAAATCTTACCTAAATGCCAATCAGCAGTGTGAATAACCTTCATAATGACCTCCCTTTAGAACGTTTGTTCGTATATATTATATCTTGAATCACACTATTGTTCAAACTAAAAAAGATGGAACAATGATTAATTTAAATTCATTGTCCCACCTATGTTATTGAGCAGCTATTAATAACCCCAACTTGCATTACTTGTAGAATTTCTTATTTTGAAATCCTCTTTGTTGGGGCCCCAACCCCAACTTGCATTACTTGTAGAATTTCTTATTTTGAAATCCTCTTTGTTGGGGCCCCAACCCCAACTTGCATTACTTGTAGAATTTCTTATTTTGAAATCCTCTTTGTTGGGGCCCCAACCCCAACTTGCATTACTTGTAGAATTTCTTATTTTGAAATCCTCTTTGTTGGGGCCCCAACCCCAACTTGCATTACTTGTAGAATTTCTTATTTTGAAATTCTCTTTGTTGGGGCCCCGCTCAGCCCGGCAAGGTTGAATCGAATTAAAAAAGCTTGTTACAAGTGTATTTTTAATTCATTCAACTACTTCCAATATGTAATTATAGCCTGAGATATTAATTTATGTCCCAGGCTCTACTAAAATTTTCAAAGTAATTTAAAATACATCATTTTTTAAATCATTATTCAATTATTTGACAGTTGACCTTTTCAACTTTTTATATTTATATAACATTGCTAATCTCCAAGGAACAATCATGCTAAACGCAAGTAAGAAGAACATGCCGCCAATTTCACCAGGATCAATTTTACTACTGATAAATATTTTAATTAAAGTGCGTATAATTAATAAGGAAATTAAAATGATTGGAAATGCTTTTGAGCGCTTCATATAAATTTCAGTACCGTGTACCTCAAAGTGACTTGTCCATATAAGAACAGTTGAGAATAAGACACCTAGAATAATCGACTCTAAAATTTCAGTACCAGTCAATCTAAAGTACGGAATCACATACATCAACGCGCCTGTAGCCATGAAAAATGGTGGTAATATAATTTTCTTTTCATTAACAGGAAAGTTTTGAGCTTTCATTCGAATAAAAATTACTACTATACCCATAAATAAAGCAAATACAACAGAAAAAATTAAATACGCCAACATTACACCTTCTTATATATTCATAAACTCTTACTCTTTATTACTCATTGTATGTTATTTACATTATTAAATATTTTTCTTTTTTAATAACACTAAAGTTGTTTTACTACAAAAATAAAGGATTGTAAACCTTAAAGGTACTACAATCCATTTAAAAATTATTTTTTTGAACTTTTCATGTTTTGATCCATGTTTTTATTCATCATTGTCATCATTTGATTGATTTTCTTTTGCGATGGTTTTTGACCCATTTGCATCATCATCATTCGTAACATTTCTTCATTAATAGGTGGGTTTTTTTTCAAATAATCCATCATATATTTACGTGCTAAAAAGAAACCACCAACTAGTCCACCGATAAGCGCTACAATGATTAATAAAATTGCTAACCATGTTGCCATTGTTTCACCCACTTTCTATATCCTACTGAATTTTACTAAATTACTATTCTATTTTCAAGAGCTAGTTAGTAATTCTGCATCCATCTGTTATCATAACAAATACTTAAACAAATGTAATACTTATTTTTAGTTAACTTAAAAATTATTTTGTATTGCTCATTCAAATTAAAGAAGACTTTCCAATGAAAGCCTTCTCAGTTCTCTAATTTCTTATCTAATATTAAAATGTGCGAATTTGATTTAATACATTTTCTTTAGTGAAACCATATTTTTCTACGACTAAGTCGCCAGGTGCACTTGCACCAAATTGGTCAATACCTATCACTTTACCTTCAGTGCCTACATATTTGTGCCAACCTAATGGAGATGCCATTTCAATTGCAACACGTTTAGTAATTTCTTTAGGAATTACAGACTCTTTATATTCTTCTGATTGTTGTTCAAAAGCAAACCAGTTAGGCATTGATACTACTCGTACACCTTTACCTTGTTTATCTAAATCTTTAGCTGCTTCAATTGCTAAGCTAACTTCTGAACCAGTAGCAAGTAATAGATACTCAGGTTTAGTTTCAGTTTCGAAAACCACATAAGCACCTTTACGAACACCTTGTTCAACTGTCTCTTCATCTACATCTAAATATGGTAAATTTTGACGAGTTAATACTAAAGAAGTTGGTGTTTGTTCTGATTCAAGAGCTACTTCCCATGCTACTCTTGTTTCATTTCCATCAGCTGGACGAATGACATTCATATTTGGTATTGATCTTAAGCCCGCTAATTGTTCAATTGGCTCATGAGTAGGTCCATCTTCACCTACAGCGATTGAATCATGTGTGAAGATAAATGTTGAATTTAATCCCATGATAGCTGATAAACGCAACGCTGGTTTTAAGTAGTCACTAAATACAAAGAATGTTGCACCATAAGGGTGTAGTCCACCGTGTGCTGCCATACCATTTACAGCTGCCCCCATTGCGAACTCACGTACACCAAACCATATATTTTTACCTTCAGGTGTATTTCTATCATAATCAGTCGCTTCTTTAACGTTAGATTTGTTAGAACCAGCTAAGTCAGCAGAACCACCAAAGAATGACGGAACTGATTTACTTAATGCTTGAATTACTTCACCTGAATCAGCACGTGTTGCTGCATTATGATCGCTATCAAAGCGTGGTAACTCATCTCTATAGTTTTTAGGTAGTTTACCACTAATAGCTAATTTAAATTCATCTGCTAATTCTGGATATTGTTTAGAATAATTTTCTAGTAATGCTTTCCATGCATCTTCATGCTCATTTGCACGTTTTAACATAGTTGTTTGGAAAATTTCATATACTTCTTCTGGCACATTGAAACGTTTTTCAGGGTCTAAACCATATGCTTCAAAAGTTAATTTTCTCTCATCTGAACCTAGTGGTGCACCATGAACACCATTAGTACCACTCACGTTTGGAGCACCATAACCGATAATTGTTTTAACTTCAATCATGGTTGGACCATTTTGAGATTTGGCTTTAGTTATTGCTTTATCGATAGCGTCTAAATCATTACCATCTTTTACTAATATGTGATTCCAACCGTAACTTTCAAATCGTTTCTTAACATCTTCAGAGAAGGCTTTATTTAATTCGCCATCTAATGAAATATCGTTTGAATCATATAAAACAATTAGCTTATCTAATTGGTTATGGCCAGCAAATGAAGCAGCTTCATGAGAAATACCTTCCATTAAATCACCATCAGAAGCTAGCACATAAGTATAATGGTCAACAATATTGAAATCATCTTTATTAAATTTACCTGCTAAATGGTCTTCAGCTAAAGTCATACCTACAGACATAGCAAAGCCTTGTCCAAGTGGGCCAGTAGTAACTTCAACACCATCAGTATGTCTGAATTCTGGGTGTCCAGGTGTTTTAGAACCCCATTGTCTAAATTGCTTCAATTCTTCTAATTCAAGACTGCCTGAAACATGTAACAAGCTGTATAATAGCGCAGAGCCATGTCCAGCCGACAATACAAAACGGTCTCTATTAAAATAGTCTTTAGATTGAGGATTAAAATTTAAGTGGCGTGTCCATAAGGTATAAGCCATTGGTGCAGCTCCCATAGGTAATCCAGGGTGACCTGAATTAGCTTCTTCGATTGCATCAATACTTAAAGCTCTAATCGTATCAATCGCTAGTTGATCTTTCTCGTTAAACATCTTTAATACTTCCCTTCGACTTTAATCATCTTTCGTATATTATAACTTAAAAATATTGAAATTGATAATTGTTTAAACTCAACGAACTATAATCTAATATTTATTAATTTTTATTTTGTTCTTGTATCTTTTTTAATTTTTCAGGTGTCACATCATTACCTTCAGGATCTATCACCTTTGTACTCTCAATTTGTTGCTTAAACCCTTTTCTAAATGCTTCGAGGTATTTTTTACGTAATTTCGATTGCTCTTTAGCTTCAGCTTCAGTTAAACCTTGTTCCTTTTTCTTTTTAGCAAGCTCATTAATTCTATCTATATTTAAATTATCATTAGACATAACTATCACTCTTTCTATATTCCCATTAATATTTTCTCTTTTACTTCATAGAATATAACAAAAAAGAGGTCTAGACAAAAGCTATTAACATTTAAATAGCTTTGACAGACCTCAAATTTATAATTATCTTACAAACGCGAACACTTTGTAGTCATTTTGTTCCCCATTTGTAGTATTTACGTTCTTATTGTCATCTTTAATAATTGCCTTTTTAGAAATAGTATGGTCAGTTATTTCGTACGTTTGTTCCATTTGAGCGTTATGATATAAATTCATGAAAAATACTATAAAAACAACACAAGATATTGATACAACAGCTATATTAGTTAATAATTTATTTTTATATTTATTAAACATTACTTTCACCTCTAGAACATTTGTTTGTATACATACTTTATCAGAACACCTGTTCTTAGTCAACATAAAAACGAACAAATGTTTGTTCAATATTTAAATCAGTGCTATAATATAGTTAAATAAAATTAGGGAGTGCCTATATATGAGAGAATTAACTAAACGTCAAAGTGAAATATACGATTATATTAAACATGTAGTACAAACTAAAGGATATCCACCAAGCGTACGAGAAATTGGTGAAGCAATAGGGTTAGCGTCAAGTTCAACTGTTCATGGTCATTTATCTAGACTAGAAGAAAAAGGATATATTAAACGAGACCCTACGAAACCGAGAGCCATTGAAATTGTTAGCGAACAAACAAACGATGCAGTTAATATGGAGGAAACAATTTATGTTCCTGTAATTGGTAAAGTTACTGCCGGAATTCCGATTACTGCAGTTGAAAATATTGAGGAATATTTCCCTTTACCAGAACACTTAACATCAACTCACAATAGTGATATCTTTATTTTAAATGTCGTGGGTGAAAGTATGATTGAGGCAGGTATTTTAGATGGAGATAAAGTTATAGTTAGAAGCCAAACCATTGCTGAAAATGGGGACATCATTGTTGCGATGACTGAAGATGATGAAGCAACAGTTAAACGCTTCTATAAAGAAAAAACACGTTATAGATTACAACCTGAAAATAGTACAATGAATCCTATTTATCTTGATAACGTTACTGTTATCGGTAAAGTTATTGGTTTATACAGAGAACTGTAGTTTTAATTTCTAAAATTTACGTTAACCTCTCTCTTATATATTTCTATATACAAAGAACTAGCAAAGTCTACAATGTAAACTTTGCTAGTTCTTTTGTTTTTCATTTTTATTTAAAATTTCTTTAACCTTATCTAGAATATCTAGTTTACTAACATCTTTAGTTGTCATAATATCAACTTCCTTATCAACTAAAAGATACCCTTAATAAGTCGCATTAAAACACTTAACCCGTATAATTTTCTGTCCAATATGGTTGTCGTTTGTCATTAAAATCAACGCCTACGCCTAGCGTACTGAAATTTGTATTCAATATATTTTTTCTATGACCAAGTGAATTCATTAAGCCCTCATGAGCAAATATACTATTTTGTTGCCCATACGCTAAATTTTCAGCTGCCGCATTGAAATCAATGTCATCATCTTTTAATCGATCAAAAGGAGATTCACCATCTAAATTGTTATGATCAAAGTAATTTTGTTTTACCATGTCTTCACTATGATTTCTTGCTGTATTGGACACATTTTTCGAGTAACTAAGTGTATTCAACCCATGCTGTTTACGCTCAGAATTAACTAAATCATAATTTTGATATTCAAAGCTTTGTTCTAATGTTGAAGATGGTGCACCGTAATGTTGAGTCAACCTTTTTTCCATGGCGTCACTAACTTGAAGTAATGCAGTAACTCCATTGTCATTATGTTTATCATAAAAAACAGTTGTATAAATATTATCTTCATGGAAAACATCATACTCATCGCTACTTATATCAACACGGTATCTACCTTTAACAATTTCCTTTAAAGGTTTACCAAGTCTATCCTCAACAACATTTTTAGGGGTGTTATATTTCACCTTAGATTTAGATGTAATAACATTTTGATTACTATATAAAGCATTGACTTTATTTCCTAAATAGCTAACCATTATGAAATTATCGTAATCATTATTGTAATAGGTATACCATTTAGTGCCATATTCATTAGATGTTACTCTTTTAGGTTTCCCCAATTGATTTTCAACTTTGTCTTTAGACATATTCATCTGAATATTATTAATAGCAAAGTCCTGTTTTGTAGGTGTTTTGAGCGAATTGCTTTTTAAACTCGAATCTTGATTCATAACTTGCTGAACTTTACTTCTTACGTCATTCTGAAATTTTACTAGTGCTTGATTTTCCTTTAATGGTATGAATAAAGCTACAACTAATAACACCAAAGAAAATAAAAGAAATTTTTTAATAACATACACCTACCACTCAAGTTTTAATCCTTATCCCCATTAAAAATTGAATTTCGCACTATAACATAATCGACAGTAGTTAATGATTTTAAATCTTTTCCACCTGCATATGAAATCGAGCTTTGTAAGTCTTGTTGCATTTCAACTAAAGTATCTTTTAATGATCCTTTATGTTCAACAAACATTTTTTTACCTTCAACATTCTTGTGTTCACCTTTTTGGAATTCAGATGCACTACCAAAATACTCTTTATAACGTTTGCCGTCTAATTCAACAGTTTCACCTGGTGATTCTTCATGAGCCGCAAATAGAGATCCTATCATTACCATGCTTGCACCAAATCGAATTGATTTAGCAATATCGCCATGTGTTCTTAAGCCACCATCAGCGATTATAGGTTTACGCGCTGCTTTACTACAAATATTTAATGCTGCTAATTGCCAACCACCAGTGCCAAAACCAGTTTTTATTTTTGTGATACAAACTCTACCTGGTCCAATACCAACTTTAGTTGCATCTGCACCTGCGTTTTCAAGTTCTCTAACACCTTCTGGCGTACCAACATTTCCAGCAATTACAAATGTTTTTGGAATATATTTTTTTATGTGTTTAATCATTTTAATAACTGAATCTGAATGACCATGAGCTATATCAATCGTAATATATTCAGGAACTAATTGTTTGTCAGCTAATTCTTCAATAAACTTAAATTCATTTGCTTTAACACCTACAGAAACAGAAGCAAACAATCCGTCTTTTTGCATGTTTTGAATAAATGGAATACGAGCTGCTTCGTCAAATCGATGCATAATATAAAAATAATCATTTTTAGCGAACCAATGCGCTAATTCTTCACTCATAACAGTTTGCATATTCGCTGGCACAACAGGTAACTTAAACGTTTTAGGTCCAAATTGAACAGTTGTATCACATTCCGAACGACTTTCAACTATACATTTATTTGGAATTAATTGAATATCTTCATAATCAAAAATTTTCATACTTTTTAGCCCCTATACAATCATATTTATTAAGTAAAAACGAACGTTTAGTATATTAAATATAAAAATCATTCATTTTCTCACCCTTATATACTTTACAATTTTTTAATTGTCTTGTAAATGGACTAAAGTACTAGATTTGTATTTTACCAACTTGATTTTTTAACGCCCGGGATTTGTCCTTTGTGTGCATGTTCTCTAAAAGCAATTCTAGACATTTCAAATTTTCTTAATACACCTCTTGGACGTCCTGTTACTTTACATCTGCGAGTTAAACGCGTTGGTGAAGAATCACGTGGCAACTTACGTAATGCCTCATAATCTCCTTTAGCTTTTAATTCTTTGCGTAATTCATAATATTGATTAACTAATTTTTCTCTTTTCATTTCTTTAGCAATTTTAGATTTTTTTGCCATATATATCACTCCTGTTATTTTTAAATCGTAATAATTACGTTTTATATAATAACACATGATTTTAAATTTACAAGGCTGATGACTTAATTTCATTTAAATAATTAAAAAACCGAAGTATAAGATTATTATACTTCGGCAAGTTCTTACTTTATCTTTAATGTCGTATTTAAAAGATAAGAGATTATTTAGTTTCACGGTGTAGCGTGTATTTATTTAATCTTGGGCAATATTTTTTCATTTCAATACGCTCAGGATTATTACGTTTATTTTTAGTAGTAATATAATTACGATCGCCACATTCTGTGCAAGCTAATGTTACATTAACGCGCATAATTAACATCCTTTCTCATTTAACTAGGAATACTTACGATTTAAAATTTTACCATATTAAAATGCTCAACGCAATCTAATTTTTTAGTACTATTTAAAATTCTCGTAAGTTTCGTCGTTAGTACCTTCTAAATCAACATCATTAATATCGATTTCTAATGCTTTGGCAACACCTTTACCATATTCTGGATCAGCTTTATAACAATGACGAATGTGTCTATGTTTAACGTCTTCACTCACACCATCCATCGCATTTGCTGTGTTAGTAAAGATTCTTTCTTTGGCATCATCAGATTGTAAACGGAATAATTTACCAGGTTGTTCAAAGTAATTATCATCATCTTGTCTTTGATTGTACTCATAACCGTCTCCATCTACTGGGAATGCTGGTTTTTTATATTCAGGTTGTGATTGGTAAACACCTTTATTATTTGGATAATAATGAGGTCCACCACCTTGATTTCCATCAAGGAATCTCATTTGACCATCACGACTGAATGGACACATATTTTCAATGCCAACACCTTTAGGTTGGTTAACAGGAATTTGCCAATGATTGACACCTAATCTATAACGTTGCGCATCACCATATGAGAATAGACGTCCTTGTAACATTTTATCTGGTGAGAAGTCTAGACCAGGAATAATGTTTGTTGGAGCGAAAGCAGCTTGTTCAACATCCATGAAATAATTCTCTGGGTTTCTATTTAGCTCAAATTCACCCACTTCAATTAATGGGAAATCACCTTTATACCAAACTTTAGTTAAATCAAACGGATTATCTGGATGATTTTTAGCTTGCTCCTCAGTCATAACTTGGATATACATTTTCCATTTTGGATAATTGCCATTTTCAATTGCATCGTATAGGTCACGTTGTGATGATTCTCTATCTTGACCTACAATTTCAGCCGCTTCATCATCTGTGTAGTTTTCGATGCCCTGTTGAGTTCTGAAATGATATTTAACCCAAACACGTTCACCCTCGTCATTGTACATAGAATACGTATGTGAACCGAAGCCATGCATATGACGGAAGTCTTTTGGCATACCTCTATCTGACATTAAAATTGTAACTTGGTGAAGTGCCTCTGGTACGCCAGTCCAGAAATCCCAGTTATTTTGAGGACTTCTCATATTAGTACGTGGGTCTCTTTTAACAGCACGGTTTAAACTAACAAACAACTTAGGATCTCTAAAGAAGAACACGGGTGTGTTGTTACCTACTAAGTCCCAGTTACCTTCTTCTGTATAGAATTTAAGTGCAAATCCACGGATATCTCTCTCTAAGTCAGCTGCCCCACGTTCACCGGCAACTGTTGAAAATCGTGCAAACATTTCTGTTTGTTTACCTACTTCTGAAAAAATTTTAGCATTTGTATATTTCGTAATATCATTTGTTACTGTAAATGTACCAAATGCACCTGAACCTTTAGCGTGCATACGACGTTCAGGAATTACTTCACGATCAAAATGAGACATTTGTTCTAAAAAGTATACATCTTGCATTAATAATGGACCTCTCGGACCAGCTGTCATACTATTTTCTCTATCTGAAACAGGGTGCCCAAACAAACCAGTTAATCTTTTATCATCTTTCGCCATAGTTAATTCTCCTTCCACTTATTTATAATTATTATAATTTAGAATCTACTATAATTAAAGCCATAACCCCTATAATTAAAGCATTTTTTTAAAAAAACCTGCAAAGTATCAGAAAATTTAAAATTTTCAAGCTAAATTGTTTAAAAGTTATTGAATACTGTCCCCAAAAAGATTAAAATGGTTTGTATATTTAAATTTTAGAATTAGGAGACATCATATGGAAGATAACAATATGAAAAGAGGTCTTAACTCAAGACACATATCTATGATTGCTATAGGTGGCGCAATTGGTACAGGGCTCTTTGTAGCAACAGGTAGTGTTGTTGCTCAAGCTGGTCCTGGGGGCGCTATATTAGCCTATTTATTAATTGGCATAATGCTTTACTTTTTAATGTCTTCAATTGGAGAGTTGGCAACATTTTATCCAGTTTCAGGATCATTCAGTTCATACGCAACGCGATTTGTAGACCCTTCTCTAGGTTTTACAATGGGATGGTTATATTACATTATGTGGACACTAGTTTCCAGTGTAGATGTTATGGTTGCTTCAAACGTATTGTATTATTGGGATGTATTTAAATTCTTTAGTCCACTTACTTGGAGTTTAATCTTTATCACTATTGTATTTTTATTAAACATCTTCACGGTTAAAGCTTTTGGAGAAACTGAATTTTGGTTATCACTAATTAAGGTTGTAACTATTATTATATTTATTATTGTTGGTTTCTTGATGATCTTCGGTATATTAGGTGGCCATTCTTATGGCTTTGAAAATTATACTAAAGGTGAGGCACCATTCGTGGGTGGTTTATCTGGTTTCTTAGGTGTTTTACTCGTTGCAGGATTCTCAGTTGGCGGTACTGAAGTTGTAGCAGTGACTGCTGGAGAATCTGATAATCCAGAAAAAACAATGCCTAAAGCTGTTAAACAAGTTTTTTGGAGAATTTTATTATTCTATGTATTATCAATTGGTGTTATTGCAGCTATCATTCCTTATACTGACCCATTATTGTTAAATGAGAATGAATCTGTTACACAAAGTCCTTTCACAATTGTATTTGATAGAATTGGTGTTGCTTTTGCCGCTTCTGTTATTAACGCTGTTATATTGACATCATTATTATCTGCGACAAACTCAGGTGTTTATACTACTAGTAGAATGTTGTTCTCTTTAAGTGATGAAAAACAGGCACCTAAATTCTTAAGTAAGCTAAACGATAAATCTAAATTACCTTTAAGAGCATTAGTTACAACATATATTCTGATTGTAGCGATTATTATAATTGCTAATTTTTATTCAAATGCTGTTTTTAGTTTGTTAAATATTATTGGTTCATTGGTAATCATTGTTTGGGCAGCTAGTTCATGGGCACAAGTAAGATTGCGTAAAGCCATTAAACGTCAAGGTCAAGATATCAATCAACTTTTACCTTATAAATCACCATTGTACCCTCTTGGACCAATTTTAGTATTTGCAACTTTAATTTTCTTATACTTTGGTAATTCAATTGGAGATTTATTCGATGGTAATATAGGTAAATTTTTCGTTAACATTTTACCTATCATTATTTTAGGGCTCATTTTCTTAGCTCATAAATTAATAAGAAAAACGAAGTTCGTTAAATTAAATGATATGGATATCACACCACATCATTATCATAAAAATAATTAAATAATTAAATGCGAGCACTGAAAGTATAGTAAATCCTTTTTAGTGACTCGCATTTTTGGTTTCAACATATTGATATTTTCGAAAAAACAGTTATCTAGTATAATAGTAGTAAAGATAATGACTTAGAGGTGAAAGCAAGATGGTTGGTCAAACAAACTTATTTGATGATGTCATTAAGAGTGAAGAACGTTTCGTTATAGTTGTACAATCTCTAGAAGAAAAAAATGGTCAATTACTAAAACGTACATTAAGAGAGTACCCTAGTCTTGAACATGACCAAATGGAAAATTTATTTACACATTTAAAAGATGTATTTAGTACTGAACCTTTCAGTGAAAACCAGTCTGCATTTACAATTACAGTGTATACAAATTTAGATTATGCTGCTGATCAAGTTTACGCTTATGTAAAACGTTCAAAAGGAAAGCACGAATGGACACATACTGCTAAATAATAAAAAGGCATGAGGTCGAATGAATCATTCATCATGGTAATTATGATGAAATAAACAACATTCGTATTCTCATGCCTTATTTTGTATTACAAAAGTGTTTTTAAAGCTGCGGGAATACCATTAGAATCGTTATCTAACGTTATTTTGTCTGCAATAGCCTTCAGTTCCTCATTTGCATTTCCCATCGCGATAGCACAACCCACTACTTCAAACATTGATTGATCATTTAAACTATCACCAAAACAAATCACTTCAGATAATGATACATTTAATTTTTCACATAATGCTTTAATCGCATTACCTTTTGAAACATCCTTTGCCATAAATTCTAAAAAGAATGGTTTACTTGTTGTTACATCGATTTCTGAATTAAAACTTCCATGCATATCATCACGTACTTTAGCAATATTTGTTGCATAATCAACTCCCATTGCTTTTGGAACGCTATCGTTAATATAAGCTTTAATATCATCTACACGTTTCATAGGTAGCCCAGTAAGTTTTGATTCAATATCTCGATATTCATGATCACCATCATGGATAATATATCCATCTTGATATGTCAAGATTAAAAAGTTATGTTCACGACAAAAATCCACAATAAGGTCAAAATTCTTCTTAGATACACTTTGACTCACTTCTACTTCTTCTGTTGCTACTTTGATCGTTTTACCGCCGTTGTAACTGATGATATAACTATCATGGATATCTAATTGTAATTCTTTTGCAATTGGTAGCATACCTTCAGTTGGTCTTCCTGAAGCTAACACTACTTTATAGCCTTGATTTTGAATATCTATCAAGTAATTTTTAGTTTCTTTACTTACTTTATTCTCACTATTAATTAAAGTATCGTCCATGTCCATAACGATCATTTTATAATTACTCATATCTGAAGTGTACTCCTTTCAAAATTTACTCGTTTATATTTTACAATAAATTTTATGAAGGATACACAATTTCTTCAACAACGCCAATTTCATTGATTGTTGCTAATTCTGAATGACATGTTGTAACGGCTTGTCTTAACGTTCTAACTAATTGACCACTCTTCTCCTTAGGACTCATTGTTAATATGGTAGGCCCTGCACCGCTAATTACTGTCGCATATGCACCATATTGTTGAGCTATAGTTTTAACCTCTTTAAATTCAGATATTAAATGTTGGCGATATGGCTCGTGGAAGCCATCCTGTGACATCATTTTCCCAGCAAGTTCATAATTATGTTGAATTAATGCACACAGCATCGTATTACTTATTGCACTACTTTGAACCGCGCACTTATGAGAAAATTGATCAGGTAAAACGTTACGAGAATCTTCAGTCTTTAATTCATATGGAGGTATAGTTAGAATTATATCAACATCAGGCACATCAATATGTGCTACATTCGTTTCTTTTGTATCTGGATTATAGAAGCCTGCTAATAAGCCACCATAAATTGTAGGTGCAACATTATCTGGATGACCTTCTATTTCTGTAGCTAATTGAAGTAATTCATATTTAGAAAGCTGAATATTGCCAAAATAATTTGCAATGTATAAAGCGCCTACCAATGCAGATGCCGATGAACCTAAACCTCTAGCTAATGGTATATCACTTCGCATTTCAACACTTAAACTAGGTAATTCTACATTATATTTAGATGCAACCTGCTGAGCCACTTTAAAAACATAATTGTCTTTGTTCTTAGGAAGTGAATCTAATTCGGAGTTTAAATATGTAAATTCCCATTTTTCCCCTTCAATTCGTTTCACATAAAGATGTAAATATTTATCTAAAGCCATACCTATCGAGTCGAAACCAACGCCTAAATTAGCAGTAGACGCTGGTATCTTTAAGTGCAACTGTTCAGTCATTTTTACAAAGCTCCTTTAATGTAATCAATAATACTTGATTTATCGTTAGGAAGCGGTTGAATAGGGTTATCTAATATTGAAATAGCAGTATCAGGATCTTTTAATCCATTACCAGTTAAAATAGCTACTATTTTTTTGCCTTTAGGTAATTGTCCTACTCGATGTAATTTAATCAGACCTGCAATTGAGGCGTTACTAGCTGGTTCGCTAAATACCCCTTCTTTAGAAGTCATTAATTGATAAGCTTCTAAAATTTCTTCATCAGTAACGCTATCAATCAATCCATTAGATTCGTCTAACGCATTCGTAGCTTTAGTCCAACTAGCTGGATTACCAATTCGAATAGCTGTAGCAATTGTCTCAGGATTTTTAATCACTTTATTTTGAACAATTGGTGACGCACCTTCTGCTTGGAAGCCAAATAATCGAGGTAATTGACTACCCTTTTTCTCATGGTATTCTTTAAAACCTTTCCAATAAGCAGTAATATTGCCTGCGTTTCCAACTGGAATTGCGAGTACGTCTGGAGCTTGTTCCAATTGTTCAACAATTTCAAATGCACCCGTTTTTTGTCCTTCAATACGATATGGATTCACTGAATTAACTAACTCAATTTCTTCATCATTTTTAGCAATTTCCTTAACAATCTCTAAAGCCTCATCAAAGTTTCCTTCAATAGAAACAATTTCAGCACCATACATAACAGCTTGCGATAATTTACCGAGTGCAATCTTACCCTCTGGAATAACTACTATTGATTTTAATCCAGCTCGTGCAGCATATGCAGCTGCTGAAGCTGATGTATTACCAGTAGATGCACAGATAACTACTTTTTTTCCTTGTTCTTTTGCTTTAGTAACAGCCATGACCATTCCTCTATCTTTAAAAGAACCTGTAGGATTTGCACCTTCATATTTTACATATAAATCAATATCCAACATCTTAGACAAGTTCTCACAATGAATTAATGGAGTATGTCCTTCATTTAATGTTAACTTTGGTGTGTCGCTGTTAACTGGTAAATATTCTTTAAACTCTTCAACTAAACCTTGCCATCTTTTCATAAACATTAAACCCCTTCAACTGGATAAATTTTCTCGATATTAAAATCAGCTTTACTTAAAACGTCCTCTGGTGACTGATCTAAACCTATAATAACTACACCATACGTTTGTTCATCACGTTGTTCAACCTGTAGTGATTTATGGAAAGGTAACGTTTCTTTCAATAATGATTCAAATTTTTCTTTTGATAAGTCACTATTAAGAACAACATAATAGTTTAACTTCTCTTGAATAGCTATGACATCTTCCGTATCCATAATTTCGCGAGTTGCATCGGTTTTCAATTCAAAATGAGGTGGTAATGTATGCGTATTTGATTCAAAGAATAATGCCACATTTAGTAAATCACTTACAACAGCACTTCCAGTAGCTAAGCTACCTGCACCTTTCCCATAGAACATTGTATCGCCCACTGCATCGCCTACGACATAGATTGCATTATATTCATCTTCAACTGTAGCTAGTTGATGGGATTTATGTATTAATGTTGGTTCGACTGATGCGTTTACTTTACTATTTTGATAAGTTCCCTTACCAATCAATTTAATTTTATAACCTAATTTGTCCGCGACATTGATATCAGATAAAGTTGTCTGACTTATACCACGAACTTTAACATCATTTAATTTAATGACTTGGTTAAATGATAAATAAGAAGTGATAACAACTTTACGTGCTGCATCAATACCTTCTACGTCATCAGTCGGATCTGCCTCAGCAAAACCTAGCCTTTGCGCTTCATCAAGAGCATCTTCAAACGTTGTTTGTTCACGTGTCATTTTAGATAAGATGAAGTTAGATGTACCATTTAGTATTCCCATAAATTTAGAAATGTTATTAGCATTTAATCCATTATTAATAGCATTTACTATAGGGATACCACCGGCAACACTCGCTTCGAATTTCAACGCAAGTCCCTTTTCCTCAGCTAAATCTTCTAGTAGCTTCAAATGTACGGCTAATAAATCTTTGTTTGCAGTAATTACATGTTTACCGCTTTTCAAAGCATCTCTTAACCAATCGACAGTAGGTTCAATGCCACCCATTACTTCAATGACGATATCGATAGAATCATCATTTAAAATTTCATTAACATCTTCAGTTAAATGATATCGACTAATATTTATAGGTCTTTTCTTAGATTTATCACGCACTAAAATATGCTTTATAACAATATCTTTGTTTAATGTATCTATAATTTGTTGTCGATTTTCTTCAATTATTTTAACTACACCTGATCCCACTGTTCCTAAACCAAGCAAAGCAATATTTAATTCTTTCATATTTTATCTTCCCCCATTTGTATAACTGAGAAATACAATTGTTTTATTGAAATATACTTTATTTTAGTATACTATTAAACCATATTAAATTGATAGGACTTTTTAGCATAAAATGTAAATACTTAGCTTTATATTATCATGTGGTATCAGAAAATTAAATAGAATTTTCTGATTTTTTAGAAAGGTTGATTAGGTATATGAAAGTGGCAAAATTCGGCGGTAGTTCAGTTTCAAATGTAACACAAATCAAAAAAGTCCTAGATATCGTTAATAGCGATTCAGATCGTAAAATTATTATTGTTTCTGCACCAGGCAAAAGACACAAAGATGATGTTAAAACGACCGATCTTCTAGTTCGATTATATGAAAAAGTAATGAATAATCTTAATTATCAAGATAAAAAGAAAGAAATTATTCAACGTTATGCAGATATTTTACATGAACTTGATATAGATGATTCATTATTAAAAGTAATTGATGACACTTTAGAAGAGATTATTTCAACTTTAAAAGATAAGCCTTTAAGATTATACGATGCAATTCTTTCTTGTGGTGAAAATTTTAATGCGCAATTAATTGCAACTTATAATGATTCACAAGGTTTTAAAACGACATACCTTTCTCCAAAAGATGCAGGTATTCTAGTTACAGATTTACCGCAACAAGCTCAAATCTTGGAAGAAGCTTATGAGAAGATTAGTAAATTAAAAGATATTGAAGGTAAAATTATTATCCCAGGATTCTTTGGCGTTTCTAAAAATGATTATGTCGTTACGTTCCCAAGAGGTGGTTCTGACATTACAGGTGCAATTATCGCTAGAGGAATTAGAGCGTCTTTATATGAAAACTTCACTGATGTATCAGGTATTTATAAGGCAAACCCTAATATAATTAACAATCCGGATCTTATTGAAGAAATTACATATCGTGAAATGCGAGAACTTTCATATGCTGGGTTTGGCGTCTTCCATGATGAAGCATTGCAGCCACTCTATAAACACAGAATTCCAGTGGTTATTAAAAATACAAATCTTCCTCAAGATAAAGGTACATTTATACGCCATGATAGAGATGTAAGTGATAAAAATGTCATTATAGGTATAAGCTGTGATAAAGGATTTAGTGTTATTAATATTAAAAAATATCTAATGAATAGACAGGTCGGCTTCACACGTAAAATTCTTGAAATATTAGAAGATTACAATATTTCTTTCGACCATATGCCTTCAGGTATTGATAGTATTAGTATCATCCTTCGAACACATCAATTAAAAGGTAAAGAAAAAGATGTACTTAACGCTATACGTAAACGTTGCGATGTTGATGAATTAAGTATTGAACACGACTTAGCGATTTTAATGATTGTTGGTGAAGGAATGTATAAAGCAATCGGTACTGCTAACACTATTACACATGCGTTAGCAGAGTCTAAAATCAATTTAAAAATGATCAACCAAGGCTCGTCTGAAATATCAATGATGTTCGGTATTTCAATTGAAGATGCAGACAAGGCTGTTTTATCTACATATGAATATTGTTATCATGGCATTTGTTTGAAAAATCTAAATAAGCAAGCATAATTAAAAAGCATCTGGTATTTAAGTAGTCATGTTTTGTACATTCCACTTAAATATTAGATGCTTCTTTATAATTTGTTATGAGCTAATGCCTCATTGATTCGTTGCTCCCCTACGACAACTTTTAATATAACAAATTGATAATAACTTAATGAGTCTAAAACCTTTTTATAATTAGGTAATTGATGGTAATTTTGATTATCCAATAAGTCGTACATTAGCACGATTTCTGGTTTAATATAATCTACTCCCCATGTCAGCGAATGAAAATAAATACTATTCTTAGGAATTCTAATATTACTATCTAATCTAAATATCCACTCTTCATTTACGACATCATAAATAAAGATATTTATTAATAATTTCTCGTTAAAAGTAATATCTATGTGTGCAATTTCGGATACACTTAATTGATCTCGATTCATTAAATTATTATTTTTATCATAATAATTTAAATGATACGTGGACGGAATTACTTTTAATACTTCAACTAGTTGTTTACGTTCTACGCATATGTCGACTCTAGAAGGTAGAATAAAATTATCACTTAAAAATAGCTGCATTGCGACTTCCCCATGAAATTTGAATGAAGTACGACATTCATTTTTTAATATTTTAACTAGCTCTTCTACATGTTGTTGATGTTCCATATTACTACCTCCAAAGGAAACGCTTTCATACATTAATTATACATATCCTTATTTCTGATTTCAATTTACTAATTGTGAAGTATTGCTAAATTTGATGTTAAACAAAATAATAAAATTGCTAATATTAGGTAATATTTATTATTTTAGTAATTTAACTTAATTTACATTTTGTTGAACTACGCAATTATAATAGATATAATTTATATGTTATTTCATATCGCTCACGTTATTACTTTCAAATATATTGAGTGATATAAAATTAAAATTCGAACATAGGTGATGAATTATGACATTAACAATTATCTTAATTGTTATCATCGTTATACTTATTTTGGCGTTCATCTTAAATCAACGTTACATGCAAGATAGAGTTGATACAGAAGTGTACGCAAGAAATCAGATGGTAACTAAGAATGCGACGCTTAGCAATGAAAATTTAGAACTTAAAAATCAAATGCTTAGTTCTAATAATGATGTAAGTTCACATGCAAAGCGCAACGCGAAACACGTTTTAACTAGCATTCTTGAAAAGTATAAAGACGAAGGCAAGTTAAAGTATTACGATATTATAACGACAAGTAATTTAGCTACAAAACATCCTTTTTTTGAATACGCTAGAACATTCGATTACATTGTCGTTTCAGATGTTGGCTTAATCAATATTGACGTCAAAAACTGGAAACAAAAAACGTTTTACCATTTTGATGCACCAGTAGACGACGATATGCAAATTGACACAAATGATGTAAATCAGATTGTCGGTCATTATGTAAGTAAACAATATCACAGTCAGTTTGATTCACCACGCAGTGAAATTTATACTTTCGTCGAAAAAATTCAAAATAATCGTGTGATTTATGAGTTTTATGATCATGATCCATATGAACAAGCAGCGATTAATTCAAAAGTTTTAAAAGACGGAATTGAAAATCATTTTAATCATAAAGTACAAAGCATCGGAGTCGTTTACTTTAGCGATGGTAGCGTAAATATCATTGAGGGTTCAGAGGAAAGAGCTCAATATGTAGACACCGTTTCAACTAAATCATCACTTGAAGCGGTAATCAAAAATGCGATTGATTTATCTAAACATCCACTTTATGAAGACCAAGTTACCAAAATCGTAAACAGCTTTAATAATTAATGCACATAATAAGCGATTGACAGTGAATCTAGATACAGATACACGTGTCAATCGCTTATTTTTTAACTCCATAAATTCACTTTATCTTTTTTAGCTTGTTGTTCATCTTTTTCAAAAAGATGACGATATTTGCCATTCGGTGAGAAGTACTTTTCACGTGCTAATCCATTTTTTACTAATTCTTCGTTGTACATAGTGTTCTCATCTAGCCACACATATGCAAGTGTCCGACCATATCTATCTTCTTTTTCTTTGTCATATTCTAAATATACATCTTTCCCATTTAAGTGTTGTTTACTATAATTAGATGCTTCTTTACCATATGGTTGAACTGGTGTGTTAGGTTTAACTGTTTCTGGTGTATCTATACCTATAAGTCTAACTTTAATTTCTTTTCCTTCACTATTTGTAGCAACAAAGGTATCACCATCTACTACTCGGTCTACATGTACTTTTTCTTTACCCTTAATGTTAGTACTGTTTGATGATTGAGAACCATTATTTTTAAAAGGTCCTGTATGATTCATAAATTGAAAGGCTAAAACGCCTACCACTAAAACAGCTAAAACGATGATACTTAATGATTTTTTCGAGTTCAAAGATGTCACCTACGCTTTTTATTTCAATAATAAATATCATATATAAATTAAAATTAATCGTCAATGACAACTTGTTTTAGTTAGACGATGTTAGTATCCACTGTACTCGAAAAAAGTGAAATTATTAATCTTATCATGCTATAATAAATGCGTTAGGAGTGACATCAATGTCTGAGAAAAATGAAAATTTAGTGACAGTTATAGCCGTAATTATAGCCATAATTGTCGGTGTAATACTACAAATTGTCTATAAGTTACCTATTATTGTCTCTGTCGTAGTAGCTTTATTATTAGGAGTCTTAGTAGGATTTATTGTTTATATCATTCAATCTATAATTCGCAAGAGAAAGAACAAGTAGCTCTATTAGAAAATCTTAATAGAAATTTTACAAGCAAAGTAAATTGGGAGCGAGAAAGAATTCAAATTGAATTCTTTCTCGCTTCCACATTTTTTATATTTAAGATTAATTTCTAGATATTGTGGTATGTATAAGAAATACCTTAAATGTATAAAATTAATTTAAAAAAATTGATTAATTTATCACAATTTTAATTATCAAAAAGCCTTACCATCAAACAATTAGCGAGGTGGTTTTATGGAAATTCTAGACGTAATTATAGATAATCACGGTCTAATTTATAAAGTACAAACACAAAATGGCCATGTATTCGAACATACTTTGGCGAAAGATACACCTCCAGATAAAGTTGCTCAAGTGTTACGGTTATTAGCCACTCATGTTGACAATCTAGAAACTCAAAAAAGAGATAATTAATATGTTTGTAAAGATACTTCTTAATCTTTAAATAATTAGGTTAAAAGTAAGCAAAAGGTCAGAACTTAAAGTATTAACGTTCTTGGAATCCATGCTCCCAAGAGCAAACTGATGTTCTGACCTTTATACATGACTATATGCATAATTAAATTCTATATCCATCCTTTATCATTCGCTTTTCTCCAAGCATCAAAGCGGTTCTCCGCTTCAAGTTTATCAATTATATTAGACGTGTAATTTCTTACCGTACCGTTTGAAAGATAGAGTTTATCAGCGATTTCTTTATTACTTAATCCTTCTCCTATTTCACGTAACACGACTTGTTCTTTATGCGTTAATGGATTAGCCTCTTTAAACAAAGATGTCATTAAAGTCGTACTATATTCTTTTTCGCCATTTAAAACTTTATGGATGGTTGCAACTAAATCATCAACCGATCGTTCTTTTAACACATAGGCATCAACATCGTTTGCAACAGCTCTTTCAAAATAACCAGGCCTTTTAAAAGTCGTGACAATAATCACTTTTGTATTAATTTTATTTTCTCTTAATTGCGATAGTACTTCTAAGCCCGTAATTCCTGGTATCTCAATATCTAAAATAGCAATGTCAGGCTGTTGACTATTAATAGATTGTAATGCGTCAATACCATTATCAAAATCATCTATCACTTTTAAATCGTCGTGAAATTCAATTAATTGTATCATTGCTTTACGCAACATATTTTGATCTTCTGCAATTACTATTGAAATCATTGTATACCTTCTCTCGGAATCATAATATCGATAGTCGTACCCTGTTTAGAAGTGATATTAACTGTGCCACTCAATAACGCTACCCTATCGTTAATACTCTTTAATTTTACTTCGCTAGGTTGTTTCAGACCTATACCGTTGTCACTAATGATTAATTTAATACCATTATCGTAACTTTCTATTTTCCCATTAATTTCAGAGGCTTCCGCGTGCTTAATTACATTGTTAACCGCTTCTCTAAGTATCATTGATAATATCGTCTGTTTAGTTGGGTTGAGGGAACTCGCACCTCTTATATTTTCAAAGTTAAAGTGAATATTTGCATCCTTTAAGATTTGTTCTATAGATTGAATTTCTTCTTCAAAAGTTTGAACTTTCAAATTTTCAATAATATGTCTTACTTTATCTAATGTATCTTTCGAAATTTCGTTTATATTTAATATTTCTTTCTTAGCTGCTTGCGGATCTTTATCGATTAGTTTTGCAGCTAATTCTGATTTGACACTCAAACTTGCAAATACATGTCCTAACGTGTCATGTAAGTCTTGACCTATTCGATTACGTTCTTGTTCCGCAATCAAAATATTAATATATTTATTTTTTTCTTCAATTTGTTGACGATATTGTCTCTCTTTCATTAGTTTAAAATTACCAAATAATATTGCCAAAATAACAATATAATAAATAATAATACTCACGACATAAAAGTGATTCGTTTGTATAATCGTTATGATGATACATGTAATCATTGAACTTATTAATAACATAAACTCTTTTGATTTTACTCCCTTTTTAAATAAAAATGGTATAGCAAATGCACTAAAGAAGAAAAATAAACTCAATGCTGGATTGTATGCATATACAAAATAAATAATCGCTAAAAAATGAATACCAAATAAGATTAAATTAATACGATGACTTAATGTTTCATGAAAAAGAATTAAACTAGCATAAGCAAATGTAAAAATGATTACAATAAGTAAATTAAATAAAAAGCTATCATCTTGCCATGTTAAATACAAACCATAGTAAGGAAATATTAAGTAAATTAAAGATGAAATCTCTCCCATTTTAGCGCCTAAACTACGCTTCATTTATTCCACCTCTTTTCTCTTATTAATTAATAATGCAATAATTAAGAAAATAATGCTATAAATACCTAATATAACGAACGATTGGATATTAAAACCATTACCTTTACCTAGTTCAAGCGCTAAATGACGTAAATGATACGTTGGTGTTAGTTTAGCAATTGTTTGCATCCAATCAGGAAATGTACTAACAGGGAACCACAATCCACCAATAATGGCTAATACAATATTAAACAGATTAGCTACGCTACTTGCTTTCTGTGTCTCATTAAATTGTGTAATGATTAAACCTAATGTCAAAAACATGCTAGCACCTAACCATAAAGAAACACCAGATAAAATCCATTCACTTGCACTTAGATCTACCCCTTTATAGAAGTGTGCTACGCTGAATAAAAGCAATATTGAAGATAAAAATAAAGTCATTGTTTTAATAATTTTAGCTAAATAATAATTTAATACTGTGATTGGTGTAGAAATTAATCTTTTATACCAACCACTGTTTCTTTCCTCGATTATTTCTAATGGATATTGCATCAGACAAAATCCCATTAAACTGAATACCGTCATACTATACATATACTCTTTGTAAAATACTTTTTTCGCATCTGCTGGCATATCAATTAATGATGTAAACAATAAATAGAATGCCAAAGGAAAAATAAAAGCCATAAATGATGATAATTTGCGTCGAAATAATAATTTGTATTCAATATCAAGTAACGTTATGATATTCGTCATAGTCTATTGCACCACTCTTTCTTCTTTTGAAAACATGAGTTCCAATAAAGATTTTTTATAAATTGTGACTTGATTTAAATCTACATTTATTTTAATTAGATTTGTAATAATTTCTTCAACATTTTCTGTTTGAATTTTTAGATTACCATTCGTAATTTCTATATCATATGTTTCTGAAAGTATTTGATATTGTTCTTCCGTAAAGGTCATTATTTCAATAATTGAATTATTTTGGCTAAACAAGATATTATGTGGTGTATCATTAATTTTGATACTTCCTTGTTCTAAATAGACAACTTTATCAGCCATTCTTTCGACTTCTTCAATATAATGAGAGGTGTAAAGTATAGTTATACCATCTTCTTTAAGTTGCTCAATTAGATTCCAAAAGTGTTCTCTTGTTTCAATATCCATTGACGTTGTTGGTTCATCTAATATTAAAAATTGAGGTTTGCCTATTAAAGTTAGAACAAAGTCTAATAATCTCTTTTGACCTCCTGATAATTTATTAGCATATTGTTCCAATTGAAGATTAGAAAATTGAGTTAATTTTTGAAACTCATTAGATGTCATAGGATTGGTATATAATTGTTGATATAAATGATATAGTTCTTTTACTTTAATGAGCTTAGGTAAATTCGTAGTTTGAAATAATATGCCCATATTATTTGAGGATATTAAATTAAGTTTATCTTCGACTGTTCCACTATTCGCATGCTTATGACCAATAAGTATATCTATTAAAGTGGACTTTCCTGCACCATTTTTTCCGATTAATGCAGTACACTTTCCTTCCTCGATATCTAATGAGATATTATTCAAAACTGTCTTTTTACCAAACGATTTCTTTAATTGATTTATATATATCATAACGACCTCACGTCCTTTTAATTTATATATCTACTTTATCTTTTTATCGAAATTAAAATTAGTTCAAATTGTCACGATTTTAATATGACATTTGTCATATTAACTACGACGAGGTAGCAAAAAAGAGATTAAGCAACTTTAAATTGCTTAATCTCATAATTTTTAACTATTATAAATAGATTCTTAATGCTATAAAATTGGTGATACTAATTTTGCAATATCTTCTTTAACTTTAATTGAAAGCGAACGTTTCTTGTATTCCTCTAAAGTTAATAGTTTTGATTTTTTAATATCTTCTTCGTATGCTGCTCTGATCTTTTTAGCGATTTCTTTATCATAAATAAAAGCATTTACCTCAAAGTTTAAAGCGAAACTACGATAATCCATATTAGCTGAACCGACACTACAAATTTCGTCATCAATCATCATGACTTTTGAATGAATAAAGCCATTTTGATACGTATAAATTTTCGCACCACTACTTAATAATTCAGCAGCATTTGAAAATGTCGCCCAATATACAAACGGATGATCTGGTTTACATGGAATCATCAAGTGTAAATCAACGCCAGCATTCGCTGCCATTTTAAGTGCATTGATATACGATTGATCTGGAATAAAGTAAGGGCTTTGCATATATATTGATTTTTTTGCACTCATAATCATTTTAGTATATCCATATTCAATCTGATGTAAATCAAATGCTGGACCACTTGAAGCAATTTGAATCGCTGATTTCCCTTTATTCTGTCTTTTTTTAGGGAAGTATTTATCATCATATTCAAATTGTGGGCGGTGCGCTTGTGAATTCCAATCTAATATAAAACGTATTTGTAATGCGTCTATAACGTCACCTTCAACACGTATATGCGTATCTCTCCAATATCCTAGTTTACCAAGTCCTAAATAATCATCGCCAATATTAAACCCTCCAATGTAACCTACTTGACCATCAATCACTATAATTTTTCTATGATTACGGTTATTCATTCTAAAATTGATAAGTGGAAACTTAGATGCAAAAAACGCTTCAACTTCACCACCTAATGATTCAAAGTGATGAAATTTAGACATTCTTACTTTTTTAGAGCCTACATCATCATATAATATTTTAACTTCTAGCCCTTCTTTGAGTTTCGTTTCTAATGCATCTAGAATACGATGACCTAAGCCATCAAGTTCAAATGTATAATACTCTAAATGTATGTAGTTCTTAGCGTTATAAATGTCTTCAATGACTTTCTCATATAGCTTATGACCATCTGTAAATAAGTCAATGTGATTATTTTCGGTTAAAAATGCATCTTGTTTGTTTAATAACATTCTAATTAAATCTCTGTGTTTTGTTACTTGTTGATTATCAGTTTGATAATTATGTGCATCAAATTGTTTAACTTGATCCTTTAAAACACTTTTAAATGTATCTAATTCCTTACCATTATTTTTCTCCATTTTTCTTTTTGAAACAGTTCTGCCAAAAAATAAATAAAGAATAAACCCGATTAATGGTAAAACAAACAATACAAAGAGCCACGCCCATGTAGAAGACGCACTTCTTCTATTTCTTTCTAAAAAGATGATAATAAAAGCTAGTACTAGATTTATCACAAAGCCTAGTGCTAATAAAATCGTAAAAACAGTTCCCAAATCTGGGCCGAACATGAATTTCATAAAATAATACTCCTATTTAATTTTATAATTTAAATTATTTACTTAGCATTTAAGATTAAAATGGCATTTAGCACTTCTTCATTATTTGGAAATTTACGTTCTTCTATTTTGTCTATTGAAATATTTAGAACTTCAAATTGACTTCCTTCATCACTTTCAAGATACATATTAATTTCTTTTTCTAACTCATCCAGTGTTTTTTCTTGAATCTTTTTAAATTTGATTTTACTCATTCTACAACACTCCAATTCAACTTATTTGTTTAAATCATAGTCTTTTTACATTTAAATCGCAAATTAATTCATACTAGAACTTACATTTCATTAAAACGCTTACAATTATATATTCAAAATATTAAATTCACATAAGAGATAAATTATTGTATAATAAAATCATTCTATTAAATTTTCAGAATAATTAAATTATTTAGATTGTGGGGTATTATATGATTTCTTTTGAAAATGACTACCTTGAAGGTGCACATGAAAACGTATTACAACGATTATTTGATACCAATTTAATCCAGGCCTCTGGCTATGGTGATGATCAATTTTCAAAGCAAGCAGCTGAAGAAATTAAATCAGCCATCAAGTGTCCAGAAGCGACTGTACGATTCTTAGTTGGTGGTACGCAAACAAATCAAGTTGTTATTAATTCGATACTAGAGCCATATGAAGGTGTGATTTCAGCTGACACTGGTCACGTAGCTGTACATGAGGGCGGTGCTATTGAATTTAGTGGTCATAAAGTTTTAACTGTCCCATCTCACGAAGGTAAAATTAGACCAAAAGAAGTTAATGCATATCTAGATACGTTTTACAATGATTTTAAGCGTGAACATATGGTCTTTCCAGGAATGGTTTATATTTCACACCCTACAGAATACGGTACTTTATATAGTAAAAAAGAATTGAAGAATCTTGCTGACGTGTGTAAAGAACATAATGTACCCTTATTTATGGATGGTGCGCGTTTGGGCTATGGTTTAATGAGCGATCAAAGTGATTTAACATTTGAAGATATTGCTAAATATTGCGACATCTTTTATATAGGTGGTACTAAAATAGGTGCGCTATGTGGTGAAGCCATCGTTTTCACTAAAAATAATGAGCCAAAACACTTTACCACTCGAATCAAACAACATGGTGCCTTACTTGCTAAAGGTCGTTTAGTAGGTGTACAATTTCTGGAATTATTCACTAATAATTTATATTTAGATATTAGCCGTCATGCCATTAATATGGCTAATAAAATGAAAAAAGGATTTCTTGAAAAAGGCTATCAACTTTACTTTGATTCACCTACTAATCAACAATTTTTTGTACTTAGTGAAGAAAAGATTAAAGAATTGAAACAAAAAGTAAAGTTCGCGATTTGGGAGAAATATGATGATAATCATCGTGTAGTTAGATTTGCGACAAGTTGGGCTACGACCGAAGAAAATGTGGATAAGTTATTAGGGTTAATTTAACATCTGAAAAACAGGACTTCCTAAAAGGAAATCCTGTTTTTAATGAAATTTATAATAAATACCAGCAATAATTACAATTAATTCAAAGAAGGCTATGATTATTTCTTTTTTAGATGGTTCTCGTTTTTCTATAGTGACTTTAATATTAAATTCCACTTTTTATTCTCCTCTTAAAAGTTTAAGCAATCATGTTAATCACATTCGCTACCTCGTTAATATTGAATTTTAAGTTGCATAATTTAATATTACATTTTTTTATATTGGTCACCTAAAGTTCTGAGTGCTGACCTTTATCATACACCTATTCTATTAATAACTTTTTAATAAGCATCAAGCACTTGTGGATAAAAATAAATTACTCTAGATCCAATCCGGCGAGTTATTTCGACAATTTCAGGTTCACAGACTATTTTATTTTGGCTCTACGTCAAATCGGACTGATGAGTCCAAATATCGAGATTAGGCAACCTTAGGTTGTTTAATCTCTTTTTTTGTTGTTGAGGCAAATAGTCGCGAAGTTATAATAATTCGATTACGCAAATTATCATAATTTCTATAACCAAAAGATACCCTTTTAATGAGTTT
>NZ_QJSN01000005.1:171928-172216 GCF_003217445.1 Staphylococcus sp. AtHG25 | reverse complement strand
ATACGAGTATTCGGATCAGAAGACACATCAACTGGAGTTCTAGTCGTTGCCTTACCAGTTAAATCAGTATTAACAATTGGGCTACCTGGAGGTGTCGTATCCGTCGCTTTTTTAGGTACAGAAGTTGAGACATTTGGGTGTTCCGCATTATCGTAAGCTTTCGCAGTTACATTACCTTCGGGAATAGGTACCGTAGGTGTAATCGTAACACGACCATTACTATCTGTTGTACCTGAACCAATGACATGATTATCCTTATCAAGTAAATCAACATGAGTATTTGGATCC